>NZ_JBXWPK010000008.1:0-187938 GCF_059611825.1 Ruegeria sp. CDSA221
CAGCCCGCAAAATCAACCAACTTCCCACCCAACTCAACATGCAAACCATGCAAAGGCGTGCGCTTAATATCCGTCATAAATAAACCCTTTCCCAAGCCAGTTTTCCGAGGTCATCGAATAGCTTGCAACGATGAATTTGCAGGACAGTCTGATATCACCAAGGTTCCTGTGGACGGTCTTGCGAGTCAACAACAATACCGCCCGGCCAGATTCGGGGGTGAGCGAGAATAATTTCCAAACCGCAACGAACAGCTCTGGCCCCGGACCTAGACCTGTCCTAAGACTTGCCACGCAAGAGGGACCGACATGTCACATATCACACTGGTGCGTCACGGGCAGGCCAACACTACCGCGCGCGACGAAAAGAACTATGACAAGCTCAGCGATCTGGGGCATCAGCAGGCCCGCTGGCTGGGGGCGCATCTGCAGGACACACGCAGCCATTTTCCCCGAGTCTATTGCGGCACCCTGATCCGCCACGCCGAGACCACCGCCAGCATGGGGCTGACTGATCCGATCCGCGATCCGCGGCTGAACGAGATCGAGTATTTCACCATCGCGCAGCTGTTCGAGGAACAGCACGGAGTGAAAGTGCCCACTGATCGCGAAGGTTTTGTCGAGCATCTGCCCCGCACCTTTGCCGCCTGGGCCGATGGCGCCATCAAAAACACACCGGAAACCTTCGAGGAATTCGAAACCCGGGTGCGCGACGCGCTGACCGATATCGGAACCGAAGGCGGCCCTGCCATTGTTGTGACCTCGGGCGGGTTGATTTCGATGGTTGTCCGCCAGGCGATGGGCCTGGATATCCCGGCCATGGCGCGGGTGGCTCTTGCCATCATGAACACGTCAATGCACCGTTTATACCCGATAGGTACTCAGCTCAGCCCGGTTCTGTTCAATGCCGTTCCGCATCTGGAAGCACCAGACCGGCAGTTTGCACAGACCCACCTGTAACCCCAAACCAGAGGCTTTGTGATGCAACTTTACTATGCCCCTCGCACGATTTCGGTCGCCGTTGCGATTGCACTGGAAGAGGCCGGGCTGGACTATGAAGCGATCCAACTGGACTTTGCCGGTGGAGAGCAAACCAAATCCGCCTACAAGCAGATCAACCCAAAAGGCCGGGTTCCGGCGTTGGTGGTAGACGGTGGGATTTTGACCGAAACCGGGGCACTTTTGGAGTTCATCGCAGCAATGGCTCCGAAGGCCGGGCTGGTGCCTGCGGACCCGATCATGGCCGCCCGGATGCGCGAGGTGATGTATTACCTTGCCTCGACCATGCATGTGAACCACGCCCATAAGCTGCGCGGCGCACGGTGGGCCGACAAGAAATCCAGCTGGAAGGATATGACGGCAAAAGTCGCGCAGACCATGGCAGCGTCCTGCCACTATATCTGTTCGAACGGTCTGCGTGGACCGTTTGTGCTGGGCGAGGCGTTCTCGCTGGCCGATGCCTATTTGTATGTGGTTTGCAGTTGGTTGGAAGGCGACGGCGTCGACGTTGCAACCTATCCCAAGATCGTCGCCTTTCGTGAGGCGGCAGAGGCGCGCGCTTCGCTGAAAGCCGTGCGTGCCGCCGGAATGCTCTGATAAAGGGGACAAAATATGACGCATCTATGGGTCCGGGCCGAACAGCGCCCGAACGAAGAACGGGTCGGGCTGACCCCTGAAGGCGCTTTGGCTCTGATCGCTGCTGGCATCCGCGTAACGGTCGAGGAAAGCCATGTTCGCGCCATCCCCATCGACGGTTACAAGGCTGCTGGCTGCGAGATCGCGCCCGAGAATTCCTGGCCAGATGCACCTAAGGACGCGATCATCTTCGGCCTCAAGGAACTGCCCGAGGATGGCACGCCCCTGCCCCACCGCCACATCATGTTCGGCCATGCCTATAAGGGTCAGCATTCCGGCCGGGCGCTGCTAGAACGGTTCAAGGCCGGGGGCGGAACGCTGTATGATCTGGAATATCTTGTCGACGAAAACGGCCGCCGAGTCGCCGCCTTTGGCTATTGGGCCGGCTATGCCGGGGCTGCGATGACACTCAAGACTTGGGCCGCGCAGCAGCGGGGCGCGGAATGCCCTCCGGTTGGTGTCTATCCCAGCAAGGACGCTTTGAATTCCGAGCTTCTGGCTGAACTAGATGCCATCGAGGCCAATAGACCAAGGGCCATCGTCATCGGTGCTCTTGGCCGCGTGGGTACCGGCGCCAGCGACCTTTGCACGGCGATGGGTGTCAGTGTCACCAAGTGGGACATGGCCGAAACCGCCAGCGGCGGGCCGTTCCCTGAAATCCTCGACCACGACCTGTTCCTGAACTGTATCTTCGCGCGCCCAGGTACGCCGATTTTTGTCCCGCATAAGGCACTGGCCGCTGACCGCAAGCTGACCGCCATCGGCGATGTCGCCTGTGACCCTGACAGCGATTATAACCCTGTTCCGGTTTATGACCGAGCAACCACTTGGGACGCACCTGCCCTGCGCGTGGCGACCAATCCGGTTCTTGATGTAGTTGCAATCGACAATCTGCCGTCGATGCTACCGGTCGAAAGCTCGGAAGATTATGCAGCACAGCTTCTGCCTTCTCTGTTGACCCTGACCGACTTGGACAGCGGCGTCTGGGGCCGGGCCCGTGATACGTTCGACAACCATGTCTAGGAGTAGCCACGCATGGAACACCTGATCGGGGGCGCGGCTGCGGTGCTGGGCACTGTATGTTGGCTTCCTCAAACCCTAAAGACCTGGCGCTCCCGCGAGACCAAGGATCTGTCTATGCCGGCGAACCTGTTGATTCTGGCCACGTTGACCCTGTGGCTGATTTACGGAGTGATGATTGCGGCATGGCCGCTGATATTGGGTAATGTGATATCGATCCTGCTTGTCAGCGCGATCGTGATTGCAAAACTGAGGTTTGGCTGAACAGCCGTAAAGGAGTTTTCACATGACGATTCACTGGTGTGGCACCGGCCTGTCGGCCATTCCCGGCTTACGCCGCCTGATCGAAGGCGGGCAAAAGGTCACAGTCTGGAACCGGACAATCGAAAAGGCCAAGGCCGAAGTTGGCGATCTGACCAGCGATATCCGCGTTTTTGATATCGACGCCTTGGCGGCGGTGCTGGAACAGGGCGATGTCATCGTTTCGATGTTGCCCGGCGATTGGCACGTGCCCTTGGCCGAGCTTGCAATCGCGAAACAGGCGAATTTCGTCTCATCCTCCTATATCGCCCCCGAGATGCGCGCGTTGGACGGCGCGGCCCGCGAAGCCGGGGTGGCGCTGGTCAACGAGGTCGGGCTGGACCCGGGCATCGATCACCTGATGGCTCATGCACTGATCGACGACTATCGCGCTTCAGACGTGTTCGACCCGCAGAACCACCTGAGTTTCATCTCTTATTGCGGTGGTATCCCCAAGTATCCGAACCCGTTCCGGTACAAGTTCAGCTGGTCACCGCTGGGTGTGCTCAAGGCGTTGCGTTCACCATCGAAATCAATTCGCAATTATGCTCCGCTGGACGTGGCGCGCCCATGGGATGCGATTACCAGCTATATCGCACCCCTGCCCACACCCGAAAGCTTTGAGGTCTACCCGAACCGCGACTCGATCCCGTTCATGGCGCAGTACCATTTCGAGGATCACTGGCCAGTCAAGGAATTCGTCCGCGGTACGCTGCGTCTGAATGGCTGGGCCGATGCGTGGTCGGATGTGTTTGCCGAAATCGAAACCCTGTCCGGGCCCGAAGGCGATGCACGCCTGAAGGAGATGTCGGACCAGTTCTGGGCCGAAAACGCCTATGACGAGGGCGAGCCGGACCGTGTGGTTCTGTGTGTGGGCCTGAAGGCGGAAAAAGACGGCGTTCCGGTCTGGCACAAAACCTATGTGATGGATGCCTGGGGCGACGACCGCGGCACGGCAATGGCGCGGCTGGTCTCGGTCCCCGTTTCACTGGCTGTCGAAGCCGTCTTGAACCGCGCTATCCCGGCAGGCGTTCATGCGGCCCCCAATGATCCAAAGCTGGTGCAGAGTTGGATGGCTGAAATTGACCGGCTGGCGCAGCATCTGCAGGTGGTGGATCACGCGGGCTGAAAACTAAGCCCGCACCAACCTGGATTGGCCGGGTTGGTACATCAATTCAGATGCGTATACGCGAGATCGACAAGGTTTCTACGCAATTCCGGTCCAAACAAGTGTTCAGCTGCATAGCGGTGTTCTTCGGAGCCCTTATCCGAGCCCGAAAAGTAATATTCGCCACCCGAAACACACTCAAACATGGCGCTGTCTACTATCAACCTATTTGCATATTCTTTTGACGCAGTCTGCTCGAATCCGATTGCTGTGCCGAGGTAAACAACCTGCACCAGGACCTTTGCACGCCAATCACCTTGGTCGATCAGGTCATACGGCGTATCAAAACCAGCTCCGCTGTGAAAACCTGGATATTGCTCTGCAAACTGCAATGCAATGTCTTCGCAGCTAAGCTCAGCATAGCTCGCGCGTTTTTCAGGAAACAGAGGCGGGCAATCTGGGCCAGCAAGTCGGCAGGCCTCAAGGAACTTGCGGCGATCATATGCATTGTGTGGATCGGCATGTAACGCTTCGGAAAAGGCCAAAGCCGAGGGTCTATACTCCTTTGCCCGCAATCTGAAATAGCCAGCATAGCTCCAGGCCCACGGGCCCACTTTATGGTTGGCTATGGCGTCTTCAACCAGAGGCTCAACCTCTGACAACCGATCCATCCGGCGCAAGAGTTTGGCTTTTGTCTCTAGCGAATAGTCATTACCCGGGGCAATCTCCAGCGCTGCCTCAATTGCCTCCATCGCCGCTGGGTATTCTTCGGCGCGGGCGTGGGCCAGCGCCTTCCACTGCCACGGCACGCGGCTTTCAGGGTCTTCTGCAATAGCCAGATCAGCCTCGCTTTGGGCAGCCTCCCAGTCTCTATTCCACATATGTGCCCGCATCTTGTGTCGATGGATCAGCGACCGGGTTGACGGGTTATATGCCGCCCATATCAACAACGTATCACAGGCGGCCAACTTGTCTTCCAAGTCAGCCTTACTAAAGTTGCAGGTAGCCATCAGCTTTTTACGTTCTTGGCCTAGCACCAAAACCCCAGCGATTGCGATCAAGACAATACCCGTTAGAACACGGGCGAGCTTCGATTTTCTGTGTCGCAAAGAAGCTGGGGTATCGGATGTCATTCATTCAACCAAAAGTAGTTCACCCGAACCTAAATCAAACCTGGCTGAAATTGTCCACGACCATCCCTTTATCCGATTAAACCGCCAGACAAGAAGGTGTGGAAAACTCTGTCCTCGATCGGTTGCGCAATCGCCTACATCAGATCGTTTTCCACATCTTCCGCCGATACCCCCAGCGCATCCAAACCATTTTCCAGATGATCTGACATGTGCGGCGTGCCGATCAGGTAATCAGCGCAGGGGGTTGAGGCTTCGGCCCTTGCGGTGGCGATGGCTTCGACCAGATCCTCGGCGAAGAAGCTTTCACGCCCGATCCACATGATAGCCACCAGTTCGGCCTGTTCGTCCTCGCTCATGTGATCAATGAACGCGCGCAACTCGCCCTCGGCCCGATTCAGCTCGCGCCCCATCAGCGCAACCTGAGCAACTTTTCTTGCTGAAATTTCCAACATGACCCGACTCCTGTGTTCGCGGCTTTCGAATGAAACAACCACTAGGCAGAGCCCGAGTCTTTGATCTTGAACAAACGCGTTAGCGCAGGCGCACACGCGAAACCGGCTGATCCGGCACCGGTGCGGTTCTGAACGGGCGAAAGGTGGCTTTTTTCACCCAAAGTTTAAGTGCCTGCCAGATGATCAGCGCAAAGGTCCGCCGCGCACCAAATGGGCGGCGCAGCAGCGACCACAGGATCACCCGGTTGGTCAGCGGACGGCGTGTCCCGGTTAACGTCGCGATCAAACCGCCCTCGGGGCGGGTATAGTCGATCCACACGCCGACACGCTCGGGGCGGTAATCGAACCGGAAGGTGTAACTTCCTTCGATCTTCTGGAAGGGCGAGACATGCAGCAGTTTGTCAGCCACCATCCTGTCGGTTGCCTTGATGGGTGAAAAGCCGGGATTGTGGCACAGATAGCTGTGGCGCGTGCCATAGGTATTGGTCACCTCGGCCACAACCGCATAGAGCGCACCCTGCCCATCGAAACAGAACCAGAAGCTGACCGGGTTGAAGACATGACCCAAAACCCGGGGCTGGGTCAGCAACATCAGGCGCGCCGGTTGCGCCACCTGCATCTGATCGAACTGGGTGCGCAGCCATACGGCAGCGCCGCCTTGGCCCGGCGCCCCCCCGTGGTCCTGCGACCGCCAGTTGGCAAGATTGGCCCGGTTCACCGAAAATAGCGCCGGAGTGGTCAGATCGCTTTCAGGGTTCAGAAGAATGTAGTCGACCGAATAGCGGAAGGCGTTTTCGATCGCCCCCTTTCGCCCGTGAAAGGTATGGCCCGCAACATGATCAACGGTCTGTGTCATTCGATATGGTCCGACCCGCTTGTAACCGCCCGGAGGGGCGTGGTTTTCTGAAGGTTTCTGTTACTTAGAATACGGCATCCAGCCAGGATTGGATCAAAAATATCGCTTCAGAGTGATCCGGCTTGGGACACCAACCGTATTGTGGTTATGTTTACCGAGATAGACACCGTGACCTTGGACGAGCCGGCGGCTACACCCGCCGTGCTCAAGCCATGGCGCGCAAGAAAACGCATCAAGGGTAAACAGGTGAACGGAACACAAAGCAGTTGCGACACCAGGATTGAGTGGGTGGACCATGTCAGGCGCATTCGGGATGCGCAGGATCAGGCGGCTTTTGCCGAGCTGTTCCAGCATTTTGCGCCGCGGATCAAGGCGTTCCTGATGAAGTCGGGCTCGGACGCGACCATGTCTGAGGAATGTGCGCAAGAGGTGATGGCAACCTTGTGGCACAAGGCCCATCTGTTCGATCCGACCCGGGCAACGGTGGCCACATGGGTGTTCACCATCGCACGGAACAAACGCATCGACGCCCTGCGCAAGCAACGGCGCCCCGAACCGGAAGAACTGGGCTGGGGCCCCGAGTCCGAACCTGATCAGGACGACGTGATCGTCTTGCAACAAGAAACCGCGCAGCTGCGCACTGCCTTGAAGGCGTTGCCTGACGCGCAAAGAGACTTGATCGAAAAGGCCTATTTCGGAGACCTGAGTCACCGGGAAATTGCATCTCAGACTGGGTTGCCTCTGGGAACGATCAAATCAAGAATTAGGCTGGCGCTGGATCGCCTGCGCCACGCAATGAACTGAGACAGAGACGATGAGCAAACAGATTAAGCATCACCTGACGGAAGATCTGCTGATGGCATATGCCGCCGGCAGCCTGCCCGAAGCGTTCGATCTGATGGTCGCGACCCATCTGTCGCTGTGTGACCATTGCCGCGCGCAGGCTGAAAGCTTTGATGCGGTGGGCGGACAGATACTGGACACGCTGCCCTATCCTGCCCAAATGAGCGACAGCGCGCTGGCTGCGACTATGGCGCTGATCGCCCAAGGCGCACCGACCCCCAAGCCCGTGAACAAGGGCTGCGCCGTCCTACCTGCCCCCCTGCAGGACTACGTCGGTGGCACTGTCAATGACATCCGATGGCGGCCCATCGGAATGGGCGTCAGACAAGCTATCTTGCCGACGAGCGGCGACGCTTCGGCACGTCTGCTGTTCATTCCGGCCGGAACCGCAGTTCCGGATCACAGCCATAACGGTATGGAATTGACCATGGTTCTGCAGGGTGCGTTCTCGGATGAGGTTGATCACTTTGCACGCGGCGATGTCGAGATTGCCGATGAAGATCTGCATCACACCCCGACCGCAGACATTACCGCAGATTGCATCTGTCTGGCCGTTACCGACGCGCCGCTGAAATTCACCAAGCTCATGCCCCGCTTGTTCCAGCCCTTCCTGCGTATCTGATCTCTGGGACCTGACGCGGTGCGCTGGCCAATTCCGGCCAATGTCGCATCGAACGGCTTGTCAGATTTCGTGCCGCGCCAGCGGTACAACGCCCGGTGTGTCGTCAGGTGCGATCTCTTCGAAATCGAAATTGTCCAGCCGCTGCGCCCGGCGCCCTGCCTTTTCAGCGCTGATCTTGATTTCCGAGATATCCTTGGCCGCCTGCCCGAAATGACGGTCCAGATTGGAAACCCGATCGCCCAGGCGATCTACATCCTTGTGCAGCAGACCCAGCTCTTTGCGGATAGCACCCGCCTGTTCCCGCATCCTTGCGTCCTTCAGGATCGCGCGCATCGTGTTCAGCGTTGCCATGCAGGTGGTGGGCGAGACGATCCAAACGCGTTTGGTAAAGCTCTCCTGCACCAATTCGGGAAACTTGGCGTGCAACTCGGCATAAACCGCTTCGGAAGGTAGGAACATCAACGCGCCATCGGCGGTTTCCCCGTCCAGAATGTACTTCTCGGAGATGTCGTTGATATGCTTGCGCACAGTTGTTCGGAACATCTGCACCGCCGCTTTCAGCTCCGTATCATTGGTCGACCCGATCAGCGCCTCATACGCTTCCAACGGGAATTTGCTGTCGATCACAATGGGGCCAGGTGGGTTGGGCAGGTGGATCAAGCAATCCGCCCGACGCCCGTTCGACAAGGTCGCCTGCAGCTTGAAACTGTCCGAGGGCAACGCCTTGGAGACGATATCGTTCAACTGAATCTCTCCGAACGCACCGCGCGTCTGTTTGTTCGACAGAATATCCTGAAGCGACAGCACATCGCCCGACAGTTTGGTGATGTTATCCTGCGCCTTGTCGATGGCCGCCAGGCGCTCCTGCAACTGGGTCAGTGACGTCGCCGTCTGTTTCGACGAGCCGTGCAGCGATTCCTTCATCCGCTCCTGCATCTCGGCCAGCGCACGTGCGGATTTCATCGCATTATCTGCCAGCCGATCGTTCATCTGCTGCTGCACCGAAGACAGGCGGGATTCAACCGTCTGGATCACCTGCAGCTGCGCATTGGCCTGCGTGTCCGAGACATGCTGCAGACCACCGCGCAGCTGCTCTTGTCCTTGTCCCAACTGCTGAACATGCTGACCCAGATGCGCCATTTGCCGCGACAGTGGCTCGGCCATCCTGGCTGACCGGTTGGCCGCTCGCAAAGACAGGAACAGCAGCAACAGGATCAATGCCACCACCCCGCCAACGATCAGAATCACGGGGTCGTTCAATGCAAATTGGGTTCCTGCAATCTCGATCATATCGCCTCGGGTGTTCTTGTTTTATTCTTCATAGCCCGCGCACCCCGCGGGATCAACTGCGTCCGAACAATCGTTCGATATCGGCCAGTTTCAGTTCCACGTAGGTTGGCCGCCCGTGGTTGCACTGGCCGGAATGGGGTGTCGCCTCCATCTCGCGCAGCAGGGCGTTCATCTCTTCGGCCCGCATTCGGCGGCCCGAGCGGATCGAACCGTGACAGGCGACACGGCTGAGGATCGCCTCAATCCGCGCCTGCACCATCTGGCTTTCACCCTGATCGGACAGCTCATCCAGAATATCCAGAATCATTGCGCGGGCGTTGACCTCACCCAGAATGGCCGGGGTTTCACGCACGGCAACCGCACCGCCGCCGAAGGGCTCGAGCGTCAGGCCAAAGCGCGAAAGGTCATCTGCCACCGCCATAAGTCGCGCGCAGTCGCCTTCAGACAACTCTACGATCTCGGGGATCAGCAGCGCCTGCGCCGCCACGCCGTTCGCCGCCATCTGGGTTTTGAGCTTTTCATAGACCAACCGCTCATGCGCGGCGTGCTGATCGACGATCACCATGCCATCAGCGGTCTGGGCGATGATGTAGTTTTCATGCACCTGCCCGCGCGCGGCTCCCAAAGGCAGGTCTTCGGTCGGCGCCTCGGAAGCGGGCTCCGCGACCGGCTCGACCACGCTGCCGCTGTAATCGCGGGTCAGTTCAGCAAAGCCCGGCGCCTGCGCCTGATAAGCCATCTGGCGCGCGGCGGGTGAGGGGCGATCCATCTGATACACCCGCGCCGGGGTGGAGTGAGACGGCTCGGGTCGCATCGCGCCAAGCGTCGCGTTTGCGACGGTCGAGGACGCCCGGTGCCCCGCTTCGGCCAGTGCGTGCCGCAGGGCCGAGACGATCAGCCCGCGTGCGACGCCGGGATCGCAGAACCGGACCTCGGATTTCGCGGGGTGCACGTTCACATCCACCAGCGTCGGATCACAGTCGATGAACAGAGCCGCCGCCGGATGCCGATCACGGCTGAGAAAGTCGAAATAGGCCGCCCGCAATGCACCGGTCAGCATCTTGTCACGCACAGGCCGTCCATTGACGAACAGGTACTGCGCCACCGCTGCGCCCCGAGAATAGGTCGGCAGAGCGGCATAGCCATACAGCCGGATACCCTCACGCGTGGCGTCAATTTGCAACGCGTTCTCGGCAAACTCGCGCCCGATCACGCGGGCCAGTCGGGCATGCAACGCGTTAAACAGATCACCATTCTCGCGGTCAGCACGGAAGGTTACGCGCCCCTCGCCGCCGCCCGAGACATCGCGCAGGGAAAAGGTGACCGAGGGCTCGGCCATGGCCAGACGTTTGACCGTATCGGCGATGGCCTGTGTCTCGGCGCGGTCGGTACGCATGAATTTCAGACGCGCAGGCGTGGCAAAGAACAGATCGCGCAACTCGACCACGGTACCCGCGCGCAGAGCCGCGGGTTTCACCGCGGACATTGTGCCACCAGCGACCTGAATCTGCGCCGCATCCGCCCCCGGAACACGACTGGTTATGGTCAAACGCCCGACCGCGCCCAGCGACGGCAACGCCTCACCGCGAAAGCCGAAAGTATGAATGTTCAGCAGATCCGACCCGTCGATTTTCGAGGTTGCGTGGCGGGACAAAGCCAACGGCAAGTCCGTCGCCGCAATACCACAGCCGTCATCGGTGACGCGAATCAGCGTCTTGCCCCCATCGGCGATCTCTATCGCAACCCGCGTGGCACCTGCATCAATGGCGTTCTCGATCAATTCCTTGACCGCAGAGGCCGGTCGCTCGACCACTTCGCCGGCTGCGATCCGGTTGATTGCAGCATCGTCCAACTGCCGAATTACCGGTCGAAACTCGCTGATATTGGGGTTTGCCTGCTCCATACCCCTAGACCTAGCACATGCGCACACGATTCTGCCACCGCTATGGTATTCAGATTTTGTGCAAGAGGGGGGCGTTCGGACAATCGCGCCATGTCGGCCTGCAAGGCGACGACCTTGATCACGATTGCCCGAACAAGCCGGGGTGAGTGGTGGTCAGTTGCTTAACAATACAACAATTTTAGCACGATCTGCAGATTAAGGCTCATTAACTCTGACCGAGCTGTTCGCGTTGGCAAAGTTCAGCCGAAATACGGCATCAGCCAACAGCAGGAATTTGCCGGATCAAACAGTGCCTGGAGCGCCCGCGCGGGTCCGGCAGAGGCCGAAAACAGCTGCAAGCGCCAGAATCACACCAGATACCGTTGCGATCATTCCGGCGGCACTCACGGCATCGCGGGCACCCAGCCATAATGGGCCATAGCCCGCCAGAACATAGCCCATCACCGCTGAAACCACGGCAAATACAACGCTCCATGCGATTTGAGTTTCCAATCGGTTGGTCATCAACCGCGCCGCAGCCGGGGGGCAGATGAACATGGCGATCACGATGATCGAGCCAACCGCGTCGAAGGCTGCGACGGCAGCTATCGCCGCTGTGATCACCAGCGCAAACCCCAAAGGACCGGTCCGAATACCAATCGTGCTGGCAAAACCTTCGTCAAAGGTCGAAACCTTCAATGGTCGCCAGAATATCCAGGTAAACAGGGAAACCCCTGCAAGTGTCAGCGCGATACGCGGCAATTCCGGGGGCAACCCTGCAAGCGCTGCCGGGTCCCGCAGCGAGGCCCATCCCGTTGCGTCCAGCCAGATCAGACTTTCGAGATTGCCATACAGCGCGTGTTCCACATCCAGATGCACGGTCGAGGTGTCCGTCTGCTCCAACAAAAGAACACCCGCCGCAAATAGGGTAGTAAAGACCACGCCCATTGCCGCACCGGGTTCGATCTGACCCAGCCTGCGGATCGCCTCGATCATCACAACGGCAACCACGGCAGCACCCGCCGCGCCCAGCATCATCGGCCAGGTCGAGATCGCGCCGGTCAGCAGAAAGGCCACCACGATGCCTGGCAACACTACATGGCTGATCGCATCCCCGATCAGCGCCTGTTTGCGCAGAACCAGAAAGTTTCCCGGAAGGGCGCAGGCAATGGCCGCAAATGTCCCGATCAGCAGCGGTGTCAGAGACAGTGGAACGAATTCTTCGCCGCTCATGTTGCTACCCCCTGCGGGCCACCGATCTGCCGGTCGATTTCGGTAATCTGGTCGCGGGTCAGCACGGTTTCGATATCGCGCAGCCCGTCATAAAGCGCCGCCGTTGCTTCGTGGGCCTGGTCCGTGCGAACAACCTCCCACCGCTTTTCGTCGCGCAGGGCTTTGGCGGCGCGGGCCTTGCCAGCCTCGGTTGCCACGCCGTCGGGGCGGGCCAACCCGGCCCGGCGTAACAAACGCAGGGTCAGCGGCTCATAGATTTTCTGCCCTTGTGCCAACGCAAGCAAGCCCTGCCGGATATGAACCCGACGCTGGAATTGCAGGTGCCGCAAAACCGCCGCCAGAACACCGCGAACCGGCGCCAACAGCAACGACAGGACAAACACGGCAAAACTGACAAGAACGATAAGCGGACCCGTCGGCAGATTGGGAGCCGCCGCCGACAGCGCCGCACCGATATAACCCGAGACGCCCCCGATCAGACCCGCCAGCAACACTACTCTTTCGGACCGCTCAGTCCAAAACCGGGCTGTCACCGGCGGAATGATCAAAAGCGCAACGATCAGGATCAACCCGACAACTTTCAGGCCAACCACTGTGACGGCCATAACCAGACCCATCATTGCAAGGTCGATGCGATGCACCGGCAGGCCCCTGGCTGCGGCAAATTCAGGATCAAAAGCCACGATCGTCATTGGACGGCGGATAATCATGACAAGCGCCAGCGTTGCCGCGCCTCCGATCGCAATGATCATCGCATCTGTCCAAAGCATTCCTGCGGTCGAGCCCAGCAGAAACCCTTCGAGCCCCGCCTGTCGGCCCACACCCATGGTCTGGATCACCGTCAGCAGCACAATGCCGAAACCAAAGAATACAGATAGGACCGCTCCAATCGCGGCATCCTCGGCCAGCCGCGTGTGCCGCGTCAGCCAGTTCATACATAAAAGGCCGATCCAAGCGGATATTGCCGACCCGACGAGCAGGCCGATCAGGTTTCTACCGTCCCCACCGAGGGCCACAAGCACCATAAAGGCCAGACACACACCCGGCAATGTCGCATGGCTGATCGCATCGCTGACCAGTGCACGTTTGCGCAAGAACAGAAATGTGCCGGTCACCCCGGCGGAAATGCCCAGCAGGCTTGCGCCGATTGCGACAAGCGTGGCGTTATAGCCAAGCTGAAGGGTCA
The DNA here is from genome assembly GCF_059611825.1 of Ruegeria sp. CDSA221. Lineage (NCBI taxonomy): Bacteria > Pseudomonadati > Pseudomonadota > Alphaproteobacteria > Rhodobacterales > Roseobacteraceae > Ruegeria > Ruegeria sp. CDSA221. Next base: position 13,558 of record NZ_JBXWPK010000008.1, read on the forward strand.
GAGCATCCCAATGCATGACTCACCCCAGCGCGCGTGAGATCTGGTCGATCTGCGCAGTAGCCAGACGGCCGCCATAGGCAGATTGCAATGTCTTGGCCGTAAATGCCTCGGCCACGGGCCCCTCGGCGACTTTGCGCGTGTTGATCAGGAAAACATGGTCGAAATAGTCGGTGACGGTCGCCAGGTCATGATGCACCGCAACCACGGTCTTGCCCGCCTCTTTCAGCGATTTCAGGACCGAAATGATGGCCTTTTCCGTTGCCGCATCAACCCCGGCAAAAGGTTCGTCCAGCAGATACAGATCGGCGGCCTGCGCCAAGGCGCGCGCCAGAAAGACCCTCTGCTGCTGGCCGCCCGACAACTGGCCGATCTGCCGGTCGGCAAAGTCACGCATCCCTACACGGTGCAGGCAATCCATCGCCTGCGCCTTATGCCGGGCGCGCACCCGTCCCAACAGCCCCAGTTCGCGCGACAAGCCCATCAGAACCACGTCAATCACGCGCGTCGGGAAGTCCCAGTCCACGCTGGCCCGCTGCGGCACATATGCGATCCGGGACCGCTGTCGATCCAGCCGATCGCCAAACACCGTCACCTGACCGGACAGGGGTGAGACAATCCCCAAAGCCGCCTTCAACAGGGTCGATTTACCAGCACCGTTTGGCCCGATGATCGCTGTCATGGCACCCGGTTGCACGGTCATATCAACCGAGAAAACCGCCGGCTTCTGCCCGTACGAGACGGTCAGGCCACGAATGGCCAGCGGACTTTCTCTAATGTCGTTTTCCGGAAGGGGGATGCCCTGATGTGCCGCCAGTTCCAGCATCTCTTAAAACCCCGCCGACAGATTGCCGCTCATGCCGGTTTTGGGAATATCAGCCCCCAGAGCGCCTGCGATTACTGTGATATTGTGATCCAACATCCCGATGTAGGTACCCTCATAGGTGCCGGGCTCGCCCATCGCGTCCGAATAAAGCTGTCCACCGACTTCGACCTGATGTCCCCTGGCCGCTGCGCCCTCGATCAGCGCACGCATCGACCGATCCGAGACCGAGCTTTCCACGAAAACTGCCGTCAGTTGCCGGTCAACCAGCGTATCGACCAATTCGCTAATCCGGTTCAATCCCGCCTCGGATTGGGTTGAAATGCCCTGAATTCCAAGCACATCGTACCCGTATTCAGCACCGAAATACCCAAAGGCATCATGTGCCGTCACCAGAACACGGTTGTTTTCCGGGACCGCTGCAAGCACTTGCTTGCCATAAGTCTCCAGTTCCGCGATCTGCGCAAGAAAGGCCTCTGCGTTTGCCGCAAAGGTGTCCGCGGCCTCGGGGCGCGCTTGTGTCAGGGCTTTTTGCACCTCGACCACGACATCGCGCCACAGGGCCGGGCTCATCCAAAGATGGGGATCGTATTTGTCAGCATAATTGTCATGCGCGTGCAGCTTTGACTTATCAACGCCTTCGGCTACCGCAACGACCATGCGTTTACGCCCTAGGTCATGGAAGAACTCTTCCATCTGCGCCTCAAGATACAGACCATGCCACAGGATCAGATCGGACCTGGTCATAGCGACGATATCACTGCGGGTCTGACGATAGGCATGCGGGTCGACGCCGGGGCCCATAAGGCCCTTCACCTCGACCTGATCACCTCCGACCTGACGGGCGGCATCGGCAATCATACCGGTCGTGGCCACCACTTTCAGCGGCGCATCGGCCCAGGCCGAGAATGGGAATACAGCGGCGAATGCCAGCGCTGCAAGGAAACTACGACGAATCATATCAGACCCCGGAAATGGTATCTTGCTAAGATGAATATGAGAACCGCTCGCAACTAAGTCAATGCTATTGAGAATTATTCGCAAGAAAACGCCTATTTTGTCCATTTGGTCAAAAAATTTACCCTTCCAATGCCGGATGGCCTTCCATTTGCATCTTACCCGTGCGAATTTGATACAAACCTCCCAAAGGATGTGAAAATGGAAACGCAGAGCTCAGAAAGCCCCGTGCGCACCGCGCATCTGCCGCAAGTGACCGAGCCCCGGAACCCTGGAATGGAGCTTGATCTGGATTGGGTGCGGGCCGTACAGGTCAACACCTCGGCCGTTGAGCGCCGCGCAGCCACCCTGCCGGGTCGGCGCTCGGTGAAAAAGGACTACCAGGCGGCGTGGCTGCTCAAGGCGATCACCCTGATCGACCTGACCACCCTATCGGGAGACGATACCGTCGGCCGTGTCCGGCGCCTGTGCGCCAAAGCGCGGCAACCCGTGGCTTCTGCAACACTTCAGGCGTTGGACATGCCACCGATCACCACCGGCGCGGTCTGTGTCTATCACGACATGATCGAAACCGCTGTGGATGCGCTGAGGGGCACCGGGATTCCGGTGGCCGCCGTATCGACCGGATTCCCTGCAGGCTTGTCCCCGTTCCACCTGCGCGTGGCCGAGATCGAAGAAAGCGTCAAAGCCGGAGCCGAGGAAATCGACATCGTAATCTCTCGGCGTCATGTGCTGTCGGGCGACTGGAAGGCCTTGTATGACGAGATGAAAGCGTTCCGCGTGGCTTGTGGCGACGCGCATGTCAAAGCCATCCTTGCAACCGGCGAACTGGGCAGCCTACGCAACGTGGCGCGTGCCTCGCTGGTCTGCATGATGGCGGGGGCGGATTTCATCAAGACTTCGACCGGTAAGGAAAGCGTCAACGCCACCCTGCCCGTGTCACTGGTGATGATCCGTGCGATCCGCGACTATTATGACCGCACCGGGTATCGTGTCGGATATAAACCTGCAGGCGGGATTTCCAAAGCCAAGGACGCACTAGTTTACCTGTCGCTGATCAAGGATGAGTTGGGCGACCGTTGGCTGGAGCCGGACCTGTTTCGCTTTGGCGCGTCGTCGCTGTTGGGCGATATCGAACGGCAGCTAGAACATTTCGTAACGGGTGCTTATTCCGCCGGTTACAGGCACTCGATGGGCTGAGGACGAAAACAATGACAGTCAAAGAGATTTTCGAGACCATGGATTACGGCCCTGCCCCCGAAAGCTCAGCCGAAGCGCTGGCCTGGCTGGTCGATCAGGGTGACAAATTTGGTCACTATATCGACGGGACCTTCACCAAACCGGGCAAGGGGTTCGACAGCCGCAACCCGGCGACCGGAGAGGTTTTGGCCAAGCTGACCCAAGCCAAGCAAGCCGATGTCGACGCCGCCGTATCCGCCGCCCGTAAGGCGCAGCCAAAATGGGAGAAGATGGGCGGTGCGGGTCGTGCGCGCTACCTCTATGCCATCGCGCGCCTGCTGCAAAAGCACTCGCGTTTGTTTGCAGTGCTGGAAAGCTTGGATAACGGCAAGCCGATCCGTGAATCGCGCGACATCGACATCCCTCTGGTACAGCGCCATTTTTACTACCACGCCGGCATGGCGCAGTTGATGGAAAGCGAACTACCCAACGCCGAAGCGCTGGGAGTGTGTGGACAAATCGTTCCTTGGAACTTCCCGCTGCTGATGCTGGCTTGGAAGATTGCTCCGGCGCTGGCCATGGGTAACACGGTCGTTCTGAAACCTGCCGAATATACCTCTCTGACCGCGCTGCTGTTTGCCGATATCTGCTCACAAGCCGGGCTGCCCAAGGGTGTGGTCAACATCGTCACGGGCGATGGCGCGGTGGGTGAGATGATCGTGGCCTCGGACGTGGACAAGATCGCCTTTACCGGCTCAACCGCAGTGGGTCGGCGCATCCGTGAGGCGACCGCCGGTTCGGGTAAGGCGCTGACTTTGGAGCTGGGCGGCAAGTCCGCCTATATCGTCTTTGACGACGCCGATATCGATTCCGCCATCGAAGGGCTGGTCGACGCGATCTGGTTCAATCAGGGTCAGGTTTGTTGCGCAGGTTCGCGTCTGTTGGTTCAGGAAGGCATCGCCGATCGGTTCCACGAGAAACTGCGCGCCCGAATGGACACTCTGCGCATCGGTGATCCATTGGACAAATGCATCGACGTGGGTGCTGTGGTCGACCCGGTCCAGTTGCAGACCATCAAGAGCATGGTCGACAGCAACACCGCGGGTCACGTTTATCAGGCGGCTGGCGCGCTGCCCGAAAATGGCTGTTTCTACCCGCCAACGCTGATCTCGGGCCTCGAAACCTCCGATCAACTGATGCAGGAGGAAATTTTCGGTCCGGTGCTGGTGTCCTCGACCTTCCGTACTCCGGAAGAGGCGGTTGAGCTGGCCAACAACACCCGTTACGGGCTGGCGGCGACGGTATGGACCGAGAACGTGAACCTTGCACTGGATATCGCACCGAAGCTGGTCGCGGGCGTTGTCTGGGTGAATGCCACCAATCTGTTCGATGCCGCAGCCGGGTTCGGCGGTGTGCGCGAAAGCGGCTTTGGCCGCGAAGGTGGCTGGGAAGGTCTGACCGCTTACACCAAGCCCAAAGGCAAAGGCAAACCATTGGCCAAGGCCGAGGCCGCGATGGGCGAAGGTGCCCCGGTCGATCCGATTGACCGTACTGCTAAAATGTATGTAGGCGGCAAACAGGCCCGTCCTGACAGCGGATATTCGAAACCCGTCTGGGGCAAGTCTGGACTGCTGGGCCATGTGGGTCTGGCCAACCGCAAAGACGTCCGCAACGCGGTCGAGGCCGCAGCGGGGGCCAAGGGTTGGTCCAAGACCACCGGCCATCTGCGGGCACAGATCCTGTATTACATCGGCGAAAACCTCTCGGCCCGCGCGGGTGAATTCGCTGCGCGCCTTGATGCCATGACCGGAAGGAAAGACGGTGCGAAAGAGGTCGAAGCCGCGATCCAGCGCCTGTTCACCGCCGCTGCCTGGGCCGACAAGTATGACGGCCAGGTGCACGGCGTTCCGATCCGGGGCGTGGCCATTGCCATGAAAGAACCTGTCGGCGTGATCGGCGCGCTCTGTGCTGACGAGGCGCCGCTGCTGGGTCTGGTCTCGGCCATGGCGCCTGCGGTTGCGATGGGCAACCGGGTGGTTCTTGCGGCAAGCGAGCCTTACCCGCTGGCGGCGACGGATTTCTACCAAATCCTCGAAACCTCGGACGTGCCCGCTGGCGTGGTCAACATCCTGACTGGCAGCCACACGGAACTGGCGAAGCCGCTGGCTTCGCATCTGAATGTGGATGCGATCTGGTCATTCTCGTCTACCGATCTGTCGGCCGAGATCGAGCGGGCTTCGGCCGGGAACCTGAAACGGAGTTGGGTTAATAACGCCATGGCAACCGACTGGCACGAGGATCAGACTCGCCGCTTCCTGCAGGCTGCGACCGAGGTTAAAAACATCTGGGTGCCCTACGGCGAGTAGGGCCCCAGCCCTGGAAAACCCAGGGTGCAAACAGTTTGTTCGGGTACAGATGGCGCGCTGCTGCACAGAGTGATCATTGAATGAACATAACGATGATTAACATGTGACATTGTTCATATACAGCGCCGCCACTATCCCTCAGCTTGGACCCAGTCTTAACAAGGTTGGATCGGTCCATGCTGAGTTTTCCATACGAGTTTCCTGAACTGGTACAGGTCGCCACGATGATCGGCGTCTTTGGCGCGGGCCTCTACATCACCAGCTACTTTCTGCTGCAGATGGGGATCATCCGGGGCAACGGCAGCCTCTACCCCCTGCTTGTGATCGCCGCAGCCGGATGTGTTCTATTCAGCATGTCGGAAGAGTTCAATCTGGCGGGCTCGATCATTCAGCTGGCCTATATCTCGATCTCGATCCTGGGCCTGCTGCGCGGGTTTCTGTCCCGGCATCTGCTTCGGTTTTCAGATGACGAACGTCAGTTCATTGCCCTGCACCTTGAATCGCTGAAACCCCACCAAGCCCGGAAACTGTTGAACACCGCCGCCGTCAAGACCTATGAAAACGGTGACATCCTGATCGAAGAAGGCAAGACAACCGACTTTTTGGGCTTTGTCTTAAAGGGGCGGACCACGATCCTGAAAAACGGCCGGGTCATCAACCAATGTGGAGAAGATGAGATTTTGGGAGAGCTGACCTTTGGCCTTGGGCTGCCTGCCACAGCCACGGTAATAGCCACCGAACCCACCAAATGCCTGGTCTTCGACAATATCAGCCTGATGCGCTTGCTGCGGCGGAGCCGCCATATCGACGATGCATTGAAAGCAGCGCATTTCCGACATACACGGCAAAAGCTGTTGAACAGCAACAAGCACACGCTGCAGGCCCAGAGAAGACCTGCAGCGGCCTAAGGGTCAGCCGTCCAGACCTTCGGGTTTGCCAACGATGGTAAAGTGTAAACCATCTGGGTCCAGCAGTTCGGAGGCCACCCGGTTCACATCCTCAAGCGTCACTGCATTCACCTTGTCATTGCGTGTGGCGATATAGTCGATAGGCAAATCCTCCATCTGCATACCCACCATGATCCCAGCGATCTGGCTGTTGCCATCAAAGCGCAGCGGATAGGCACCGGTCAGATAGGTCTTGGCGTCGTCCAACTCCTTCTGAGTGACCCCTTCGGATGCGGCGCGCGCCCATTCGTTGCGGATCACATCAACGGCTTCGGCGATACGGTCATTGGCCGAGGACACCGACCCAAGATACACAGAGGCCAGATCCTTTGGCACCAGATAGGTCGCCACGCCATAGGTCAGACCGCGTTTTTCGCGCACTTCCTGCATCAGGCGGCTTTCGAACCCCCCGCCGCCAAGAATGTGGTTCAACAGATAGGCGGAAAAGAAATCCGGGTCGTCACGGTCGATCCCGGCATGGCCGAACAGAGCCACCGATTGCGGCGTATCGAACTCGATTACGCTCACTCCGCCAGTGATCGTCACATCGGCCCGCTTGGGGATCGGTTTGCCGGTATCCGGCAGATCAAGCAAGAGCTCGTCCAGCACCGCGCCCAGTTCCTCTGGGGTGATATCGCCGACCGCGCCTACATACAGACGATCCTTGGTAAACACGTTCTCATATGCCGTGACCACATCATCGCGGGTCAAGGCGCTGACACTCTCGATCGTGCCCTTGCCTTCGGAACCGTAGGGGTGATCGCCATAGGCCATTTCCGCGAAGCTGCGCCCGGCAATGTCACTGGGGCTGGTCTGATCTGACCGCAGACCCGACAGAACCTGAGCGCGAACACGGTCTACGGCATCCTGATCGAAACGCGGTTCGTGAATCGTGGTCCGCAGCAGGTCAATCACCTCATCCCTGTTTTCGGTCAGAAACTGTGCCGAGATCGACACTGAATCGTCCGAGGCGCTATACCCGAACGACGCGGCCAGAGATTCCAGCTCGCGCGCATAGGTGCGGGCATCCATCTCGCCTGCGCCTTCTTCGATCAGGCCGCTCATCAGATACACCGCGCCGCGCTTTGTCGGGTCGTCCAGCGACGTGCCACCGCGGAACCGCAGCTCCAGGGCGGTGAAGGGGATCGAGTGATCCTCGACCAGCCATGCGGTGATGCCACCCGGCGAGGTGACTTCTTCAATCTCGATCTCGGCCCATGCAGGAACTGCGATGACCAAAGCAATCAGAGTTACAAATATCCGCTTCATTGCGTTACCTCATCGTCTCGCATCAGCCAGCCCGTGACCGAGGTTTCAGGCTGCAGCACTTCGCGCGCGGCGGCGATGATCTGATCACCGGTCACCGCCTGCAGGACATCAGGCCAAGCCTGTACATCTTCGACCGTCAGCCCGCTGGTCAGGGCACGGCCATAGCGATTGCCGATCCCGTCCACATTGTCACGCGCATAGGTCTGCGCGGCGCGCAGCTGCATTTTGATCCGATCCAGATCCTCTTCGTTCACACCTTCGGCGATGAAATCGGTCACGGCCTGATCCATCGCATCCTCGGCCTCTTGCAGCGACACGCCTTCGGCCGGAACAACCAGCAGATCAAATGTGGTATCGTCAAGCGACACGCCACGGTAGAACGCGCCGGTATAGACGACCTTTTGCTGCTCGAACTGCAGTTTTTCATTCAGGTACGACGTCGTGCTGCCCCCCAGTAGTTCAGCCAGAAGGAACAGGGCGGCGGCTTTTTCCTGCGCACCTGCGTCCCGTTCGGGTGCAAGATAGCTGCGCTGAACATAGGGCTGCGATACGCGCGCATCCTTAAAGGTCAGACGGCGTTCAGCGGTTTGTGGCGGCTCCTGTGATCGCACCCGTTCGGGCAGGTCCGGGTTTGCCGGGATTACCCCGTAATATTGCTCGGCCAGGGATTTGACCTCGTCTGGCTCAACATCGCCGGTCACCACCAGGATGGCGTTATTTGGCGAATAGTGGATCTGATAGAAGGACAGTGCATCGTCCAGGTCCAGCGTTTCCATCTCATGTTTCCAACCGATAACGGGGACACCATAGCGGTGGTTGAGATATTGCGCCGCGCTGACCTGTTCACCGAACAGGGCGCGCGGGTTGTTTTCGGTACGCTGGTTACGTTCTTCCAGGATCACGTCGCGCTCGGTGGCGATGTCATCATCGGACAGGCGGATATTGCGCATCCTGTCTGACTCCATCCGCATCATCAGCTCAAGCCGGTCGGCAGCAACACGCTGAAAATAGGCGGTGTAATCATACGAGGTGAACGCGTTGTCATTGCCGCCATTGGCCGCGACGGTGGCAGAAAACTCGCCCGCCTCCAGCGTGTCGGTGGCCTTGAACAACAGGTGTTCCAGAAAATGCGCCACACCGGACGAACCAACCGGCTCATCCGCCGATCCGGCGCGATACCAGACCATGTGCTGCACGACTGGGGCGCGGTGATCCTCGATCACGACAACGTCCATACCGTTATCCAGAGTAAAGGTGGTGACCGCCTCGTGCCCATCTTCGGCAAAAACCGGGGTGGCGGCGATCAGAGCAGCCGACAGTGCCAGAGCCCGAACCATGGGGCATCCTCCGTTTCGTTTCTGGTGTTCAAACTACGGTGGTGCCGCGCGGGTTCAACCCCGATGACGGAAAGTTAAGAATTATTCATTGACCGGCGGCGCTGATGGCGTTTCGATCCCAGCGTTCCGCGCAGCCTGGGTTTGCTTGTTCGGATCTATAGCCCAGCGACGGTAAACCTGCGAATATCGGTCTACGTTGAACAGCCGCAGACGGGTCCAACGCCCCTGACGCTTGCGGAAATCCGCATCTTCTTGGTTGACGACTTGCCGTGTATTTGACGGAACGCCATATCGGCTGGAGGCCGTGACAAGCGCGCCATCAGAGGCAGGCACAGCGGTATTTGGATTCGAAGCAGCCGGATTCCCGCCCAGCGCGGCAATAGCATCCCCTGTGGGATTGGCATCGGTCAGGTTGGTGCCACCCGGTGTCGGTGCGGGCAAAGAGTTGTAGTTCTCGGGCTGGGTCAGAGGTTTGACCGGCAAAATCGCAAACTCGTCCGGGCCCGGGCCCGGCGGCTCGAGGTGGCGCAGACCGATATCCGAACATCCCGCAACCGCAAGACTCATAGTCACAACAAATATGGAACGCGGCAACCGCATGAAAGTCTCCAGCCTGTTTCAGGCGCTTTTATCGTATTTCCAAACCCGCGTCACGAGGGCTTTTTCCTATCAAACAGCACCAACCCGAACGCACCTGCGAATATGAATACATCGGCCATATTGAACACATAGGGGTTGTCGAAACCACAGCAGGACATGTTCAGAAAATCCAGCACATATCCGTACAACACGCGGTCCACCACATTGCCAATCGCACCGCCGATCAGCAGGCCGCCACAGACCAACATGAACTTTGAGGGGGCCGTGCGCATCAACCAAATCAACACGCCCACTGAAATCACCAGTGAAACTCCGATCAGAGCCCAGCGCGCGGCGTCGCCATTGCCCTGAAACAGGCCGAAATTGATGCCGCGATTCTCGCCATATCTGAACACCAGAAAGGGCGGCAGAACGCTGATCGGCCCTTCGGCCACGCGCATCACATGAACGACCAGGTACTTGCTGATCTGGTCGATCAGAAACGCGGTCAGCGCCGCCCAGAGGAGCAATCGGGCACGCATCAGTGACGGAAATGCCGCATGCCGGTAAAGACCATGGCCAGACCGGCCTCATCTGCGGCGGCGATCACGTCGTCATCTCGCATCGAGCCGCCAGGCTGAATCACGCAGGTGGCCCCGGCCTCTGCGGCCTCCATCAAACCGTCGGGAAAGGGGAAGAACGCGTCCGACGCCACCGCTGAGCCGATGGTCAGCGGCTGTGGCAGGCCTAAAACATCGGCCATGCGCTCGGCCTTCTTGGCCGCGATCAGGGCCGAATCCACGCGGCTCATCTGGCCAGCGCCGACACCCACGGTCGCGCCGTCCTTAACATAGACGATGGCGTTGGATTTCACGTGCTTTGCCACCTTCCAGGCAAACAGAAGGTCGCGCATCTGTTCATCCGTCGGGGCCTTTTTGGTGACAACCGTCAGGTCATCCATGCCGACGAATCCGTTATCCTTGTCTTGCACCAACAAACCGCCCGCGACCTGACGCACGGTTTTGCCACCAGCGGTCACATCCGGCAGGCCTTCGGTCGTCAGAAGGCGCAGGTTTTTCTTGGCGGCAAAGATCGCCTTGGCCTCATCCGAGGCGCCAGGTGCGATCACAACCTCGGTGAAAATCCCTGTGATCTCCTGCGCGGTTTCAGCGTCCAGCGGCTGATTCAGGGCCACGATCCCGCCAAAGGCCGAGGTACGGTCACAGTCGAACGCGGCCTTATAGGCGTCCAGAAGCGTGCCTCCTGTCGCAACGCCACACGGGTTGGCATGTTTGATGATGGCACAGGCCGCACCCTTGACGGGATCGAATTCCGCAACCAGCTCAAACGCCGCATCAGTGTCGTTGATGTTGTTATAGCTCAGTTCCTTGCCCTGATGCTGAAGGGCGGTCGCCACACCGGGTCGGTTGGTACCGTCGGTATAAAATGCAGCGGTCTGATGGCTGTTCTCGCCATAGCGCAGTGTCTGTTTCAACTCGCCCGCAAAAGCGCGGCGTTTGGGGGCCTCAAGCTGCAGCGCATCAGCCATCCAGTTCGACACGGCGGTATCGTAAGCAGCGGTGCGGGCATAGGCCTTTTGGGCCAACCACTGACGGAAACCATATGCGGTCTTGCCGTAATTCTCGTCCAGCTGATCCAACAGCGACGAGTAATCCTCGACATCGACCACGACATTGACGAACGCGTGGTTCTTGGACGCGGCACGGATCATCGCTGGGCCGCCGATGTCGATATTCTCGATACATTCGTCATAGCCAGCGCCTTTAGCCACGGTCGCCTCGAACGGATAGAGGTTCACTACCAGCAGGTCGATCGCGTCGATGCCGTGTTCGTTCATCGCGGCGATATGGGTGTCATTGTCACGCAAGGCCAGCAAGCCGCCATGGACCATCGGGTGCAGCGTTTTGACCCGGCCATCCATCATCTCGGGGAAACCGGTGATCTCGCTGACATCCTTCACCTCCAACCCCGCATCGCGCAACGCTTTTGCTGTGCCGCCGGTCGACAACAGCTCGACCCCGCGGTCGGCCAGCGCCTTACCCAGCTCGATCAGCCCGGTCTTGTCGGATACGGAAAGCAACGCGCGGCGCACGGGGTGAAGATCGGTCATGGGTCCAAAGGTCCTTTTGGCGTCAGTCAAACTCGGGCTCGTCCCGGTGCAGGTCACGCACGGCAAAGGCTGTATCCTGCGCCTTGCTCAACGTCCACCGGATGCGCGTCGCATACTCCATTGCGCGGCCAGATAGAACGATCTGTTTTGTCGCGCGTGGCTTCAAACGGCCCTTTTCAAGATAAACACTTGGCTCGATTGACAATTTCCCCACGCCATCATGGCGGAACACCCAAATCTCACCGCTTTTGAGCGCCATTGACACCGCCGCACCGCCCAAATCTATCGCCGCATCCACGTCCGGATGTAGATGAAACCGGATGTCAAAGCCGATACCAGTCAGGTTTGACGCGTCCAAAGCCTTGTCAAATTGCCGCTTGGCCTTGTCGCTGGTGGTCAGCAGAATATCCTCGCCGGTCAGTTCCCGCCCGTCAAAGCGCAGCTCGAACGTTCGGGCATGGGTCAGGCCGAACACTTTGGTATAGCCATCATGCCCGGCCATGAACCGGGTTCCCTCGAACGCGTCTTCGAACTCGACCGGAACATCCTTTGGCGCGTCGACCAGCCCTTCACGTTCCGTACCAGGAACAGCTGAGGTCAGACGCGCACTTGAAAAGCCGTCAAGACAAAGTGTCGAATGCGACGGCGTGGCGCGCCCGGCCCGACGCCATTCCAGCCCAAAGGTTTCCCCAGACCCACAATTCACAATCAGAGGTCGGCGGCCCGAGGTCAGCTCGAACGCCAGGGTCGACGCATGTGCGTTATATGACGCATCCCCTTTGGGCGGCGAACTGGCATCAATAATCACACTGGTCCGTGCCGCATAGAGACGGGCAAATCCCATGGACAGGCCGTTCTCGCTCTGCGGTCTGACGCCGCTTTGCGCCAGAGCCTGATCCAGACGCCCCTCGACCCCGCGCCCGCCCCCGTGGAAACGGGCCAGTGCACCATCCGAATGACGCAGATTGCGCATGGTCGGGGCCATCCGTTTAATCGCATTCGCCTGCGCCCCAGGTGTACCCCGCCCCAAATCGCTAAGTGCCGCCGATGTCCAGGCGAGCAGCGTGAAGACTTCCAGCAGCTCCTCGGGGTTACGCGTGGAGATACCACCTTTTTGATCTATCTGACTGTCACATTCCCGCGCCAGAGCGCGCAGGGCGGGCTCTGCCATCTGCTCAAGCCCTTCCAAAGCCAAACCGGCCTGCACCAGACCGGCTAGCGCCTCGAACCGGGGCAGGCCAGGCGTCGCAGCATGCCAGCGTTTCGACAGGAACCAGGCCTGCTGAGATAGCGAACTGAAAAAGACCTTGCTTTGTTGCTCATCCACACCGCGCAGCAAAAAGATCGCGTGATTGATCCAACGCATCACTCGCCGGCCTGTCAGATCAGGTGCCCAACCGGGCCCGTGCCCGCGCCCATGTGCTTCGATCCAGCCCCAGACCCAGCGTTGCGCCTTTTCGCGCGCCCGGATGTCGCCAACAGCCGCCAGATCATCCAGCCAGGCAAAACCGTGGCGTTCATCATCGAATCCGGTGCTGGGCGCGGTGACATCCCATAAGCCTGTATCCTGCGCCTCAACCAGATAGCCCGAGAACAGCAGGTTCCCAGCCACCAACTGACGCCCGCGCGCAAATGATCCAACCGTGCGTGGTTCCGGATCGCCCACAAATCCGGTAACGGCCTTGCGCCGCTGACTGAGCCGCGCATAAAGCCGGTTCTGAAACCGCGACCATCGGTTTGCCATGGTGTCCGAATTTGACATGACGCTCGTTACTCTGCCCCTTGCGCTCTGCTGGCGCCTGAGACCCAACGATAGACCGGAGCAATCGTCAAGTCATCGAAAAGCGTGCCTTCAGGTTGATTTCGTCAGGCAGGCGATATAGAAGCCGTCCATGCCGCCTGTCCCCGGCCAATAGTCAGGCCGCAGACGCAAACCGCCCTCTTCGGTGATCCAGCCGGCTTCGACCCCCGCGACCTGCAAAGCGGCCCGGTCCGCTTGCATATCAGGATACATCTGTAGCGCCTCTTCAACCTGCACCTCGCCTTCATCGGGCAGTAACGAGCAGGTGCAGTACACCAACCGCCCGCCCGGTTTCAGAAGGGTCCAGGCATGGGCAAGCATCTGTGTTTGCAGCTCGATCAGCGCGCCGAATTCCGACCCGTCCTTGGCAAAGGGCAGATCAGGATGGCGGCGGATCGTGCCGGTGGCGGAACAGGGCGCATCCAGCAGGATGGCGTCATACTGACCCTGGTGTTCCAGCGCGTCAGCCGCGATGACCGTAGCCATCAGGCCCGTCCGCGCCAGGTTCTCGCGGACTCGTTCCAGCCGCGATTCCGAGATATCCAGCGCAGTCACATCGGCCCCCGCAGCCGCCAGCTGCAACGACTTGCCACCGGGCGCAGCGCAAAGGTCCAGAATTTTCTCTCCGGCCTTGGGCGCCAGGACTCGGACAGGCAGTGCGGCGGCGGCATCCTGAACCCACCAGTCACCGCGATCATATCCCGGCAGAGCGGACACCTGCCCCGCATCCCGAACCCGCATCGAACCGGTCGGAAGCATCTCACCCGGCGCGGTTGCCCCTGGCTTGATCGAAAGATCCAGCGGCGCGCCCTCGAAATGCGCCAGCTCCATGCCGGTCACGGCCTCGGCACCCCAGGCCATGATCAACGGATCGCGCAGCCACTCGGGCAGGCGCGGCACACGCATTTTCGGCCAAGCCTCTGGCCCTTCCGCCGCGACCTTGCGCAGAACCGCGTTCACCAACCCCTTGAGCCGTCCATGCTTGCGCGAGCGACCGACAATCTCAACCATGGAATTTACGACGCCATGCGCTGCCTCGCCATGGCACAGCTCAACCGCTCCCAGACGCAGGGCATTATGCACGGTCAGGGCGGGGGTGCGGTTCAGGTGATTGTCCAACAGACGGTCGGCGCGTTCGAGCCCACGCAGCGTTTGCAACGCCAGCCGCTGTGCCCGCGCCCGGTCTTCTGGTGCCAATCGCTCCAACGCACCTGCAGCCAGACATTCTGACATCAGCCGCCCCTCACCCAAGATCTGATCCAGAAGGTAGATTGCGCTGCGTCGCGCGGCCGTTGCGTTATCGGACATTGAATCGCCTTTGATGTGACCCTCGTCCGCATTGCCAAGGGCGGACGGGGGCGTATATCAAGCCAATGCACTGAAAGGAACCCGATGTCATGAATGACGAGCCCAAAGACCTGCCGCCTGCCGCCCAACGCGCGCTGGCCGAGGCGGAGGACCGCCGCCGCAAGGCCGAAGCCGACGCAAAAGCGCAACCCAAAGAGCTGGGCGGACGCGACGGCCCCGATCCTGCACGTTATGGCGATTGGGAAAAGAAAGGCATCGCGATAGATTTCTGATCAGTCCCCGCACAGGGCCTGCAGAAAATCCGCGATGAGCGCCCGTTGCTTATTGGATTTCGCACGCTCTTCGGGCCAAGTCAGCCAATAGCCATCTTTTGCGTTCAATTCGGGCAAATCCAGTCGACGCAACCGTCCCGCTCGCAAGTCCGATTGCGCCAAGGGCATGGATCCCAACACAACGCCCAAACCCTGCCGGGCCGCGGAAATCGCGTGTTCCATCGAATCAAAGCTGATTTTCGAAGGCGGCAGGTCGGTCTGAGTGGTGTTTTTCGCCCAATCACGCCAGCCGGGCCTTTCACCGCGCAGATCAATCAAGGGCACGGACCAATCCACACCCGGCGCTGCCATCGGCACTAGCACTTCGGCCGCAATCAGTTCGGCATCGCGCCCGGGCCACGCCCCACGCCCATAGCGGATTTGAAGCCAAGTCCTCTCTTCATCCAGCGAAGACCGTCGCGCTACAGAATCTGTCAGCACCCGCACTTTGGGGCGCAGGACGTGAAAACGTGCAAGAGCGGGTATGACGAGGGCCTTAATATGGGAAGACAGGCCAGCCACCCGCAATTCGCGCGGGGATTTTCCGAAAAGGTCTTCGGTATTGCGCTCGAGCGCTTGCAAGCTGTCCTGGACCAGCGGCAGATAGCTTTCGCCCTCGACGGTCAGAGATACACCGCGCGCCTCGCGCACAAACAGCGTGCGGCCCAACCAGGCCTCAAGGTTGCCGATGCGCTGACTGACAGCAGCCTGCGTTAGACCGAACTCGCGCGCCGCTGCCGAGAATCCACCCAACCGCCCCGCCGCTTCGAATACGCGCAACCAGTCCAGAGGGGGCAAGCCAATCTTCTTTTTATCCATAAGTTTTTCCAGGCCTCAGCAGCAACAAGGATTAATTGTCGTAATGCCACAGGGGGCGTATATCCTCAAGCAAAGCCCGCGCGAACAGGAGAAACCCCATGCTGCGCTCTGCCACCCATACTCCGTCAATCGTCACCGTGGAATTCGATACAGGCCCAAGTACCCGCTTTCACGCCATCTGGCTACGCGACAACGCGCTTGATCCTGACACACGGGCACCGGGCAACGGACAGCGCCTGATCACCATTGGCGATATCCCCGCCGATACCATGGTCAGCGCTGCCTCAGTGGCCAACGGCGACCTCACCGTCACATTTCAACCCGAAAACAAGACTGTCACTTTCCCCGCTGATTGGCTGGCTGCGCATAGCTATGACCAAGAGGACAGCCGCACCTTTGGCCGCACCGCGCCCGGGATCACCACCTGGGAGCAAGGGCTCGACGCGCCCAGCGCCGACTGGAGCGACGTCCACGCCAAACCCGCAGCCAAGCGCGGCTGGCTGGCAATGGTCGCCGAATACGGGTTTGCCAAACTGACCAGTGGCCCGACCGAACCGGAATCCCTGTTGAAGGTGGCTGATCTGTTCGGATACGTCCGTCAGACCAACTATGGCCCCTATTTCGAGGTTCGAACCGAGGTGAACCCGACCAACCTGGCCTTTACAGGGCTTGGCCTGCAGGCGCACACGGACAACCCTTATCGCGACCCGGTACCGACATTGCAGATCCTGTACTGCCTGGAGAACAGCGCCGAGGGTGGCGATTCCATTGTTGTGGACGGGTTCCGGGCGGCGGAAAAACTGCGCGATCAGAACCCCGATGGATTTGCGCTGTTGGCAGGTTTCCCGGCGCGGTTCGAATACAAGGGCTCGGACGGGGTCTACCTGCGGTCGCGCCGCCCAATGATTGAGCTATCGCCCGATGGCGAGTTGATCGGTATCCGCTTTAACAACCGCTCGTCGGCTCCGTTTGTGGACATCCCTTTCGATCTGATGGAGGCCTATTACGCCGCCTATCGCCAGTTGGGTGAGATAATCGACGATCCGGCCATGGGCGTGTCGTTCAAGCTGGAGCCGGGTGAAAGCTTCATCGTTGACAACACCCGCGTCCTGCACGCGCGTCTGGGCTATTCCGGCGCCGGATCGCGGTGGTTGCAAGGCTGCTACGCCGACAAGGACGGCTTACTGTCAACCCTGGCGGCGATGGAACTGGCGACACTGGAGGCGGCGGAATGAAACCTGATTTCTCGACCCTGACCCCCGACAATATCGTGGCCTTCATCGGGGATATCTTTGACCGCCGCGGCGGCGAGGAATATCTGGGCGAACCCGTCACCATGGCAGAACACATGCTGCAGGGCGCGACCATTGCCGAACAGAACGGCATGCCCGAAGAGATCATCGTAGGGGCATTGCTGCATGATATCGGTCATTTCACATCCGAATTCGGCACGTACCACCCCGACGACACCGAAGACCGCCATCACGAAGATGCAGGCGCCGAGGTGCTGGAACAGTTCTTTCCGTCAGTTATCACCGATTGCTGCCGCTATCACGTGGCGGCCAAACGGTATCTTTGCGCTACCAAGCCCGAATATTTCAACCGCCTGTCCACGGCTTCGGTTCATACACTGGAACTGCAAGGCGGGCCGATGAGTGCCAGAGAAGTTGCCGAATTCGAGCAGAACCCGAACCTGAAAGAGATCATTCAGGTGCGTTATCTGGACGAAGCAGGTAAACGTGCAGACATGGAAACCCCCGATTTCAACCATTTTGCGCCGATGGTGCAGCGAATGGTCGAAAAATATCAGGAGCTCACATGAACGCCCCAGAATACATTTTTGAGGCCAACACCAAACCCTCCCTGCCTTGGCACGAGGTCCCCTTGATCCGTGCTACAGACCAGACGGTCAAGGACTATGGCTGTCTGGTCGACGACCCCGAAGAATTCGAAATTGAAATCGTCCGTTGGCCGCAACAGGGTTGGCGGTCCATCGACGAAGGTACCGGCGATGAGGCCGGTTGGGTCGAAGGCACATTTCATGGTGAGTGGAAAGGGGACGTCCTTTACGGCGAGAACGAAGCGGTCAACGGCCACTATGTCCTCGGCTGGTCCACTGATCCGCAACAGGCCAACGCCAACCGGCAAACTGCTCCGCGCGATCAGGTTCTGCTTTGGCACATGAACTATCACCCCGATGGCGGACAGATGTTCTGGCCGATCGACAACAAGCCTTTCATCATCCCTGCCGCATTGCCGGGCGACAATCTGACACCGGATAAGGTGGTGGCCTTTTGGTGTGATGGGTCACGCGGGCTGTATATCCATCCTGGCATCTGGCACGAGGGGATATTCCCGGTCGAGGACAATCAGCGTTTTCTGGATCGGCAGGGCAAGGTTCACGCGCGGGTCAGTGCGGATATCGGCAAAGAATTCGGCGTCTATCTCGCCTGCCCTTTGCGCGCAGATAAGATCCGAGAGTTGTAGTCGGTCTGTCGGCTCCCGGGTGGTGTCAAAGCCCCAGAACATCCACCATGTCATATTGGCCGGGGGATTTGCCCTGCCCCCACAGTGCCGCCTTCAGCGCCCCACGGGCAAAGATCGCCCGGTCGGTGGCCAGATGGCGCAGCACGATGCGTTCGCCCGGTGCTGCGAATAGCACGTCGTGTTCGCCCACAATGTCACCACCCCTAATGGCATGGAACCCGATATCGCCCCGCTTGCGCGCGCCGGTCATACCATCGCGGCCCCGATCGGACACCTCAGCCAGATCTACACCACGCCCTTCGGCAGCGGCCTCGCCCAGCATCAGCGCGGTGCCCGAGGGCGCATCGACCTTGTGGTGGTGATGCCCTTCGATCACCTCGATATCGAAATCTTCATCCAACGCGGCAGCGACCTTTTTGGTCAGCTGTACCAGCAGGTTCACACCCAGGCTCATATTTCCCGCCCGCACGATCACCGCATGACGTGAGGCCGGCTCCAGAGCGGCAATCTGCTCGTCACTCATCCCGGTAGTGCCGATCACATGCACACAGCGCGCCTGGGCCGCCAACGCGGCGAATTCCAGCGTCGCCTCGGGTGCGGTGAAATCAATCACGGCCTGCGCCTGGGCAAAGGCCTCCAGCGGATCGTCGGTCACCGTGACGCCCAGCGCTGCACCGCCCATGGCCACGCCCACATCCTGCCCAACCCAATCATGACCCGTGCGCTCGACCACGCCGACCAGACGGGCCTGATCACTGTCGGTCACGGTCCTGATCAACATCTGACCCATACGGCCCGAAGCCCCTGTGATGACGATCCCCGGAATATGGGTCATTGCGCTGGTCCTTTCGCATTGATTGGCTCAAAGCCTCCTACCCGGTTCGCACCCGCTTGGCAAAGCCCCGCTTTGCGCTTAGATCGGGGATATGGCTAAGAACAAATTCCACGATGGCCCCGGCCCGTCCCAACGACAGCTGCGTGTCGGCGAACTGATCCGCCGCACCCTGTCCGAGGTTCTGGCGCGCGGAGATGTCCACGATCCCGACCTGAATCGCATGTCAATCACCGTGGGTGAGGTGCGCACCTCACCCGATCTGAAGATCGCCACCGCCTTTGTGCTGCCCCTGGGCGGCAAAGGGCAGGAGGATGTAATCGAACTGCTGGCCCGCAACAAACACGAGCTGCGGCGCATGGTTGGTAAAAAGGTCGGGCTGAAATTCTCCCCCGATCTGCGATTCCGGCTGGATGACACATTCGACCGTTTGGATGACACCCGCCGCATGTTCGATCAGGACGCGGTGCGCCGCGATCTCGACGAGTGATCCGGGCATTTGTCACTTTGGGCGCTTTCCTGTGGGCGGCACAAACCGGGGCAGTGACATGCGAAAAGGTCACGCATAGTGACAAACGCTACACTGTCTGCGAGGTGGATGCCGCGAATGAGGACATGCGCTTGTTCCTCAATGACGAGAATGGCGACCTGCTAGGGCATTTCTCGGCGGTGAATGAGGCGCTGGAGCCCGTTGGCAAGCGTCTGGCCTTTGCGATGAACGCAGGCATGTATCACGACGACCGCTCGCCCGTCGGCCATTATGTCGAGGACGGGCAGGAGCAGATGCGTGTGATCCCGAACCCCGGCCCCGGAAATTTCGGCCTTCTGCCCAACGGGGTGTTCTGCATCCGCGAGGGCCGCGCCGACGTGTTCGAGACGCTGGACTTTATAGATCAAGCCCTCGAATGTCGCTTTGCCAGCCAATCCGGCCCGATGCTTGTCATCGACGGAGAGCTGCACCCAAGGTTCCTGCCTGATTCGACGTCTGTTTATGTGCGCAATGGCGTGGGCACCAGCGCCGATGGCACCCGCGCGGTGTTCGCCATTTCCGAGGATTACGTCACCTTCCACCAATTCGGCAGCCTGTTCCGCGATGTGCTGGAAACGCCGAATGCGCTGTTCTTCGACGGCAATATCTCTCGCATGTATGACCGGGCGAACAGCAGATCCGATGTCGGGTTCTCGCTGGGGCCGATTGTCGGTGTGGTTGAAGACACGCCCTGAAATTGACAGGGCCAGACCGATCCGCTAACTCGCGCGCCTCGGCATAGAACAAGGTGCACAATGGGACGCAAACGCAAGGGTCGCGACATTTCCGGTTGGCTGGTGGTGGACAAGCCCGCGGGCATGACCTCGACCGCCGTGGTCAACAAGGTGCGCTGGGCAATGGACGCAAAGAAGGCGGGCCATGCGGGCACGCTGGACCCCGAGGCCACCGGCGTTCTGGCCGTGGCTTTGGGTGAGGCGACCAAGACCGTTCCCTATATCACCGACGCACTCAAGGCCTATACCTTCACCGTGCGACTGGGTCAGGCCACCAATACCGATGACGCCGAGGGCGAGGTGATCGCAAGCAGCGATGCGCGCCCTTCGGATGATGACATCAAAGAGGCCCTCGCGCCCTTTATCGGTGAAATCATGCAAGTCCCGCCGAAATTCTCGGCGGTGAAGATCGACGGGCAGCGTGCCTATAAACTGGCCCGCGATGGCGAGGATGTGGAATTGGCCGCCCGCCCCTTGTGGGTCGAGGAACTGGTTCTGGTTGATCGCCCAGATGCCGACCACGTCATGCTGGAAATGACCTGCGGCAAGGGTGGTTATGTCCGATCGATCGCGCGTGATCTGGGCGCGGCGCTGGGATGCTACGGCCATGTCCGCGAGCTGCGCCGTATCTGGTCCGGCCCGTTCGAGACCAAAGACGGACTGAGCATTGAACAGATCGACGAGATGGCCAAAACCACCGCGCTGGATGATTACCTGCACCCGCTGGAAACTGGCCTATCGGACCTGCCCGAACTGAAATGCACCCCCGAAGGTGCGACCCGTCTGCGTAACGGCAACCCTGGTATGGTTCTGGCGTCCGATGTGGAATACGGGGATGAGGCCTGGGCCTCGCTGGATGGTCAGGCGGTGGCGGTCGGCATCTATAAATCCGGCGAATTGCATCCCAGCCGGGTGTTCGTCACGTAATCTGCGTGCTAGTCGAAACCCATGATCACGCGCACACATACCAAGGGCGACGCGCCCTCGACCGCTGTTTATTCGGATTGCGAGAGATACCGCTATAGCCTGACGCGCATCTGGGATCCGTCCGGGCGCAAGGCGCTGTTTGTGATGCTAAACCCCTCAACAGCGACCGAGGTGCAAAACGATCCAACGGTTGAACGCTGCGAACGCCGGGCACGGGCGCTGGGGTTCGGGGCGTTTCAGGTCACAAATATCTTTGCCTGGCGCGATACTGACCCGCGCAAGATGCGCGCCGCCGCCGATCCGGTGGGGCCAGAGAATGACACGGCCATTCTGGAAGGCGTAAATTGGGCCGATCAGGTCATAGCTGCCTGGGGTACCCATGGCGCGCATTTGGATCGAGGCACCGCCGTCGAAACCCTGCTGCGCGACACCGGTCAGCCGATGTACCACCTTGGGCTTACCAAGGACGGCCACCCCAAGCATCCGCTCTATATCGCTTACACGCAAAACCCCGAACCCTGGTGACAAAGGGTTAACCACAAGCTCAGCTAGGCTTTGACCAAAGCCCTGATTGCATGAGACATTTCACCCTCGAAGCAATGCGTTCAAGGAGGTTGTCATGTTTCTGATCGGATTGCTGAGTCTGGCAGCTGTCGGCGGGGCCGCCTATGCCATCGGCGATGTCTTTGACATAGATGAAGATCCCGGTGAGGACGATGTCGCCGACGACCAGCCTCCTGCGGTCGAAACCGGCGAATTCCTTGACGTCGGTGAGAATGTCGAGGAACCCGAAGCGCCCGAGATTTCGACCGGGACGATCATATCCGAAATCGAGGGCGACATGATCATCGCGGGTACCGAGGATCTGGACATCCTGACCGGCCAGGACGGCGACGATCAGATCAATGGATATGCGGGGGATGACACGATTTATGGTGGCGAAGGCGATGACACCCTGCATGGGGGAACAGGTGCAGATTCGATCTTTGGCGACACTGGCCAGGATGTCATTCACGGCGAAGCGGGCGATGATCAAATCTCGGGCGGTGAGGGGGATGATGCTCTTTTCGGGCATTTCGGCGCAGATCACCTGGAGGGTGGGATGGGCGAGGATGAGCTGTATGGCGGGCAAGATGACGACATTCTGACCGGCGGTGAAGGCGATGACGCACTGCATGGCGGGTTTGGTGATGACCGGTTGAGCGGTGGCGAAGGCGAGGACGTGCTGTTCGGCGGTGATGGCGACGATATTCTGGACGGTCAGGATGGAGGGCACCCCGACGCGGTGGATTTCCTGAACGGTGGCGCCGGGGATGATACGATCATTGCTGAAAGCGGGGATATCGTAACCGGAGGCGAAGGCGATGATGACATCGCTGTTTCGCCCGAACCGGATGACGACGCCGTAACCGTCATGGATTTTCAGCCCGGTCAAGACAAGCTGCTGATCTCATGGGAAGGTCAGGAAAACCCGGACATTCAGATCAAGACAGACACCGAAGACGAGAACCTGACCCATGTTATTGTCGACGGGCAGAACGTGGTGCAACTGATCGGGGCAGACGGAGTCAGCGCCGATGACATTCAACTGATATCCTCAGGCGATCTGGCGCAGCTCAGCGCGCTGGGCTGAATTTCCAGAATCCCTTTGCCATTGACCGCAAATGCGCCTATATGCGCGCATCCGTGTCGGAATCGATGCGGTTTTCTCCATGGGCCTGCGCTGGACGACATCCCGGCCTGTGCCATCAACCCTAACCTTTTCAAAGGAGACCCCGATGTCGATTACTGCCGCTGAAAAAGATCGCGTCATGAAAGAATTCGCAACCAAGGACGGCGACACCGGTTCGCCAGAAGTCCAGGTTGCCATCCTGACCTCGCGCATCACCACCCTGACCGAGCACTTCAAGACCCACAAGAAAGACAACCACGGTCGCCGTGGTCTTCTGAAGATGGTTGCCCAGCGCCGTAAGCTGCTGGACTATCTGAAAGGCAAAGAAGAAGCACGGTACCAGGACCTGATCAAAAAGCTGGGCATCCGCCGCTAAGCGCGCGCTGCTGTTTTTGATACAGACGCTGAAAAGCCAATAGATCATGATACGCTCGCCATTCGGCGGGCGTATTTGGTTTTGGGGTTCTCTACGACCTTGAAGCAAAGCCTTTCGCTGCCTTATCGATGACCGATCACGACAACATCTCGGACGATGGAAACTTTTTTCGCGCCGTGTGATCCACTTCACCGACAAGCTGCTCAAATCGCTGCAGTCTAGGAACTGTAGTGAGTAGGCGCTTATTTTTTTTCGAGCGTTAGGTTTTTCATAGTCCTCCCTTTTCAGGGCGCGCCCACAATGGGCGCGCCCGTTTTTATTGGGAGCCACGGTTCCGCCTGCTTACACGATAGAATCGCCCCTAAAGGCGGCCGCTTTTTTGCCTTCAGGACCGTTGAATTTGCCCGTGATGAACAGGTGTCAAATTGTGACGTTGCGTCGCAGAATCTCAGCGCTGGTTTAGAAAGTTGACGTAAACGTAAGCAACGTCGTGTTTTTTTATCAGAGAGTCAAAAAATGACGCGAAAGGCCAATATCTTCCCCCTTTGCACAGGATCGGTCGGTTCCTAAATGCCGCCTGTCGCTGCGGGTACACACTCACGGCAAACGGTCTTTGAGCCCTCCCACCCTCGTGGTTCGGACTGGCCCGCAGCGACAGTGTCTGACGACTATTTTACTGGAGTTTAACAATGCCTCTAAAATCAGTTTTGAACCGCGTTTTTGCAGCTAATCTTTCCCAGGCTCCTAAATCAGAAAAAAAGTCAACAATGGTCTCTGGCACAGATGGCATCGTAAAAAAAATGTCCGAGGTGGAAACTGCCGCAATCCTCCGCGGTATACTGAAAGAAGAAGAACTGGGGTTTCCCCAACCGCGTAGCAAAGAAGATTCGTTGCAATAGGCCCAGACCCGCTTTGATCCCGGATATATGAAAACCGCTTTCTGCACGATCATAATAGAATGGATCTTCTTCTTTAAGCTGGAGGCCGGGGCCAATACGGTCCGATCTCACCCGTAATCAGTGGCTCCACCAACATCGGTAGCCACACATGTCCGCCCCAAAGTTTACCTGATTCAGACTGTATTCGGCCACATCGGTACCGATCATGGCCAAACCCTTATCCAAAGGGTGCATTTGGCGACTGGTCAATCAGGGTTTCAACATGTTATTCACCCAAATGGTTGACTGAAGCAGAATAAGGTTGTAATTCATCCAAATGGTTGAACGAGAGAGTCGATATGACCTCAATGCAATATTGAAGGCCGCGTCCGACCCGACCCGCCGCGCTATTCTAACAATGCTTGCGCAGCAGGGACCTTTGCGGGTGACGGACATAGCGCGGCAATTCGATATGAGCCTCAACTCGGTCTCCAAGCACATCAAGGTGCTGGAAAACGCCGAGCTGGTGCAGCGCCGGACCGAATGGCGCGAACATCTGATCGAGGTTCAGATGGCTCCTTTATCAGCCGTTGATTCTTGGTTTGCCGGGTTGCGTTCGATTTGGGCGCTTCGGCTGGACGCCTTGGAAACTGCTTTGGAGGACCCAGAAGATGACGGACCTGTCACTTGAAATAACGCGCGCCATTCCACATCCACCCGAAAAGGTGTTTGATGCTTGGCTCAACCCCGAGATGCTGGCAAAATTCATGCTGCCGGCACCGGGCATGACCGTGCCCGAAGCGCATTCCGACGCCAAGGTCGGCGGCCGGTTCAAAATCATCATGCGCGCGCCAGAGGCTGGCGATCTGCCGCATGAGGGCGAATACAAGGTCATCGACCGCCCCAACCGTCTGCAATTCACCTGGAATTCGCCCTACAGCCAAGACGATTCCACGGTCACACTGGATTTCACACTCACCGAAAAGGGCACCGAGCTGCGGCTGCACCACATCCGCTTTCCGTCGCAGGAAAGCCGGGACAATCACGAGGGCGGCTGGACCGCTATCCTTGCGGCGCTGGAGACGGCACTATGATCAACTGGCTGGCCCTCGGTGCAGGGGTGGTCGCTGCCTTTTTGTTGGGCTGGCTGGTCTACGGCCCTATGGGCTTTCAGAAACGCTGGGCCGAAGGCACCCGCATCGACCCGACGCCGCCCGAAACCCCGCCACTGGGCGCGATGGCCACACAGATCGTGTTCCTGATCCTGCTGGCTGCGGTAATCGCGGTGACCGAGACTACCAATAGCCTGGGCGTCGCCCTGCTTGCGATCCTGGCCGTCGCGGCGCAAGCGGCATGTGTCGGGACATGGGCGCAGAAAAGCGGCTTCGCCATTGCGGTCGACACCGGCTATGCGCTGGGCTGTGGTATCGTCATGATCCTGGCCCACGCGATCCTGTAGGATCGCAGCGCATGCCCGATCCTCGATGGATCGGGCATGCGCCCTTTATACCCTTACTCTTCCTCGGAACTCCTGCCTTTCCAAAGCCCCCAAACTGCTGTATGGGCGGTCCATCTGAGACGTTGTGCTCTGACTCCGGCACTCGAATGGAAGATAAAGTGGGGTCGGCGGCAATGGGGCCGCCACGCAAACGGGAGACCCGCAGGGGCGGGAGTGCTCCCTTCTAGGATACGCAAATGTTTGATGTAACAAAGAAATCAATTCAGTGGGGCGAAGAGACGCTGACACTGGAAACCGGCAAGGTTGCCCGTCAGGCGGACGGCAGTGTGATTGCCACGCTGGGCGAGACCAGCGTGATGGCAAACGTGACCTTTGCGCGGAAGCAAAAACCCGGTCAGGACTTTTTCCCGCTGACCGTCCACTACCAAGAGAAATATTATGCCGCCGGTAAAGTTCCGGGTGGCTTTTTCAAGCGCGAGGCGCGCCCGACTGAAAAAGAGACGCTGACCGCGCGTCTGATCGACCGGCCGATCCGCCCGCTGTTTGTTGACGGCTTCAAAAACGAAGTTCTGGTGATGTGCACCGTCCTCAGCCACGATCTGGTCAACGACCCCGACATGGTTGCGATGATCGCAGCCTCTGCCGCGCTGACCATTTCCGGCGCACCGTTCAGAGGCCCGATTGCTGGGTGCCGCGTTGGTTTCGAGGATGGCGATTACATCCTGAACCCGACCGTAGACGACATGCAGGACCTGCGCCTGAACCCTGAACAGCGTCTAGATCTGGTTGTTGCCGGTACCAAAGACGCCGTGATGATGGTTGAATCCGAAGCTTACGAGCTGTCCGAGGCCGAGATGCTGGGTGCGGTCAAATTTGCACATGAACAGATCCAGCCGGTGATCGACCTGATCATTTCGCTGGCCGAAGACGCGGCAAAAGAGCCGTTTGATTTCCAGGCGCCCGATTATTCTGAGCTGTCCGCTGCCGTTAAGGCCGCCGGTGAAGAGCAGATGCGCGCCGCCTTCGCGATCACCGACAAGCAAGAGCGCACCGCCGCTGTTTCCGCTGCCCGTGACGCGATCAAGGAAGCCCTGACCGAGGAACAGCTGGAAGACGCGAACCTTGGCTCGGCGATGAAAAAGCTGGAAGCAGGCATCCTGCGCGGCGACGTCGTCAAAGGCGGTAAGCGGATCGACGGTCGCTCGACCACCGATATCCGCTCGATCGTTGCAGAAACCTCGATGCTGCCGCGGACACACGGCTCGGCCCTGTTCACCCGTGGTGAAACACAGGCGCTGGCAGTGACCACGCTGGGCACCGGTGATGATGAACAGTTCATCGACGCCCTGCACGGCAACTTCAAATCGAACTTCCTGCTGCATTATAACTTCCCTCCGTATTCGGTTGGTGAAGCGGGTCGCGTGGGCCCTCCGGGTCGTCGTGAGATTGGTCACGGCAAACTGGCATGGCGCGCGTTGCAGGCGGTTCTGCCTGCGGCAACCGACTTCCCCTACACGATCCGCATCGTGTCCGAGATCACCGAATCCAACGGCTCCAGCTCGATGGCGTCGGTCTGCGGCGGTTCGCTGTCGATGATGGATGCGGGCGTTCCGCTGAAAGCACCGGTTGCCGGTGTTGCCATGGGTCTGATCCTGGAAGATGACGGCGATTACGCGATCCTGTCGGACATTCTGGGTGACGAAGACCACCTGGGCGACATGGACTTCAAGGTTGCGGGTACCGAAAACGGCATCACCTCTCTGCAGATGGACATCAAGGTTGCGGGCATCACGCCCGAGATCATGGAGAAAGCCCTGGCGCAAGCCAAGGACGGCCGGATGCACATCCTGGGCGAGATGGGCAAAGCCCTGTCCGAGACCAATGATTTCTCGGTCCACGCACCGCGCATCGAGACCATGAACATCCCCACCGACAAGATCCGTGAAGTGATCGGTTCCGGCGGCAAAGTCATCCGCGAAATCGTCGAAGTCTCGGGTGCCAAGGTCGACATCAACGACGATGGCGTGATCAAGATCGCCTCGCCCGATGGGGAATCGATCAAGAAGGCCTATGAGATGATCCATTCGATCGTTGCCGAACCCGAAGAAGGCCAGATCTACACCGGTAAAGTGGTCAAGATCGTCGACTTTGGTGCTTTCGTGAACTTCTTTGGCAAGCGCGACGGTCTGGTCCATGTGTCCCAGATCGAAAACCGTCGCCTGAACCATCCATCGGATGTTCTGAAGGAAGGCCAGGAAGTGAAGGTCAAGCTGCTGGGCTTTGACGACCGCGGCAAGGTGCGCCTGTCGATGAAAATCGTCGATCAGGAAACCGGCGAAGAGATCGCACCTGAGAAGAAAGAAAAGAAAGAGGAAGGCGCAGAATAATCTGCTCGCCCCTCTGATTTCTCGAAAGACCCCGGCTTTGTCCGGGGTCTTTTTTTGTTCAGTCAGCATAAACCTTGGACCAATTCCGCCCAATTCAACCGAAATCCAATCGCACCACCGGCAAGGCGAACCCACGTCTTCTACATCGACGCAACAAATCTAGGAGATGCGAAATGGAGACCTTCAAAATGCTGACTCTGACCGGACTGATCGCGACCGCCCCGGTGCTGGCTTTTGCCAACGTGACAGTCGGGGACAAGCTGGGCACCACCGAGACCGATATCCGCACCACTCTCGAGGCGCAGGGATACCAGATCGAAGAGATCGAATTCGAAGATGGCGAGATCGAGGTTGAACTCGTCAAAGATGGCGTGGAAACTGAACTGGTCCTGAACAAGACCGATGGCGTTGTCACCGCGATCGAGCTTGAAGAGGACGACGACTGACCAGACAGTCTTAAAGGAGCGCTATGAAGATTTCACAGACGTCTATACTCTGGCTCCTTCTGGTGGTGCAGGCTGTCTGCGCCACCTTTTTCCTGACCGATGCGGCGCTAGATTGGTTTGGCGGCGAAACTGCCGGGTTTCGGCATTTGCACCAGTTCGAATTGTTCCTGTCCCTGGCTCTGATCGGTGGTTTGGTGGCGACAATCACCCTGATCCGGGCTCAGAGCTTGCGCGTGCAGGACATGCAGCGTCAACTGGGCGTGGCGCAGGGCGCGTTTTCGCAGGTCATCGAAAATCAATTCACGCAGTGGCAGCTCAGCAATGCGGAACGCGATGTCGCAATCTTGTCTATCAAAGGTCTGTCGATCGCAGAAATCGCCGAGCTGAGACAGACGAAAGAAGGGACTATCAAGGCACAAAGCGCTGCGATTTACCGCAAGGCGGGTGTCTCGGGACGGCTTCAACTGCTCAGCTTTTTTGTCGAAGAGCTTTTGTCCGAACCCCTAGTCAACACGTCCTCATCGTCAGAACCCGCCGACCAGAGCCAGGCTTAATCCACGGTTGCTCTTTCCCCGCCTGACGCGGTGTTCTATGCACGGGGCATGCGATCCTTTGTCATCCATATGTCCTCGAGCACCGCGCGCCGTCCCAATGCTGATCAGCTCTGCGCGGCCCTGCCCAATGCTGAACTGTTTGAGGCCGTAAATGGCCGCGACCCTGACCAGATTTCCGGTGTCGAACTGCATTCCGGAAATCTGCACCGCCCGCATTACCCATTCCCCTTGCGACCCGCAGAAATCGGCGTGTTCGAAAGCCATCGACGCATCTGGCGCAAGCTGGTCGAGGACGATATCGACCTGGCCATCATCACCGAGGATGACCTGCGCATAGATCGGGCGCGAATGGAACAGGCGCTTGGGTTGCTGGCCTCAATCGCCACCCCCGATCACTATATCCGCATCCCCGTAAAACAGCGCGAAGTACCGGCACAGGTCCTGGCAGAACAAGATGGCCTGCGGCTGATCCTACCCAAGGTGATCGGCCTGCAATGCGTATGTCAGATGGTGGGGAAAAACGCCGCCGAACGCCTTTTGGCGACCACCGACCAAATCGACCGCCCTGTCGATACCTTCTTGCAGATGCACTGGCTGACAGACCAGCCGGTTCACGCCTTGCAAGGCAGCGGAAATCAGGAAGTGGCACAGGAAATCGGCGGCTCGACCATTCAGACAAAACCGCCCCTGTCAGACAAATTAACCCGAGAGTTCAAGCGCGCAGCCTACCGCGCCAAGCTGCACCTGCACCCGCAGCGCCCGCCTGCTTCATCTGGCTGAAAATACCTTCCGGGGGGAATCGCGCCACGAGGCGCGATGGGGGGCAGACAGCCCCCCTGACCTGGGCCGTCTTACGACGGCGCCTTGGTCTTGCGCAGATAGGGGAAGATGGTCTCGAACTCGCCAAACTTTGCTTTGGCGTCGTCGTTTGAGACAGCAGGCGGAATGATTACGTCTTCGCCAGGCACCCAGTTCGCCGGGGTAGCCACGCCTTTCGACGACATCTGCAACCCGTCCAGTGCACGCAGAATCTCGGCAAAGTTACGTCCCACAGTCATAGGATAGGTCATCGACAGCTTCAGTTGCTTATCCGGCCCGATGATAAAGACCGACCGCACGGTCGCGCTGTCGGCCGGGGTACGCCCGTCCGGCAAATAGGCCTCGGCGGGCAGCATGTCGAAGGCCTTTGAAACGGCCAGACCATCATCGGCAATGATTGG
Organism: Ruegeria sp. CDSA221; assembly: GCF_059611825.1. Lineage (NCBI taxonomy): Bacteria > Pseudomonadati > Pseudomonadota > Alphaproteobacteria > Rhodobacterales > Roseobacteraceae > Ruegeria > Ruegeria sp. CDSA221. The sequence goes on from NZ_JBXWPK010000008.1 coordinate 43,883, forward strand.
AAAACCGGGATGCGCGTTGCCATAGGCCTCGATATCCTTTTTCCACTTCTTGTGATCTTCGACGCCGTCAACCGAAACGCCCAGGACCTTGGTGTTGCGCGCGGCCCACTCATCGCTTAGCTGCGCGACGGCCGAAAACTCGGTGGTGCAGACAGGAGTGAAATCCTTGGGGTGCGAGAACAGAATGGCCCAGCTATCCCCAATCCAGTCGTGGAACTGAATGGTGCCCTGATCCGTTTCTGCAGTGAAATTGGGAACGGTGTCGTTGATGCGCAAACCCATGAAGCATCTCCTTTGCTAATTACAAAACCGAGTCGGTTGTCCAGAACCTAATCACTTTGCGCCGATGTTAAACAGTCAGCAAGTCACTTTAGCCCTAGGCCAGACCTCAAAATTCCATTTGATCAAATCGCGCTTGCCGGTTTCCTGAAGGCCTGACACAGTGGCGCCGAACCAAGAATCCCCGTCGCATGGTCAGGAGGATGCACCATGATCGAGAAACGCAATTTTTACATCAACGGTCAGTGGGTTGCCCCATCGGTTACGCATGATTTTCAGGTCATCAACCCCTCGACCGAAGAACCATGTGCCGTGATTTCGCTGGGCGATCAGGCCGATACGGACGCGGCTGTTGCAGCGGCCAAGGCGGCGTTGCCCGGCTGGATGGAAACCCCGGCGGAAACCCGCATCGCGATGGTCGAAAAGCTGATCGCGCTTTATGCCGAACGGTCCGAGGATCTAGCCCAGGCAATGTCGTTGGAGATGGGCGCCCCGATCGACATGGCGCGTAGCCAGCAAGTCGGAGCAGGAAGTTGGCACCTGGCAAATTTCATCCGCGCTACCAAAGCGTTTCCTTTCGAGCGGCCGCTGGGCGATCACGCTCCCAACGACCAGATCATCTATGAGGCCGTCGGTGTCGCCGCCCTGATCACACCGTGGAATTGGCCAATGAACCAGGTCACGCTGAAGGTCGGTGCGGCTGCGATTGCGGGCTGCACAATGGTTCTGAAACCCTCGGAGCAAAGCCCGCTGAACGCGATGATCTTTGCTGAGCTGATGGATGAGGCCGGATTCCCGCCCGGTGTCTTCAACCTTGTCAACGGTGACGGGGTTGGCGTCGGGTCTCAGCTGTCCACGCACCCCGATGTGGATATGGTCAGCTTTACGGGATCCACCCGCGCGGGCACGGCGATTTCCAAAGCCGCAGCCGATACGCTGAAGAAGGTGCATTTGGAACTGGGTGGCAAGGGTGCAAACGTGGTCTTTGCCGATGCGGATGAAAAGGCCGTCAAACGTGGCGTGCTGCACATGATGAACAACACCGGTCAAAGCTGTAACGCCCCTAGCCGGATGCTGGTTCAGCGTCCCATCTATGACGCGGCGGTGGAAACCGCAGCTGAGGTTGCCAAAGGTGTCACCGTTGGCCCGGCGATGGAAGAAGGCCGCCATATCGGCCCGGTTGTGAATGAGCTGCAATGGGGCAAGATTCAGGACCTGATCCAAAAGGGTATCGACGAAGGCGCGCGCCTTGTCGCTGGTGGCACTGGCAGGCCCGAAGGGCTGAACAAGGGCTATTACGTGCGGCCCACGGTCTTTGCCGACGTCAACAACCAGATGACCGTCGCCCGCGAAGAGATCTTTGGACCGGTTCTGACCATGATCCCTTTCGATACCGAGGAAGAGGCCATCGAAATCGCCAATGACACACCTTATGGGCTGACCAACTATGTCCAGACGCAGGATAACGTCCGTGCCAACCGCATGGCCCGCGCTTTGCGGTCGGGTATGGTCGAGATGAATGGCAAATCCCGCAGCGCGGGTTCCCCGTTCGGCGGCATGAAACAATCCGGCAACGGGCGCGAAGGCGGCGTCTGGGGGCTGGAGGATTTCCTTGAGGTCAAGGCCGTCGGCGGCTGGGCTGCCGAGTAACCCACCTGCCGTCTAACCTGTTTTCGGGGCCCGTGCGCTATCTGCGCCGGGCCCTTTAGACTCTGAATCCGGCTCGAGATGAATCACAAAAACCGATCCGGGGAACTGATCGGTCAAAGCGTCTTCGATATCGTCACAGATATCATGGGCCGTCGCCACGCTCATGCCACCGTCAACGACCAGATGGAACTCGACAAAGATCATGCTGGCGGATCGACGGCCCCGCAGGTCGTGATATTCCAGCGCCCGGCCCAGATTTGCATCGATGATGCTCCGCACCTCATCCAGTTCGGGATCAGTAAGGGACACGTCCATCAGACCGTCAATCGACTTGCGAATGACCTTCCATCCCTCCCACAGAATGTTCAGGGCGACCAGAATGGCCAGGATCGGGTCCAGGATCAGCCAGCCGGTGGCAAGGGCCAACACCAATCCGATGACAACGCCCACCGAAGTGAACACATCGGTAAAGATATGCTTTGCGCTGGCCTCAAGCGCCGGAGAGGCGTGCTGCCGCGCGACCCGCAGCAACATATAGGCCCAGGCACCGTTGAAAGCGGTTGCCAGCACATTGATTGCCACCCCGGTCAGCGGGGCCTGGTCCAGATGCGACGATGACAGCGCGGCAACGGCCTCTCGCAGGATTAGAAGTGCCGCCAGCACGATCAGCACACCTTCGACAACAGCAGACAGGTATTCGGCTTTCTTGTGCCCAAAGGGGTGATTATCGTCAGGAGGTTTGCCGCCGATCGAAACCGCAAAGAACGCCAGCAAGGCCGCGACCACATTGACCACGGATTCCATCGCATCGGACAACAAGGCGACTGATCCCGTCAACCACCAGGCCAAGAGTTTCAAGGCCAGAACCGCGATGGAAATCGGGATCGACCACAGGGCAAATTTCTGGATCATCGCATTGGTGTCCTGCAACCTTGGGACAGGTCTATCACTTTGTTCGATGATCCCTATGGCTTTTTCTGATCAGAAATCAAGCGTCTGCTTGTGCCGCCTCATAGGCCAGCATGGCGCGTTTCACCGGCAGGCCCCAATGATACCCACCCAGCCCCCCGGATTTTCGCAGCGCGCGGTGGCAAGGGATCAGCCAACTGACCGGGTTTCGACCCACGGCCGTCCCGACGGCGCGCACAGCTTGCGGTGATCCCACCCGTTGCGCGATCTCGGAATAGGTTGTGACCTGGCCCGAAGGGATATGCATCAGCGCTTCCCACACTTTGATCTGCAGGGGCGAGCCTATCAGATACAGAGGCGTTGGTTCCAATCGGTCGCTCACCGCGCCAAATGCACTGAGCGCCCAGGGCCGCAGGCGCATCGGGTCCTCGACGAAATTGGCATTGGGCCAACGCGACAACATATCCGCCATGGCATTTTCTTCGCCGGTTTCGGCCCCAAAGGCCATTCCGCAGATGCCCTTGTCGGTGCCCATCACCAAAGCAGGACCAAAAGGACATTCAAACCATCCCCAATAGATGGTCAAACCGGCACCCCTACGGGCATATTCGCCGGGGCTCATGGATTCCCATTTCAGGAACAGATCATGCAGGCGACCGCTGCCGGACAGGCCAACATTCAGAGCGGTTTCCAGTGTCGTGAACCGCTCGCGCAGCAACGCCTTGGCATGGCCCAGCGTCAGATATTGCTGATACCGCTTGGGCGATACCCCGGTCCAACGTGAGAACAGGCGCTGGAAATGCGCGGGGCTCATATCCATCTGCTGTGCCAGTTCCTCAAGACTCAGGGCCTCTCCACCCTGATCAATCAGGTCAATCGCCCGGCGCATGACATTATAATGATAGCCGCTTTCTGGGGTCTGGACATTCATGGTCGCACTCCTTCGATAGACAGAAGATGGCCTGTTAACGACCAGAGTGCGACCCGATTCTTGCGCTATCTGCGCCCTCAGACTTGCGGGATAACGGTATAAGGTGCCGCCTCTTCCGGAGGTGCAACCTTTTCCATGAAGTTGATGCTGACATGCGGCCAGCGGATCAGACCGGGCTTCCCGTCAAAGCGTGGGAAGAAATCCAGACCAACATTCTGCAGATACATCATCAGCAGCTTGGGTTCACCGCCAATTCCCGGCTCGTCCAACTCCATGATCCAAAAGATCGAATCCATCACCGCCGCGTTGGCTTGTTTGACAACAAACGGAATGTTGACGATCCCGGCATCCTCAAGCGCGGTGTTGAACGGCAATATCGTGGTTTTTTTCACATTGTTCGGTATTCCAGCTGCCAGCAACAGATGCGGGTGCACAGGGTCGAAGCCTGGAAACCCCGGGGCGGTCACAACGCCGTTGAACGGATTATCGTGATAATGTTTGTAGGGCGAAAGATATCCGCTGTTCAGGTCCTTTGTGGCCCCTTCGGGCAGCCCGTCCACCACCGGAATCGTTGGCGGTCCATCGATCTCGCTCGCTTCTCCAAGACCTAACAGCGAGTCGCCATGTGGCACCGTTCCCAAACGTGCAACGTTCAGATTGTTTGTGGTCAGATTGGTCATATGCAGGAACAGACCGGGCTCGTGATGGATGGCCAGATCGGCAGGTCCCGCCAGTCCGCTGTCGGGGCGATCTTCAGCCGAGAGCTGCGCGATGGACTGCTGATAATCCAGCGTAACCACAAACTGATCGGTGTTAATGGTCGGGTCTCCTGAGGCCGGGTTCGGACGCTCAATCCCGCGGTTTGGAACCGCTTTGTCAACGGTCGTGAATTGAAGCGTTTCCTCGAATTGATTAACCAGCAGACGATAGTTGAGACGGCTGCCAGGCTCGGTCGCAAACGGAAGCGCGATCATGTTCCAGCCACGTCCGCGCGTGCTGTCGCCGTTCTTCCAAACTCCGGGCAGTAATTTCAGGGGGCCGAGGTCTTCGTCGCCTTGATGGGCCAGCTCAACAGACCGATAACGGGACTGCATTTTTGCGGCAAGATCTGGGTTCGCCATGGATCAACCTTTCAATAATTAAATAAAATATCCGCCAATGCGGGAAAAATGCGCTGAAATAAGAATTGGCTGCGCATCGCGAGAATAACACGAATCAGGCTTACCCTACGTAATCCAAAACCCACAGCTATCCGCTAAGCAGATTCTTGCTTGTGTGGTTACCCGAGCCATCGGCTTGCCCTGCGCCGCAATACGTGCATACGTCGCCGCATGGCCAAGCAACTTGATTACCACACGATCCGAGAGATTTTTACCCGCTTTCAGCAGGCTGACCCGGAACCTGAGGGTGAGCTAGAGCATGTGAATGTCTATACTCTGGTCGTAGCGGTGGCGCTGTCTGCACAGGCCACCGATGTCGGCGTCAACAAGGCTACGCGCGCCCTTTTCAAAACCGCCGACACCCCGCAAAAGATGCTGGACCTGGGCGAAGATGGCCTGATCGAGCATATCAAAACCATCGGTCTATTCCGCCAAAAGGCAAAGAACGTCATCAAGCTCAGCCGTATTCTGGTCGAAGAGTATGACGGCGAAGTTCCCAATTCCCGCGCCGCGTTGCAATCGCTGCCAGGCGTCGGGCGTAAGACCGCAAATGTGGTGTTGAACATGTGGTGGCGCTATCCGGCGCAGGCCGTGGATACGCATATTTTCCGTGTCGGAAACCGAACAGGCATCTGCCCGGGAAAACATGTGGATGCGGTTGAACGCGCAATCGAAGATAACATCCCGACCGATTTCCAACTGCACGCACATCACTGGCTTATCTTGCATGGCCGGTATCACTGCAAAGCACGCAAACCTATGTGCGGAACCTGTATCATCCGCGATCTCTGCCAATTCGAGGACAAGAACCTATGAAAACCTACCAGCTCACCGGTATTGGAAACGCCGTTGTGGACGTGATCTCTCAGGCCGATGACAGTTTTCTGGAACTGATGGGCATCGAGAAGGGCATCATGCAGCTGATAGAACAGGAGCGGGGTGAACTTCTTTACGCCGCTATGGAAGGCCGCGTGCAAACGCCGGGCGGATCCGTTGCGAACACGATTGCCGGTGCCGGCGCACTGGGACTGAGCGCAGCCTTTATCGGACGCGTACATGATGATGCGTTGGGACGATTCTACGCAGAGGCGATGCACGAGGACGGTGTGGATTTCGTGAACCCGCCGGTACCGGGTGGAGAGCTTCCGACTTCGCGCTCGATGATTTTTGTCTCACCCGACGGCGAACGGTCGATGAACACCTATCTGGGGATTTCCTCGGAGCTTTCCTCGGCGGATGTATCAGCCGAGGTCGCGGGTAACAGCCAGATCATGTTCCTTGAAGGCTATTTGTTCGACAAGGAAAAAGGCAAAGCTGCGTTCCTTCAGGCCGCACGGGATTGCCACAAGGGCGGCGGCAAGGCCGGGATCGCCATTTCTGACCCGTTCTGTGTTGAACGGCACCGGGTCGATTTCCTACTGCTGATCGAAAATGAACTGGATTTTGTGATCGGCAACGAGGCCGAGATCAAATCCCTGTTCGAAACCGACGATCTTGAGGATGCACTGGCGAAAACCGCCGATATCTGCCCTCTGGTGGTCTGCACCCGGTCAGGCGACGGGGTAACTGTGCTGAATGAAGGTCAGCGCTTTGACATTCCGGTGGAAAAAATCGTTCCCGTCGACGCCACCGGCGCAGGCGACCAATTCGCAGCCGGGTTCCTGTTTGGCATGGCCACTGGGCGGGACTATGAGACTTGCGCCAAGATGGGCAATGTCTGCGCCCGTGAGGTGATCAGCCATATCGGCCCGCGCCCCAAGGCGGATATGATCGATTTGCTCAAGCAGGGCGGCTTGCTTTAATCGGATCAGGACTGGCCTATAATTTGTGGGAGGGGCAGAGCCCCTCCCCTCACGGTTATCCCTGCACGAATAGGGCGATCCAGATGCCTACGAACATGAATATGCCGCCAAGATTGACCCAAGCGTGCCAAATCGCATAGCGGAAAGGCAGTGTCTTGCGGGCATAAAAGACTGTGCCGATCACGTAGCTTGCCGCCCCGGCCAGAATGCACCACAGGACTGAAACGGGGACATCTTTCAGATCGGGTATGGCGCACAGCCCCAGCGCGCCCAGACCCAGATAGGATGCTGTTGACCATCGGGACTTGACCGTCTTGTTGGCGATCTTGTTCCAGATGGCCACCACAGTCAGCCCCCAGCACAACCAGAGCAAAGTCATGGTCCAGCCGGTACCGGCCAGCAGGAAAAAGGGTGTGAAGGTGCCGCAGATACTGGAATAGATTGCGGCATGGTCTATGCGTCGTAGCAGCTGCCGACGCTGGTGCCAGCGGGAAAAGTGATAAAAACACGAGGCCAGATTAGAGCCCAACGCACAGGCTACATAAACCAGAACCGCAAGAATAAGCCCGCTGTCGAGCATCAGGTACGATTTGCGGATCAGCGCTCCGCCAGCGGTCAAAATCAACGCCAGACCGATAAGATGCACGACCAGATCGGCGCGGCGGTGGCATGGGTCCGGACTGGGATAGGTCTGTGGGATCATGTCAGTTCAGGTGATCCGAAAACGCTGCAACCACGTGTTCATACACGTCGCGTTTGAACGGCACGATTTCGGCAACCAGCTGTTCCGGTTCCTGCCATTTCCAGCGGGTGAATTCGGGATGCTCAGTCTGAATGTTGATCTGATCGTCGCGGCCAGAGAACCGCATCAGATACCATTTCTGCTCTTGACCCCGATACCGACCTTTCCAGATCTTCGGCACGATGTCATGCGGCAGATCATAGGGCAACCACCCCTCGGTCTCGGCGATGATCTCGACCAGATCTGCCGTGACGCCGGTTTCTTCCCACAGCTCGCGCAGCGCCGCATCGCGCGGGTCTTCACCCTGGTCCACACCACCCTGAGGCATCTGCCAGGCGTCCTTGTGGCGGTCGTTGCGCTGGCCGACGAATATCTTACCCTCGGCATTCATCAACATCAGCCCGACGCAGGGGCGGTAGGGCAGTTTGGCAATCTCTTCGGGGGTCATACGCGGCCTCGTGAACATGCTTTGGAGCGTCTGTAACAAGCAGCGGGCCCAAGGCAAAGGGTATGACGTTAGGTTTTGCGTGACAAAGATGACGCGAAGGTCAATCTGGCAGCCAAATTCTATAAGGGAGAGTTCTGGATGACTGCATACCCAAACATGCTGGCCCCGCTGGATCTGGGCTTTACCACGCTGAAGAACCGCGTGCTGATGGGCTCGATGCATACCGGGCTTGAGGAGACTGGCGATTGGAATCGGGTGGCCGAGTTCTATGCCGACCGCGCGCGCGGTGGCGTGGCGCTGATGGTGACTGGTGGGATCGGACCAAATCTTGAAGGTTCGGTACTGCCGGGGGCATCAATGATGACCAACGACAAAGAAGTGGCAAACCATTCCATCGTCACCCAGCGGGTGCATGAGGCCGGTGGCAAGATCGCGATGCAGATCCTGCATGCGGGGCGCTATGCCTACGGGCCGAAATGTGTCGCACCCAGCCCGGTGAAATCTCCGATCTCTCCTTTCCCGCCGACCGAGTTGGACGAAGAGGGTATCGAGAAACAGATCAGCGATATCGTGAACGCCGCGGTCCTGGCCCAGAAAGCGGGCTATGACGGGGTCGAGATCATGGGATCCGAAGGGTATTTCCTCAACCAATTTCTGGTGACTCACACCAACAAGCGCGAGGACCGTTGGGGCGGCTCTTATGAGAACCGGATGCGCCTGCCGATCGAAGTTGTCCGCCGCACGCGCGAGGCCGTCGGCACGGAATTCATCATCATCTACCGCTTGTCGATGATTGACCTGGTTCCCAACGGATCTACTCATGATGAGGTTGTGGAACTGGCGCAGCGGATCGAACAGGCCGGCGCCACGATCATCAACACCGGCATCGGCTGGCACGAGGCGCGGATTCCCACCATTGCCACCAGCGTTCCGCGCGCGGCCTTTGCTTGGGTGACCAAAAAGCTGATGGGCAAGGTCTCGATCCCAGTCATTACGTCAAACCGGATTAACACGCCGGAGGTCGCCGAAGAAGTTCTTGCCACGGGGTGCGCCGACATGGTCTCGCTGGCCCGCCCGATGCTGGCAGATGCGGATTTCGTTAACAAAGCCATCGCTGCTGAGGCGGCGACGATTGCACCCTGCATCGCTTGCAACCAGGCCTGTCTGGATCACACATTCCAGGGCAAACTGACCTCGTGCCTGGTAAACCCGCGCGCTTGTCACGAAACCGAACTGGTGATCACACAGGCCGACAGCGTGAAGAAAATCGCCATCGTAGGGGCGGGCCCGGCAGGCCTGTCCACCGCAATGACCGCCGCGCAGCGTGGCCATGACGTGACCATTTTTGACCGTGCCCGTGAGATCGGCGGCCAGTTGAACATGGCCAAGCAGGTTCCGGGCAAAGAGGAATTCTGGGGTCTGGTCGAATGGTACCGCACCATGATTGCCGATTTGGGCATTAAGGTAGTGCTTGAGCGCGAAGTGGGCGCCGACGATCTGACTGGTTATGACGAGGTGGTAATTGCCACCGGTGTCGTTCCGCGTGATCCGAAAATCCCTGGTCAGGACCGAGACAATGTCGTCGATTATATCGACGTCCTGCGCCACAAGACCCCGGTTGGCAAATCAGTGGCCGTGATCGGAGCAGGTGGGATTGGCTTTGACGTGTCCGAATTCCTGCTGGAAGAAGGCAACAGCATCACCACCGACTTGCCTGCCTGGATGAAGGAATGGGGCGTTACCGACCCGGCCGAGCATCGCTCGGGGCTGGCACCTGAAGGGCCACAACCTGCCGTCCCCGCGCGCCAGGTGACTTTGCTGCAGCGCAAGGCGCAAGCCCATGGCAAGGGGTTGGGCAAGACCACCGGCTGGATTCATCGCGCAACGCTGAAGATGAAAAACGTCAATTTCGTCGGTGGCGTGAATTATGAGCGGATCGACGATGACGGGCTGCATGTGAGTTTCGGCGAAGCACGCGAGAACCCGACAGTAATTGCGGTGGATACGATTGTTCTGTGCTCGGGCCAGATCTCGGACCGCAGCCTGGCCGATACGTTGATCGAACGTGGCATCACCCCACATGTGATCGGCGGCGCGGATGTTGCAGCCGAATTGGACGCCAAACGGGCCATCAATCAGGGCACGCGGCTGGCAACCACTTTCTGATTTGCCTTGGCCCGGTCCAGAACCGGGCCAATCGCTCTGCTGGTATTGGGGTCAGTCGGCCAGCGCCAGCTTTGCACCCAATGCCCCAAAGGCCCCGGCGAAACAGCGCCTGACCCAAGCCATGACAGTGGGCCGCTGGATCACATAGTCGCGTGCCACCGCAGCGAAAGCGCCATAGCCAACAAATACGACAAAGGTCATGGCCATGAAGGACAAGGCCAACTTGATCAGCTCTGCTTCGGCGGCACCTGTACCGGCAGGAATGAATTGCGGCAGAAAGGCCAGAAAGAACAAAGATAGCTTGGGGTTCAACACATTGATCAAGGTGCCCGTGATTGCAATCTTCACATACCCTTTTGCGGGTTTCTGGCTCTGTACATCCAATGCTCCGCCTTGCCGGACGATCCCCCAGGCCATGTAAAACAGATACAGCACCCCAAGGTATTTTAGCACCAGAAAGGCCAGCGCGCTGGTATGCAACAGGGCCGCAAGACCGACGATACTGGCCAGCGCAGCAGGTATGATCCCTATGGTACAGCCAATCGCCGCCGCAAAACTGGCCCAAAAGCCACGCCCCAACCCAACCGCAAGCGTATAGATCACGCCGGTGCCCGGTAAAAGCACAACGATCAGAGACGTCAGTAGGAACTCTGTCGACATCCTAGCCCTCCCTTTCCTAGCACGCAGAATTTCCGGTTCGAAAGGAAAAGTAAACGCCATACATCACCGTGGCCCGGCGGCATTCCTGAAAGCCCGCCGGATACCAACAGCAGAAGTCTCTTATCGCTTATTCAACGGTTATCGTAATCACCTCGGACACGATGGGCGTGGAATGCGGTACATGACCTGCATCGCCCAGCACTAGCTGAAGCGTATGTTCGCCTGCAGCCATTTCCAGCGTCACCTCGGTCTGACCGCCGCCAAAATGGATATGATTGTCATCCGCGGGCAGACCATAAGACAACTCATCCGCACCGTCCTCTCCCTGCCCCAAAGGCGGTCGGTCGATCAGCAGATGATGATGCCCGGTGTTTTCCTTTTCAGTACCCGCCGGCGCGACCCCCATGCCGCTGAGGCCAAAGACCACGGTGACCGGAGATTGGACAACGTCGCCGTCAGACAATTTCACAAAATAGACCTGCGCTTCGGGGTTTGATGGTGTTTCACCCCCGGCCAGAGCAAATGTCGCCGACAGGCAGGTTGCGGCAATAGCTAAAACAGCTTTCACAATCTTCTCCGTTGTCACAAATTTGCCATCCTCATGGTAGCATGTTTCGGCCCGAAATCGAGGATACCCGTTGTCAAAAGGCTTGTGGCCCATATGGAAACCACTGTTTCAGAGTTTCCCAAGCGCAAACGATCCGATTCAAATCCCTGATATTATCCCATGTCCGCCCTGTTTCCGCCCAGATTTGACGTAAAGATCAGTTAAAGAACCTACACCTGGGGAACAAGAATGGACCGACTGACCGAAATGGAAGCCTTCGCCAACGTGGTGGACCAAGGCGGTTTCACCGACGCGGCCAAGAAAATGGGCATCTCAAAATCGGCTGTGTCCAAGCACGTTTCCAGCCTGGAAGCACGCCTGGGCGCAAGACTGCTGAACCGCACGACGCGCCGCGTGTCACCAACCGAAATCGGGCTGGCCTATTATGACCGGGCCCGCCGCGTTCTGAATGACGCGGGCGAGGCTGATGCGCTGGTCACCTCGATGCAATCTGCCCCCTCTGGTCTGCTGCGGATCAGTGTGGCGACAGATTTCGGCGTGAATCACCTTTCTCCGGTTCTGTCAGGATTTCTAGCTGCCTATCCCGACATCACGGTGAATATGGTGCTGAACAATCGCTATGTTGAGCTGATCTCGGAAGGGTTCGACGTTGCTGTGCGGATTGGTGAGCTGGAAGACAGTACATTGCGCGCCCGCAAGCTGACCGAAACCGTCAAGCGGATGGTCGCCGCGCCCACCTATATCGAGAAATTCGGGCGTCCGCAAAAGATCGACGACCTGAACGAACACAAGCTGTTACATTATTCCAGCCAGTCTTCGGGCAATGTGTGGAAACTGACCGCACCTTCGGGTGAAAAACGTCAGGTCCGCACCGCCGGGTGGCTCAGCGTGAATGATGGGCAATCCTTGTTGAACGCTGCGGTCTCGGGGCTTGGGATCGCGCATCTGCCCAGCTATCTCTATGCCGAGGCGCTGAAGTCGGGCGAAGTTGTCGACGCAATGCCGTCGCTGCCCGATGAAGTGCAAGGCGTTTATGCCGTCTACCCGCCCGGCCGCTTTACGCAGCCCAAGGTGCGGGCATTCATTGATTTCCTCGTCGATGCCTTCAACGAAAAAGGCCCGATGGACTGGTAATTCTAATTTCTCCCGGTGGAAACTGAACGGCCCGCACATGTTGTGTGGGCCATTTTTTTAGTCGCTTAACACGGCCAGCCCCATACTCTGCGCGACCGTACGCAAGGATTGGATCAGGATATTCTGTCCGGGCAGATCAGCTTCTTTTCTGCGGGAAAGAAGCGCGATATCGCGGTTGGCATTTGTTATGGTCAACGGGCGCAAATGGACTTCATCGCGGTAAATCCCCTGACGTCTTGCATACAGGTCCGGCAACACCGCAACCCCAACCCCCGAGGCTGCCATCAGCACGATGGAATCAAGCGTGGTGCCCTCGTATTCATCCGACACCACCCCGCCGCATTCCGCCGCAAGCGCATAGACGATCCGGGACAGACGGTGGCTTTGGTCCAGGGTCAGGATCAGCCGGTCGCGCAAATCCTGGGCGGTGACACCCTGGGTATCACCCGCCAGCACATCATCCACAGCGACCCCGATCCACAGGGATTCGTTGAACAGGCGCTGCTGGATTGTGTTCGGATGGTCCTCGGGCGTGGACAGGATCAGATCGAACCGACCGGATTTCAGCCCTTGTTCCAGATCACGCGTGTTTTCCTCGCGCACGACAATGCGCAGACCGGGGCGGTCTTGATGGACCTTTTTGATGACCTGAGGCAGCAGGTAGGGCCCGATTGAGGGCAACACGCCCAGCCTTAGCCGTCCTGAGACCGGTGTCTCGCTGCTCATCGCGTGGCGCAGATCCCGGACATCGGCAAGGATCTTCTGGGCGCGCTCGATGAACTCTTGGCCTTTGGCAGTCACCTGAACACCACCCCGGTTACGATCAAAGATGCGCAGGCCAAGTTCTTGTTCTACAGAGGCAATTTGCGCCGAGAGGCTGGGCTGGCTGACATTCAGAACCTCAGCTGCCAATCCAAATCGACCCAGTCGGCTGACCGTAACGATATATTCCAGTTGCCTTAGTGTTGGGCGCATTTCATAGCTTTAAACTATCCAAAATTTAGAAAGATAATATTTGGATAACAAATATAGGCAAGGCACTTAGCCCGTGAAATCGGGACAGGAGCCAAAATGCCCAGCGTAATCGAAACCCTTTCCAGCAACTTGCTGGTCCCAACCATCCTTTTCTTCGTCCTCGGGCTGCTAGCGGCTTTTGCCCGCAGCGATCTGTCGATCCCCGCTGGGGCGGCCAAGTTCATGTCGCTGTATCTGCTGCTGGCCATCGGCTTCAAAGGCGGCAGCAGCCTGGCCGAGCACGGCATCCATATAGTCCTGTTCCTGACATTGCTGGGCGGTGTGGCGCTGTCATTTGTCATCCCCCTTGTGGCATTCGGCCTGCTCCGGGTCATGACACGGCTGGACGCGTTGAATGCGGCGGCTGTTGCCGGGCATTATGGGTCAATCTCAATCGTGACTTTCGTCACCGCAATCAGCCTGCTGGATCTGGTGGGGCTCAGCCATGATGGGTTCATGGTCGCTGTTGCCGCCGCAATGGAGGTTCCGGCCATCCTGTCGGCCCTGTGGTTGGCGCATAAAACCAGCAGTAATGGCGTCAAGGACAAGGGGCTGTGGCGTGATCTTTTGGCAAACGGGTCGATTGTCCTGCTGACCGGGGCTTTCCTGATCGGCGCGGTCACGGGTGGCGAAGGGATGCAGATGATTGCGCCCTTCATCGTCACACCCTTCACCGGCATCCTGTGCCTTTTCCTGCTGGATATGGGCATTTCCGCGGGGCGCAGCCTGATCAAGAACCGCGACAAGCTCTCGCTGGGTCTGTTTGCCTTTGGAATGCTGATGCCCCTGATCGGCGCTGCGATGGCCTGGGTGGTCGGGGCGGTGATCGGCCTGCCCGAAGGCAGCCTGTTCCTGTTCATGGTCCTGTCTGCATCCGCCTCGTATATCGCTGTGCCCGCGGCGATGAAGATCGCGCTGCCAAAGGCCGAGGCCGGGATCTATCTGACCCTGTCGCTGGGTGTGTCCTTCCCGTTCAACATCACGATCGGGCTGCCGCTGTACCTGTGGTGGGTGATGTAGGGATCAGTTGATCAGCAGAACCGCCTCGACCCGGCGGTTCAAATCGCGACCTTCGGCCGTTGCATTCGAGGTGATCGGAGCCAGATAGCCGATCCCCCGCGCCTCGACCCGGTCGGAGGCCACGCCGTATTTCTCGATCAACCGGGCGCGCACGGTCTGCGCCCGGCCGGTGCTGACCGATATGTTGGCCTCGAGTGCGCCAGTATCATCCGTGTGCCCGACCAGAGCCAGCCGCGTTCCGGGATTGTCCGACAGATACTGCGCAATCTCATTCAGAGAGCCGAAAGGCCCGTCACCCAGGGTTATCTCGCCCGTGCGAAAATGCAGATCACCCAGAATCACATGGCCCTCCTGTGCAAGCTCTGCCAACAGCCCCTGTGCCTGATCGACCGCTTCTTCGATCACCAACGGAGGCGCGGCTTCGGCCCCTTCAGGTGACACGCGGATCATCTGCACATAGCCATCGGGCGGGTTTCGGCTGACCAACAGGCTCAGAACTTCGTCGCCCTTGGCAGCGGACAAAAAGCGATAGTCCTGGATGGCCACATACATGTCAGGCGTGGGGACAACTTCGGTTCCAAAGCGAAAATCGAAGCCGCCGCAACTGCGGGCGTCGCAGTCAAAGAGAACCTCATACCCCTGGGCTTTGATCTGTTCCCGCAACGGGGCTAGCAGCTGCAAAGTGGTGCTGGACCCGGCCTGCAGCCGCCAGGTATAGCGCTCGACCCGCCCTTCGACCCGGCGCGCCGGGACTGCTCCGTCGGTATAGGGGCCAGTGGGCAGGTCATAGCTGTCCAACGGGCTCGTGCGGTCGCTGACCAATCGCGTACCCGAAGGAAGCGTCAGCTCCTGCCCGACAACAGGCGATGCCATGAGCAACAGGAATATAACGAGACGGCGGATCATCTTGATTGGGCGTGATACTCGGGGTTGGGGGACATCGCGGTCGCGCTTGCAACACGGTTCGACATGTTGAAAAAGCCGGTCACGTTGGCAATGTCCCAGATATCGCGGTCGCTAAACCCGGCATCCCGCAGGACCTGTCGGTCGGGCTCTTCGATCTTGGTGCTTTCGGTGGTCATTTTGGCCGCGAAATCCAGCATGGCACGCTGCCGCTGATCCAAAGGCGCAACCCGGTAGTTCATGACCAGCATTTCGCCCAGTTGCGGATCACCCGACAACTGCCTGACAGCCGCCCCATGTGCGACAAGGCAATAGAAACACTTGTTTATTGCCGACACGACCACTGCGATCATCTCGCGTTCAAGCTTGGACAACCCACTATCCGCCAGCATCAGATCATTATACATCGCGGTGAACGCGTTCAGCTTGTCGATGTCAAAGGCATAGGCTCGCAGGACGTTGGGCACAAAACCCAGCTTTTCGACGCAAATGTCGAAATACTTCTGTGTCTCCGGCGGTAGCGGATCCACCATCGGAAGGTTCAGCGCGGTGGGTGGGGTAAGATCGGTCACTTTGGGTTCTCTCCTTCAGCCAGCTGACGGTAGTGGTATTCTCCGGCAAGCTCCATCCCAAGCGCGCGATAAAGGCCATTGGCACCCGCATTCGCCTTGGTGCAAATCACGCTCAGCGTCCCGGCGCCCTGATCCTGTGCCCAGAGCGCAGCCGCGCGCATCGCCCATTGGCCCAGGCCCTGACGGCGATGAGCGGGCAAAATCTCAAGTGCGTGGACCATGGCCACGTCCCCGTGCATCGCAACAAACCCGGTACCAGCAGGTTGGTCACTATGGCGAAGCAGCAGGCCAGTCTTTGGACCCGGGGCTCGCTCCATCACGGCCAGCCGCTCTGGTCCAATCCCGCCCTCGGCCCAGATCTCACGCATGATTGCCAGCGGCTCCCATATCGAGAACACCGTTACGCGGGGGAGCGGAAGATCAGTCAGATGCTCAACCGGGCAGGTGTAAATATTGACCGGATCCAACACGGAATAGCCCCGGCCTTCAAGCTGCGCATCCAGCGCCTCGTCCCCTGGCCACAGGCAAAAGATGCGCTTTTGCCCCAGTGCCTGCATCGCGACCTCGGCCGCCGCGATATCGTCATCCAAGACCGGCCCCAGCGCATTGGCTGCACTCACCCGCGATCCGCCGCCCAGACCCTGACGCACCCAAAACGGCCCCTTCCTGTCGCGATGCGCAGATGGCCAAGTGCCATCGACGACATCAGGCCAGACAACGCTCACAGACCAAGCTCTTTCGCCAACCGGGTTGAGGCCGCATCAATCTGGGCGCCATCAGTTCCGCGGATGACAACGTTGGCACCGAACACACCATTGATCTGAAACGGATAACACCCGATGGACAGATCCTGAAAATCCGCTGCGAGTGCCGCAAGGGGGGCGGCGATATCGCCTTCGCCTCGATCCACCCGCAAGGTTTGGGACAGCAGAGGAACACCGCCGGTCAGACCCGGCAATACACTCGCCACCATCGCCTGAAAGACCGAGGGCACCCCAGCCATCACATGAACATTGCCGATGGTAAAGCCTGGCGCAGTCGACACCGGATTGTCGATCAGCGTGGCACCATCGGGGATGCGCGCCATGCGCAAACGGGCAGCGTTCAGTTCCAGCCCGGATTTCTCGTAATGCGCTTCAAGCAAAGCGCGGGCATCGTCGCGGATGTCGATATGCGCGCCAAAGGCACGGGCGATGCAATCGGCGGTGATATCATCATGGGTCGGTCCAATCCCACCGCTGGTGAAGACATGATCAAAATTTGCCGACAACGCCTGAACGGCGGCTTCGATTGCAGCGGCGTCATCGCTGACCACACGGACCTCTTTCAGGTCGATCCCCTGCTTGGTCAGCTCCTGCGCGAGATAATGCATGTTTGCGTCGCGGGTGCGACCCGACAGGATTTCATCCCCGATCACCAGCATGGCTGCGGTTGGATTTTGCATGGCCTGCGCCCCCTTGATCGACCCTTTCCGCAGGTATAGGCCCTGAAGCATGCGATTTGAAACCCCTCTTGTCCCCGCCCACCTGATCCGCCGCTATAAACGCTTTCTAGCCGATTGCAGGCTTGAGGACGGGCGCGAGGTGACAGCGCATTGCGCCAATCCCGGCTCGATGATGGGACTGGCCGAACCGGGCGAGAAAATATGGTTGGAGCCCAATGACGACCCGAAGAAAAAGCTGAAATATGGCTGGCGGCTGGTCGATCACGAAAACGGGCATTTCACCGGCGTGGATACATCCGTCCCGAACCGGGCGTTGCGCGCGGCATTGATCGCGCGGGAGATCCCCGAACTGGCAATGTATGAAACTGTACGCCCCGAGGTGAAATACGGCGAGAACAGCCGCGTTGATTTCCTGCTGACCCAGCCGGGCCTTCAGGACGCTTATGTCGAGGTCAAATGCGTGACCCTGTCTCGCGAACCCGGTCTGGCCGAATTCCCCGACAGCGTTACAGCGCGCGGAACCAAACATCTAGGGGAACTGACGGCTATGGTGGATCAGGGGCATCGCGCAATCCTGCTGTATCTGGTCCAGCGCACTGATTGTGAACGAATTGCATTGGCCGCAGATATCGACCCGACCTATGCAGCGGCGTTCGAGGCGGCGCAAGCTAGGGGTGTCGAGAAATTGGTCTATGGCACACGGATATCGCCTGAAGGGGTTTGGGTAAACGTGACCGAAAGCCAATCGTTCATGCAGAAGCGTTGAAAAGGCCCTTTGATCCCATCCTGTGAATTCGACCTTCTAGCAACGTGGGATTCTCTGCGTGAGCAAGAAAACCGGGGCGCTGGCCCATCCTGATCTAAACACCCATTGTCTGCCGTAAGAAGTGGGATTGCGGCGAATGCGCTGGCTGTTTGCCGCTGGCACATCCGGCAATGACAACAATGTACGATCATTGGGTCAGCAGTCACGACCAGGCAGATATCTTCCATGAGTATCTGAGGAATGCGTCATTACACGCAGTGCTGTCATAATCAGTCCACAACCTTGATCCAGTCATTGTGGGTCGAGTTGCAGGACCATGAAGGTTAGCCAATCCGCCATTTCCTCGCTGACATCATAATAGGGTTTGATCGGCTTAAAACCGAGCTTTTGATACAATCCTCGTGCCTCGATTTGCTCTGGGCCTGTATCAAGATACATTCTTGAGTACCCAAATTCGCGGGCTCGGAGGGTAAGATGCGTTGCAAGAGCCTGACCTACGCCTTGCCCGTGAAATTTCGGAACGACGAACATGCGCTTCATTTCGCAATATTCTGTATCGAGTGCGCGCAGACCGACACACCCAACGAATTCCTTATCAATGGTTGCGATTAACAACGTTCCTGTGGGCGCTCCATATATGCGATGCAGGTCTGAGAGCTCTCGTTCAAATTCAACCGGGTCGAAATAGCGGGCGACAAGATTGCGATAGGCGTGATGGCGCAAGAACAACCAATCAACCAAGGCGCGCATCATGTTTTGTATGGCGGCGATTTCAGCGGGTGTCTGGGCGGTCTTGACGGCCACGCGCTGCAGAGCTGCGGTTTTCATTTGGGTGTTCCTTCGCTGGTTCTGGGTGTCTCTGATCGGCGTGGCGACAGATACCAAAGCACCGCAGCCATAATGATCAGGGCTGGGATATCGCCCACCAAATGACCGATCTCCATATGGTCCCGGCTGACTTGAGCGGTCATAATCGCTGCGTGGACGATACTGGACCAGATGGTAAAACCGATCAGGCTCTTGTGGTTCTGCGGGGCTGAGGATCCCCTGATCAGGAACCATCCCAGAACCGCGTAAATACCGCAGATCATCTGGAAATAGTGCTGACCTCCGCCACCATGCCAGACCCACCCCGAAGGCCAGATAACGGCCAGTGGATAGATCAGAAAACAGATGGTCCCAAACAGGGCCAAGGCGATCTTTAATCCCTTCGCGCGGCTTTCGGGGCTCATGCTGCGTCTGCCTTAGGAGTCCATGCATAGGGCGCAAATTCCGCGTCTAGCGGCAGGTCCAGTAAGTTGGCGGTCATGTTGCTTAGCGTCTTGTTTGCAACGCCTATGATTACCTCCAGCGCCTGCTCTGGGTGATAACCTGCCGCTAAAAATCCCGCGTATTCTTCGGTGCAGTCACAACCACGGTCTGTTGTGAGTTTCCGGGCAAACCGTGCCAGAGCACCAAGACGATCGTCTTCAGGGTCGCCCCCCGCACGCATCGCTCGAACATGGCTGTCACTCAGTTCGGCATCAGCAGCAAAAGCTGTGTGACCTGCGACGCAGTAGCGGCACTTGTTGGCCACGCTAACCGCAAGTTGGATCACCTCGCGTTCGGCGGGCGACAGGCTGCTGTTCCCAAAGGCGCCGGTCAGCCCGGCAAACCCGTTCATCGCATCAGGAAGACCGCCATAGACGGCATAAACGTTAGGAACAAAGCCACGTGCCTGCGTGATCGCGTTGAATATCGGACGTGATTGTGGGGCCGCTGTCTGGGGCGTGTGTATGGATAGGGACATAAGCACTCTCTGTTTTGCAGATCCGCAGTTGGGCTGCTTGATGTCATGAGATCTATCTGACGGCGTCCCTACGCGATGCTTTACAGATTGGAGCAAAGCACTATACCGATTGGAGTGCCTTACTACACTTTCTGGAGTAACTTTGATGTCGCACAGCTATGGCCAATGGTGCCCCATCGCCAAATCAACTGAAATCTTGGGCGAAAAATGGACCATGCTGATTGTACGCGAACTGTTGATGGGCAGCACACGTTTTTCAGAGCTCCAGCGTGGGTTGGGCGCGATCTCTCCCACGCTTTTGACGCGCAGATTGGTCACGCTCGAGGAATATGACCTTGTCTATAAGCGTCGTATTCAAGGCGGTCGGGGGCACGAATACCTACCAACCGCAAGCTGCCGGCAGCTGCAGCCAATCCTACTGGCACTTGGAAGTTGGGGCATGGAATGGTCAAAGGCGTTTATGAGCGACGCGGATTACGACGTCGAGCTTTTGATGCTTTATCTTCAACGAAGTATTGTTCCCGAGAACCTGCCCGGCAGCAGAACGGTCGTGTTGTTCCAGTTTACGGATTTCGCTGAGCAACCTAAATGGTGGATCACGGTTGAAGGTGGCAATGTTGATGTCTGCACAACCGACCCCGGTCTGGACGTGGACGTATTCATCACAACCAAGGTGCGCGCGATGGCGGATGCATGGTTGGGTCACACGACCTATAAGGCTGCCAAAGCCTCTGGCGCGATGGAGATCATCGGACCGGCGGCTCTGACACGTAATATATCAAGCTGGCTTTCCGATTGCATTTTCGCAAGCTTGCCGAATGCCGAAGAGATTTTGGCGGCACGTTAGGACAATCTTAGCGCAGCGCCGGCCTGTGCCGTAATACTGTCGATAATCGTTCCAGCGGGTTCAGTGCTGTTCACCAGGCCAACGCTTTGACCTGCCCACATCGATAACGCTTCAATCTCACCGGTCATCGAATGATGGGGTGTCGTGGATTGATAGGCCTTGATTGGTGCGATGCCTCGCATTGCAACCGTTTCACCGGACCGGTGACGTGCCCGATTGCCGGGGCGACCCTCTGCTAGCCAACGATCCGCTATGGCGTTACGCAGCACGCGATGTGCAGCATTTGACCATCCAACATTATAAAGATCGGTCTCATGGACTGTGTCTGAATGCTGGGCCGCTAAAAGCTGTGCGATGTATTCGGAATGCGCCGCACTTTCTGGGGTTGCCAGAAAACGAGTTCCCATGACAACGCCGCTGGCCCCCAAACAGAGGACCGCAGCCAACCCGCGCCCGTCCGAGATACCTCCGGCCGCCAGAACTGGCACCGATCCTGCCACATCCACGACGGCCGGAATCAGCGGCAGGGTCGCAACGGTCCCACGAACATGCCCTCCTGCTTCCCAACCCTGCGCGACCAATACATCAACGCCCGCATCAACGGCGCGTTTTGCCTCATTCGCAGACGAGACGGTTTGGATTACCAATGCCCCGCTGGCATGCACTTGTTTTACGAAGGGCGCTGCATCCCCCCAGAAGAAATGCACAGCATGAGGGCGATGCGATAGGCAAAGCTCTAATCGGGCTTCTTGCGGCATGTCGAGGCAAAGGTTTACGGCAAATGGCGCACCGGTCTTTGCCCGCAGGTTTGTAAGTTCAGCCTCAATAGTCTCTCTGCTGCTCCACGAGAAGGGCATGATCGGATAGCCGCCTGCATTGCCAACAGCAGCAGCCAAGTCGCTTTCCACGGCGCCGGCCATGGGGGCCAGCGCGATGGGGTGATCAACCGCAACCAGATCTGTAAACGCCGTCGAAATTGCGCGGGTTTTGATCGCCTTGTTCATGATTGAACTCCTTCAAGCCGCGTGGCGGTTTCGATTGGCAATAAGGTGATCGGAAAGGGCCTGCGCATCACCGCCCACGCCATCAATCAGCGCCGACTTCCGACGCCGCATGAAGGGCAATCCCAGGACGTATAGACCGGGTGCAACGATGCCCTGATCGTGGACCAAAATGCTTTTCCGGTCGAACACAGGAAGCTTCAGCCAACTGAATTCGGGGGAATAACCCGTTGCCCAGATGATGGTGCAGATCGCTCCGTTTCTCAGATTGGACATGAGGTGTGGCGGGTTGGACAATAACGTCGGGGGCAACAGCTGCGCCTCGGGAAGGCCTGTAATGTTCACGCGTTCGGCCCAGTCGTCGAAATGCTTAAGAAGGCGGCCGATCTTCAAGTCCGACATGGCACAGTGATTGGCAACTGAGCCGGAAAACTGCGCCATACCGTTTTGAATGCCGACCAGTCGACCCGTTACTGCAACCCCCATCGCCTGAAGCGTATTCAGGTCAATGGAGCCTATTCCAGAATCACCCATCAGTTGGAACGAGGGCACGCGGCGGGCTCGTTCGATATCGTCCACATCCTTGACGCGGACGTCCAGAATGCCGCTACGATCCATCCACCATTGAATATCCCGCCCACGATAACGCCGCGGCGCACGGATATGCGCCCCAACGGCAAGGGTCACAGCATGCCCCGCTTTGCAGAGTTCAGCGGCAATCTGCACGCCGCTGGCTGACCCTCCAACCACCAACACACCGCCCTTTGCAACTTGATCAGGCGATTTATACGTTCCGAGCGACAGCTGCGTGACGCCTTCCGGAACAGCGCCCGCCAACTGAGGCAGTTTAGGCCGTGCGCAAGCCCCACTGGCGACAACGACATGGTCGCAGATCCAATCGCCCTTGTTGGTGCGAACCAAATAGTTGTTCCCATGAAAGGTCACAGAATGAACAGCTGTGTGCTCTTCGACCGGGGCATCGATCGCATGGGCATAGTCACGCAGATAACCAGTGATCTGGGGCATGTTCATATACCCGTCCGGATCAGGTCCTTTATACCCATACCCCGGCAACCTTGACTGCCAATTTGGAGTAAGCAGCCGCAGGCTGTCCCACCTGTCTTTCATCCAGGACTGCGCCACCTCGCCCCGCTCCACCACAACATGCGCAACGGAACGGTCCGAAAGACACTTGCTCATTGCGAGCCCGGCTTGCCCGGCGCCAATGATGACAGTCGAAATATGTCGCATGACGCTCGCTCCTGTAGCAATCGCGGCCTAGGCGACGACCACATGTACGTTGGTCGGATTGGTCATAAGATCAAAAACAGTGGATCGTTTTTGTGACTGTGCGACCAAAGCGCGAATGTCATCGTCGCTTGCGTCAGCATCGATATCAAAGGTCACACGGACTCCACTGAAGCCGTTGCGAATGTCGGGGTCCATGCCCAATATCCCGCGCATATCCATATCACCCTCGACAACGCATTGTACGTCATGCAGTTGGATGCCCCGATGTTGCGCAACTGCAGCGATGCCACCGGTTAGGCAGCTCGCCAATGCGGACAATGCAATTTCCGGGGGGGTCGGCGCGCTGTCACGAGCAGCGAAAACTTCTGGATGGTCCGAGCAAATTGAAAAAGTTTCTTTGCGTGTGTGTTCTTCACCCAGGCCAAAATAGCCATTGATGGTGTTGCGGCTTTCACTGCCGTCGACCCAGTCGCAAGTGCTGCGGAATGTGAAGGACGCAGCTTTTGGCATCTCGGCAAATGCGCCCCGTGCCCCGATCAGGGCCTCGGTATTTACGCCATTTGAAACGGGCTTGTCTTGGGGTTGCGTGGTCATTGTGTTGTTCCTTTAGAAGTGTGTTGAGCTGTCGGTGCGGCTCGATACGACGACTTCTAGGGAACACGCGCTCTGCGAGAAACTTCACGGTCGAAAGCAATCCACTACATATTTGATAGTAAGAAAAAGAAGCTAACGCCGCTAGCATTGCGAAGGATGGATTTGGCGAAATTGGCTATTTGCCTAAGCCGATTTGTTCTGTGCCTTTTTGCCTGTTTTGGTAGGCCGCTCCCCATGTTGTCCGGCAGTACCGTTGAGCGCTTGATGCCAAGCAGGCTTCTTGACAGGGTTTGCACCCGGGCGCCTCGCCTTGGGCTTTTTGGATTTAGGCATTGGGTGTCCTCTCTTGGTTGCAGGCAGGCATATTAGGTTTGCAACCGGATTGATACCACCGAGTTCAGGCTTGGACATGATGTTAGGCAACTGGAATCAAATCAATCCGATCATACCCTTAAGTAGAAACGCATCAGGGATTGGTTTGCCCCAACAACAAAACTGATCCTTTGTGAATGCTGCGCCATGTATCAACGGTGGCAATGGCGGGCTGCGACGCAGCATGACAGGGCCGGATCGAGTGGCTGCTCTAGGCCGTCCTCATCCAAGTAAATGTGACTGAACCCCGAATTTCCTTCTGCCTCCGAGGTCTGGTCCAGCCCTACAAAGTCGAAAGCAATTTCTATACTTAACTTCAACTGGGCAAACCGGCTGCGCGTAGGCCAGCAGCAAGGTGTTCGAAATCATCTGGTTGCCGCCACATCGTCTGAAACCCATGAGTGAGAGTAGAAACGGTTTCTTCATTCACTCGGATACCTCGGCTCATGAGTTCGTCGCGACGTTCGGCTGTAAAAATCAACGAGGGCTGCTTCGGCCTCTGCCTGACGATCAAGCTTTGCGTAGGAGGCCGCCACGAATGCCGTCGCCAAGGAATTGAGCCGAGCCTCTCCCATCAACAAACCGAGTGCCGCTTAGAAGTCTTCGCAGAAGAATTGTATCTGTCCCATAATCCAATCGATGGCCGGGGGGGGAGCAAAGGATCCAACTGCATTGCCTCAGATACGACGTCACGCGCCTTCTCATGCCTCCCGAGCAAAAGAAAGGCGTATCCGCACCAAGCCATGGACTCTGCCTCGTTTTCGATCAAAGACAGCGTTTGTTCAAACTGGGTTTCAGCCTCTTGCCAAAGGCCTGCGCACAAATAGGCGAAACCGAGTTGGTCCTGGATGTAGACATCCCGGTTGTCCAGTGCCGCCCTCTTTCGAGAAATGTGCAATACATGGTTGGTCGCTTCGGTACCCGCTAACCCTAGCCAAATATCAATGGCATAGGTATCTGAAAGGTACATGAACGATCGCGCGATTGTCGGGTCGAGGGCTACCGCCCGTTCTAGCAGGGCCCGTGCCTTTGTCGTATCTCGGGCATTCAGGCCCTCGCGAAGGGCTTTGCCCTTTAGCATTAGCTCGTAAGCCTTCATTTCATTTTCTGGCTTTCGGGTCGAACGATCGTCAACATCGTGCTGAACCCGCCCGGGGAGGACCGCCACGATGCTTCGTGTCACATCGTCTTGAACCTCCAAAATATCCTCTAATTCACGATCATTTCGATCCGACCACAACTGCGATCCCGAAATTGAGTCGGAGAGCTGCACCGAAACTCTGACCCGGCTCCCTGCTTTTCGCACACTACCTTCGACAAGATAATCCGCGCCCAAAGTCGCCGCAATTTTAGCTGGATCAGCTTGCTTGCGTCTGAAGCGAAAAGAGGCGTTCCTTGAGACCAACTGAAGCGTGCGAAAGCGCGGCAATCCCGTGATGACGTCTTCTGTAATACCATCACTGAAAAAAAACTGTTCTGGATCATCGCTCAGGTTGTGGAATGGCAAAACGGCGATTGTGGGCGAATTGCCATGGCCGCAGATATCGACCCGACCTATGCAGCGGCGTTCGAGGCGGCGCAGCTAGGGGTGTCGAGAAACTGGTCTACGGTACGCGGATATCGCCTGAGGGCGATTTGGGTGAACTTAGCCGAAAAACTATCGTTCATGCAGAAGCGTTGAAGGGATAGTTTGAGCCCAAACTTACTTCCTACCACCGAACCACCAGTTCGATAGCCCAACAACGGGTCCCAGCAAATAGAGCATCAAAAACAGCCAGCCCCAGACCAAAACGTTTGAAGCGATAGCAAGGTGATTTGGGAAAAGAGAGACAGCGGTTTTCCATAACAGTATGAAAACGAACTGCGTTGCCAGTAAAAAGGCAATTGCCCTCACTGGGTGTCGCTTCAGTTCTCCATCGAAATCAAACAGTAACTTTTTCAATGTTCCGGCTCCGGCCTCTCAACCCACTCTGCACATCCCAGAACAAACGGCAACTTTGTCCCGCCAAGCCGACGTTAGCACCCCCTCTGACTGGGCAATGTGCTCAGAAAAAGCACGCGCCCAACAAAGGCGATCCGATCAATCCTTGAAGCCACGGCATTGATCCCCATCTTAACCCGCGACCGTGCGCCCTCTGGTACTTTCTGCACAAGCAGCGTAAAAAGGGTGCTGCGCGAAATATTTGGAGCCTCGCATCGATGAAAGAACATCGTGGCCGTCTGACCAAGGACGGTATCCGTATCTATGAACAGGGTGACTTTGCCGGCATGCAGGCGGCAGGGGCTTTGGCTGCGCGGATATTGGATGATATTGCCGATCATGTGTTCGTCGGCCAGACCACTGGCGCGATTGACGGGCTCATCACGCAGCTGGTCGAGGATGCAGGCGCAACTTCGGCCACGATTGGATATAAGGGCTATCAGCATGCCAGCTGTATCAGCGTCAATCATGTGGTCTGCCACGGCATTCCCGGCGACAAAAAGCTGAAGGATGGCGATATCCTGAATATCGACGTGACCGTTATTGTCGACGGCTGGTTCGGGGATACCTCGCGCATGTATGTAGCCGGCAAGCTGCCGCGCAAAGCCGAACGGTTGATCCAGATCACTCATGATGCCCTGTTCAAGGGCATCGAGATGGTCAAACCCGGCAACACGTTCGGCGATATCGGCCACGCGATTCAATCATTTGTCGAGGCACACCGGATGAGCGTAGTCCGCGATTTTTGCGGCCACGGGCTGGGCCGGGTCTTCCATGCACCGCCAAACGTTCTGCACTATGGCCGTCCGGGCACTGGTGCGGTTCTGGAAGAGGGCATGTTCTTTACCATCGAACCGATGGTCAATCTGGGCCGCCCCGAGACCAAGACGCTGGCCGATGACTGGACCGCCGTGACGCGCGACAAGTCACTGTCGGCACAGTTTGAACACTCGGTCGGTGTAACGGCAGATGGGGTCGAGATCTTTACCCTGTCGCCAGGCGGTAAGTACCACCCGACTTATTCTTCCTGATCCGCCGCCTGATCCCGTAGCAGCTTTAGCAGCAGGGTTTCCCGCCCCCATGGCGTGACCGCATCATTGATGAAAACCGGCGCGCGCAGAGGCGTGCGCTGGGGATCGGTTGCGGTGTCAGCCTTTTGCGGAGGTGACCAATTCAACGGGGTCAGTGCACGGTCCATGCCCCGCAGGGTAACATGACCGGGTCAAATCCCCAAAAGCGCCGGGACCTGCGCCATGTCTGAAAAGACTTCGCCCCCCGCAGCGGCCAGTTTTCCGCCGCCACCCTGCGGCGCATAGGCCAGACAGCGCATATGCGCGCGGCTTGCCGCGGTCACACCGCTGAGGCTGTCCTCGATCACCACGGGGTTTACGGCGTAGAAACGCTCAGCCGTAGCCAGAAACAATGTCGGGTCCGGCTTGGCCGTTCCCAGAACATGAGCGGAAAAGGCGACATCGCGAAACCGATCCCATAGCCCGTTCTGACCCAAAGTGATCTGCATCTTGTCCGGGCTGCCGTTCGAGGCGACACAGAAGGGCAACCCGTTTGCCTCGAGAACCGCCAGCAGGTCCGCCACGCCGGGCATCAGCTGCACGCCAAGGCGGAGCCGGTCATAGGTTTCCGCATAGACCTCATCAACCCAGCCTGTGGGCAGCTCCGCGCCCAGCGCCCGGGCTTTGTCCCGCACCCCGGTCATGGTGCCCCCAACGAACAGCTTCATACTGTCTTCGATTGTCAGGTTCAGGCCATAACGGGCAAGATTGTCGACCAGTACCTGATTGGACAGCGGCTCACTGTCGACCAGGACTCCGTCGCAATCGAAGATCACCAGATCATGCATCCGGATCGCCATTCCACATCAGGGTGATATGCGTATCGCCATATTTGCGGCTGTCTTGCAGGACGAATCCTTCGGGCGGCTGCATGGGCGCGTTTTCCTCCCAGACCAAAAGGGCACCTTGTGCGAACCAGCCCTCTGACAGGGCAGCAATCGCCTTTTGGCCAAGGGATTTGCCATAGGGCGGGTCTAGGAAGATCAGGTCATAAGGCGTTGCAGGATTGGCCCCCAACCGCGTGGCGTCGCGACGGATCAGCTCGGTACAGTCAGAGCTGCGGGTCAGGTCGATATTCTTGCGGATCAGGCCCTGTGACACGCGGCCATCATCGACAAAGCTCACATGTGCCGCACCGCGCGACAAGGCCTCAAGCCCCAGCGCACCGGTGCCTGCGAACAGGTCCAACACGCGCAGCCCGTCAAAATCAATCTGATGGGCCAGTACGTTGAACAGGCTTTCGCGTACCCGGTCTGTGGTCGGGCGCAGATGCGCGCCGGCGTCCCCCTTGCCGACCGAGGCCAAAGCCCGACCTCGGAAGGCTCCGGCGATGATCCTCACGCTCTGAGCAGCGGTTTCAGGTCCGCATCCGGGTCAGCCACAATAGCAGGATCAGCTGTTTTTCCGCTTTCAATCAGACGCTTACCAACCATATAGGCACGCGGATCGTTCATCGCGTCGACCGCGATCAGCTGATCGCCCTTATAGTACCAGAAGGACACGGTCTGCCCGTCACCATTGCGGGTCACCACCCGGTCATACCCGGTGTTCAAGCCCGCGATCTGCAGTTTGACGTCATACTGATCCGACCAGAACCACGGGGTCGCAGTATAATCCTTTGCCGCGCCCAACATGTTCTGGGCAACAATCTCGGCCTGATCAATCGCGTTTGGCACGCTTTCCAGACGGATACGCCCGCCAGCATGCGGGAATGAGGCGCAATCGCCCGCCGCCCAGATCGACGGATCAGAGGTGCGCCCATGCGCATCGGTCTTGATGCCATTGTCCAGCTCAAGCCCGGCCATCTCGGCCAGTTGGGTTGCAGGAGCGATGCCAACGCCGACAACAACGAAATCGACCGCCAGTTCTGTTCCATCCGTTAGCACCGCGCCAGTGACCTTGCCGTTTTCACCCAGCAGTCGCTCCAACCCGACACCTTCGCGGATATCGGCGCCATATTCGGAATGCAGCGTTCTGAAATAGTCACTGGTTTCGGGGGCGGCGACCCGTTGCAAAATGCGGTCGGCCATTTCGACCAGGGTCACCTTGACCCCGCGCTTGGCGCAAACGGCTGCGGCCTCAAGCCCGATGTATCCCCCACCCACGATCAGCGCACGCGCGCCTTCGGACACATAGGGTTCCATTTCGTCCACATGGGACAGATCACGCACCACATGCACCCCGTCCAAATCGCCGCCAATAGCGGCTGGAAGGCGGCGCGGATCCGATCCAGTGGTCAGGGCCAGCTCATCATAAGAAACAACCTCATCACCCAGCGTCACCGTCTTGGCCTGCGGGTCAATACCGGTCACACGCTGACCAAGGCGCAGGGTGATATTGTTATCGGTATAGAAGTTTTCGGGGCGCAGGAAGAGGCGCTCTAGCCCCATCTCACCCAGAAGATAGGCCTTGGACAAAGGCGGTCTCTGATAGGGCAAATGCGGCTCTGCGCCAATCAGAGTAATCTCGCCGTCGAACCCATCTTTGCGCAGCCGGGCGACAAGCGAAGCACCTGCCTGGCCGGCGCCAATCACGACAATATGGCTCATATTCCCCTCACCCTGTCGAATTCCCGTGGTCACTTTTGTTAGCTCACCTATATTGCGGCTAGGCCCGACTCTGCAAATCCAAATGACAGGAGCGAAAAAATGATTTCAACAGGTGACACTCTGCCCGACGCCACATTGACCCAAATGGGGGCAAATGGCCCGGAAGAGGTCCGCGTTTCGGACAAGACCAAAGGGCGCAAGGTTGTCATTTTCGCCGTGCCCGGCGCCTATACCGGCACGTGCACAACGGCGCATGTTCCAAGCTTTATGCGTACCAAAGACCAGTTCGATGCAAAAGGCGTGGAAGAAATTATCTGCATCTCGGTCAACGACCCCTTTGTCATGAGCGCCTGGGGCGAGTCCACCGGCGCAACTGCGACTGGCCTAACCATGTTGGCCGATGCGGCGTCTGAATTCACCAAAGCCATCGGGATGGATTTCGACGCCCCGCCCGTTGGTCTGATCGGCAGGTCCAAGCGCTATGCGATGCTGGTCGAAGACGGCAAAGTGGTCGCCATGAACCTGGAGGAAAATCCCGGCGTCTGCGAGATTTCCGCAGGTGAAGGGCTGTTAGAGGTTATCTGACCTGATCTGGCCCCAGTGCTGCTGGGGCCATTTTCGCAATTTAACTTGCGGCACTCTCATGATGGGCGAATACTTGGTACATATTCATCAGGGAGTTTGTTTATGAACCTAAAGACATTTACCTTTCTTTTAGGTCTGACCGGCGCACTTGGCGCTTGTGGACCGGCCCCTACCCCGCAGCAACAGGCCGCACGACAGCATGAGATCGCCTGCCTGAGCGGCACAGTGGGTGGTGCCTTGCTGGGCGGCGTCATCGGCAATCAGTTTGGCGGCGGTTCCGGGAAAACCATCCTGACGGCAGCGGGTGCTGCGGTCGGCGGCGTTGAAGGTCAGAGGTTCGCATGTTGAGAGGGATGAAGATGAAAACCGCAATCGTCCTGTCGATGTTGTCCCTGGCGGGTGCCGCTACGGCCGAAACCGTGGCAGAGCTGCATGAGAATGAGCTTAAGGCCATCGACACCAATAATGACGGCTTCCTGTCGAAAGATGAGTTCGACGCCTTTTCCGACTATGCGTTCCAGACGATGGATGAGGACAAGAACGGCACATTGGGCCTGGATGAAGCCAAGCCGTTTCTGGATATAAAGCAATTCCAAAAGGTTGACCGGGACCGGGATAGTAATATTTCAAGAACGGAATACGATCAGCATATGACCGAAGATTTTATTTCTGCTGATCAGAACAGCAACGGTCAACTGGATTAGGCTCTGCGGCCTTGGGCCAGACAGGAGTATGCAATGACCAAATGGAGCGCTCTTTTTGCGTTGGGGTTGCTTGCGGCATGTGATGTGCCGCAGGCCCCTATTGTGACCGGCCCTGATGGCCAACCGAGGATAGAGATCAGTACCAATGGCCTGACCTGCTATGACCGGCGTTGTCTCGACATCAACCCCGCAGCACGGTCCGTGCGCATGATCGGCAACAGAACTACCCGGATACCTGCCGAAATCGACGTTAGTGACAACCTGGTCACCCCAGCCGAGTTCAGGCGGCTGGGTCAGGTTGCCAGCCTTGCCGGTGGTGTCGGATCACGCGGTGACAGCGGCTAGACCAAGCTGTCCATCTTGCGGGCCAGTTTGGCGTCCAGCGCCGAAAGCCCGCCGACATCATGGGTGGACAGCGTCACCTCAACCGTGCGGTAGACATTGAACCATTCGGGATGATGGTTCCATTTCTCGGCAAACATAGACACTTGGGTCATCCAACCAAAGGCGTGGACGAAGTCCTCGAACATAAAGGTCTTGGTGATCGCATCCCGGTCCTTGACCATGGTCCAGCCGCTTTTGAACAGCGGGTCCAGCAAGGGGCCACGGGTCTCGGTCGACAGAAGTTCAGTCATTGGTGTTCCTCCGGGTTCGACTTTCTGAACGGGCCATAATCAGTCAGAATCTCGATTTCTTCTCCCACTGCTTGGGCCTCGGCGTCCAGATATTTTTTGATCGCATCGGCAAAGCTGGGGTCATTGACCCAGTGCAGGCTGTGCGTGCGCGTGGGAAGATAGCCGCGCGCCAGCTTGTGTTCGCCCTGCGCCCCTGCCTCGACCCGAGCCAGGCCTTGGGCAATGGCAAAGTCGATTGCCCTATAATAGCACAGTTCGAAATGAAGGCAGGCATGATGTTCGACGCAGCCCCAGTAACGGCCATAAAGCGTCTCGCGCCCGATAAAGTTCAGCGCGCCCGCAATCCGATACCCGCCGCGCTCGGCCAGAACCAATGCCATGTCATCCGCCATGGTTTCCTGAGCGATATCAAAGAATTGCCGCGTCAGATAGGGCACGCCCCATTTCCGAGCGCCGGTATCCTGATAGAACTCCCAGAACGCATCCCAATGTTCAGGGCGCAGGTCATCACCCGTCAACGCGCGGATTTCACCGCCAAAGGCGCAGGCCTGCGCGCGTTCCTTGCGAATGTTCTTGCGTTTGCGCGAGGACAAAGCGGCCAGAAATCCATCGAAATTCGCATACCCGTCGTTCAGCCAGTGAAATTGCTGGGAATGGCGCAGCATCAGGCCCATCTGCGCGCCCGCCAACGCCTCATCTTCAGTGCAAAAGGTCGCATGGACCGACGATACCTGATTATCCACCGCCAGCTGCACCGCCCCCTGCACCAAGGCGGACATGCCCACCGCCTGATATCCCGGCCGCAGCAGAAAGCGGCGCCCGGTGGCCGGGGTGAACGGCACGGCAATCTGCAGTTTGGGATAATACCGCCCGCCGGCGTTTTCATAGGCATGCGCCCAGTTGTGGTCGAAGATATATTCACCCTGACTATGCGATTTTGCGTACATCGGGGCGGCCCCGATCAACATTCCGTCCAGATAAACCGTCAGGTATTGCGGCTGCCAACCGGTACCCGGCCCGACCGACCCGCTTTCCTCCAAAGCCAAAAGAAAGCGATGAGTGGTAAAGGGATCAAGCGGACGGCCCCCGTCCGCAGCCTCGGGGCAGGCACAGCTGTCCCACTCTGCCGCAATAATCTGCGAGAGCGATCCAAGTACCCGAACCTCGATTTGTGCCTGATCCATGTGCCCTCTGCGTTTGATCTTTATCTGTGACGGAAGGGGCGCGGTTCAACCCGGATGCGCGGCTAAGTACCCTTCGAAAGTCACATTATCGGCAATCTTGCGAGCCTCGGCCTCTTGCGCAGCCGAGCGAACGGTCCAGCACAGGACCGGAACACCCTGCGCCTTCAGCTCGGCAACCCTTGGGCGGGACAAGTCTTCGGCTTCGTGGCTGATGAAACTGGCCCCGACCCTTGCGAAATCCGGGATGTCCCGCAGGTAATCGCACACCGCCGCAGGCAAAAGTTCGACTTTGGGCTGATACGAACAGGTCGTGATCCCCCTGGGCAAATGCGGCGCCAACCGCGCCAGTTCAGCCACCGATTTGGGGTTGAACGACATCAGCGCCACCGGACCTTCATAACCCTCAAGGGCTCGTACAGTATCGCGCTCGAGCGGGCCCACATTCGGGCCCATCACACCGTCCTGATCCTTAAGCTCGATCAGCAGGGGCACCTTGCCCGCCACGATTTCCAGCACATCATCCAGTGTCGGAATACCGTCATCAGCGTGCAACAGCTGTGTCTCGGACGCTACCTGCGCCGAAATCTGCCGAACTGGCCCCGGTCGCCCGGTCAGTCGCCCCAGGTCATAGTCGTGAAAGACCAAAGCCCGGTTGTCGGCGCTCAACTGCAGATCAATCTCAATCCCGTAACCGGCCTTAACAGCGGCACGAACCGCCGCCCGGCTGTTTTCCGGGCGGTTGTCCAATTTGTCGTGCAGGGCCCGATGCGTGATCGGGGCCTGTAGGAACGTAGCGGGCAGTACCGGGGTCATGCGATCTCGAAGATGCCTTCGATCTCAACCGCGACGCCCAACGGCAACGACGCTGCACTCACGGCCGAGCGCGAATGGCGACCAGCCTCGCCCAGCGCCTCGACCAGAAAGTCCGACGCACCATTGATCACCTGCGGCTGGTCGATGAAATCGGCGGTTGAATTCACAAACCCTGTCAGTTTGATTACACGCACCAGCTTTTCTATATCGCCACCGCAAGCAGCCTTGACCTGCGCCAGAAGATTGATCGCGCAGACCTTGGCAGCCGCAGCACCCGCTGCAACATCCATGTTATCACCCAGCTTGCCGGTGATCAGTTCCGCATCCTTGGAAATCTGTCCTGAAACGTAGACGATATTGCCGACCCGCACGAAAGGCACATAATTGGCGGCGGGCGCCGGCCCGTCCGGCAGACTGATTCCCAGGCTTTCCAGTTTTGCTGCGATACTCATCTGTTGATCCTCACCTGATATAGACTCGGCGGGACGCTATCCGGGATCGTTCGGCTGGAAAAGTGTGAAACCAGTAAAACTGCGGTCAGTGGCGTATTAAGCGTAACTTCTCTTATCCCGAGGTGTTGAACTTGTGTCACTTTACCAGATGCAGTCGGCCGGGTTAAACGCGAACTGTTTCAAAATGGGCCCAAAACCTTTATGTGACGACAGATTGAGCCGCAAAATGGCCGCAGGCATTATTGATTGAGCGTCCAGCCCCACTCACAAAACGGCTGGCGCGTTTGGAGTTGAAATACCGTGTTGAGCAAGATCAGATTCAAGCCCCTGATTGTCGTGACCCTGATGACCGTTCTTGGCGCTTGTGCGTCCCAACCCGCCGATCAGGCCGCGCGCGGCGATACTTTCGATCCCTACGAGAATACAAACCGCGGCATTCACAAGTTCAATCTGGGCGTCGACCGGTTCCTGTTCCGTCCGGCCTCGAAGGGCTATGTGAAGATCGTGCCCGATCCGATGGTGACCAGTTTCAACCATTTTGCCGAAAACCTGACTATGCCGGGTCAGGCTCTGGATTATCTGCTGCAGGGCAATCTGAAGCAGTCGGGCAATGCCCTGCTGCGGTTCCTCATCAATACGACCGTTGGTGGCGCGGGTCTGTCTGACCCGGCCAGCGAATTGAACCTGCCGCCCGTGGATACCGATTTCGGTGAAACCCTGCACGTCTGGGGTTTTGGCGAAGGCGCCTATGTGGAATTGCCTTTCTATGGCCCCTCAACATCCAGGGATGCGGTCGGCGTCGTCGTCAACCTGTTTTCGAACCCGATCAACTTCACACCGGTGCGCCCGGTCGAGAATATCGGCGTCTACGCCGAAATCGTAAGGCGGATGGGCGACCGTGGACGGTTCTCGGACACAGTCGATTCCATCCTCTATGAAAGTGCTGACAGCTATAAGCAGGCACAAACAATTTACCTGCAAAATCGACGTTTCGAACTGGCACGCGATGATGAGGACGCCTATCTGGGATTGTATGACGATCCCTATGCAGATATCGGGACCGACCCTGTCAGAGACCCCTACCTTGACCCCTACGAGGATCCATATGCCGAGTAATTATTTGAAGAGAAGAGAGTTTATTGCATCTGGCATCGCCGGCCTGGCGCTAGCCACCCTCCCCTTGCCAGGCTTTGCCCAGACAGAGGCCAGTGCAAAAGCGTTGGTCGTTAGCGTTGTGGATGACATCAACCGCGTCATCAGTTCGGGAAAATCCGAAAAGAGCATGATCCGCGATTTTGAAAAGATCTTCGTGCAATATGCCGACGTTCCGATCATGGCCCGCTATGTGCTGGGGGCCGATGGCCGCTCGGCCAGTGCGTCACAGATAAAGCAGTTCACCGACGCGTTTCAGGGCTATATCTCGAACAAATACGGACGTCGCTTTCGCGAGTTCATTGGCGGCGAGGTGACCGTTCGAAATGCGCGCAAGATCAAAGCCGGATACGAGGTGCGTACCTCGGTCAAGCTGCAGGGCTCCTCGCCTTTTGAGGTGACCTTCCTGGTGTCCGACAAATCCGGCCGCGACAAATTCTTCAACATGTTTATCGAAGGCGTGAACATGCTGCTGACCGAACGTACCGAGATTGGCGCCATGCTGGACGCGCGCGGCGGTGATCTGAACCGTCTGATCAAGGATATGAAGCGGGGCTAAGGCCGCTTTCCCGGTTAGAAATGCGCCGCGTGATTGGGTTCACGCGGCGCATTTATTAGTTCAACCGCTCGCCGGTTTCCTTGGCAAAATAGGACACTTTGCTCATGTCAAAGGCCAGGTTCAGCTCTTGTCCGGCCTGGGCGCTGGTTTCCGCGTGCAGGCGCGCAGTGACCTGTTTGCCGCCCAGTTCGGACACAACATAGGTGTCAGCTCCGGCAGGTTCGACCATGTCGACCATGCAAACCGCTTCCTGCACGCCGTCCCCGGCGCGGAAACCGGCTTCGGCGATATCCTCGGGGCGCAGGCCCAGAATGACATCCTGCGGCAGTGACAGATCACGGGCATCCTTCAGGACTAGCGTTTCACCCGATGACCGCTCGATGGCAATTTCGGTGCCTGTGCCGTTCTTGGTGGCCTTTGCAGGGATCAGGTTCATCGCAGGCGAGCCCATGAAATCGGCGACGAACAGGTTGGCGGGGTTGTTATAGATCTCGGCCGGGCTGCCGATCTGTTGCACGATCCCGCCTTTCAGAACCACAATCTTGGTGGCCAGCGTCATCGCCTCGATCTGGTCGTGGGTGACATAAACGATCGAGGCATCCAGCGTCTGGTGCAGCTTCTTGATCTCGGTCCGCATCTCAACCCGCAGCTTGGCGTCGAGGTTCGACAGCGGCTCGTCAAACAGGAACAGCTTGGGATCACGCACCAGCGCCCGTCCCATCGCCACCCGCTGACGCTGACCGCCGGACAGCTGGCTGGGGCGACGGTTCAGCAGAGGTTCGATCTGCAGCAGGGACGCGACCTCTTTCAGCTTGGCGTCCTGCGTGGGCTGATCCACCCCGCGCACCTTCATGCCAAAGGTGATGTTCTTGGCCACTGACATGGTCGGGTAGAGGGCATAGGACTGGAACACCATGGCAATGTCGCGATCCTTAGGGCTGACATGGGTCATGTCTTTGCCACCAATGGCCAGCGTACCGCCGGTGATCGGTTCCAGCCCGGCAATACAGTTCAGCAGGGTGGATTTACCACAGCCCGATGGGCCGACCAGCACCAGAAAGTCGCCCGGTTCGATCGAGATGTTGATATCCTTCAGGATCTCGGTTGCGCCGTAGTTCTTGTACAGCTTGTTGATATCAAGGATGGGAGCCATCATTCTATCCCTTCACAGAGCCAGCGGTCAGGCCGCGGATGAAATACTTACCGGCAACGACATAGACGAGCAGCGTCGGCAGACCCGCGATGATCGCGGCGGCCATGTCGACATTGTATTCTTTGACGCCGGTGGTGGAGTTTACGATGTTGTTAAGCGCCACGGTCACAGGCTGTGTGCCCGCCTGGCTGAACGACACGCCGAACAAGAAATCATTCCAGATCTGCGTGAATTGCCAGATCACGGTTACAACGATGATCGGCAGTGACAGTGGCAGGAAGATCGACCAGAAAATCCGCAGGAACCCGGCCCCATCGACGCGGGCGGCCTTGGTCAGCTCGGCCGGGATAGAGACATAATAGTTGCGGAAAAACAGCGTGGTAAAGCCAAGCCCGTAGATAACGTGGACAAAGATCAGGCCCGGAATGGTTCCGGCAATGCCCATCATGCCCAGCAGGCGCGCCATCGGCAGCAGCACGACCTGAAACGGGATGAAGCAGCCAAACAGCATCAGCGAAAAGATGATGTTCGCCCCTTTGAACCGCCACTGCGCGACAACATAACCATTCAGCGCGCCCAGCAGGGTCGAGATGGCCACCGCAGGCACCGCAATCAGGACCGAGTTCC
This sequence comes from Ruegeria sp. CDSA221, assembly GCF_059611825.1. Lineage (NCBI taxonomy): Bacteria > Pseudomonadati > Pseudomonadota > Alphaproteobacteria > Rhodobacterales > Roseobacteraceae > Ruegeria > Ruegeria sp. CDSA221. The sequence continues at coordinate 81,369 of NZ_JBXWPK010000008.1, forward strand.
AGAAGTAAGGCCGCAGACCTTCGCATTGGATACCCGTGCAGGCGCCCGACCAAGCGGTTTTCCAGGCCTCGAAACTCACCTCACGCGGTAACGATATCAGGCTACCGGTACGGATTTCCTCAAGACTTTTGAGCGATGTCGTCAACATCACAAATAATGGCATCAGGTAATACAGCGCGAACAGGCACAGCACCACGTAAAGCAGCCAGCGCAGGGCGATTTTGCTCATGTTACTTTGGCTGCGGGTTTGGGTGTGGGGCATCGACAGATCAGTCATTTTTAGCCCTCAATTCTGAGTAGAGATAAGGAACCACGATGGCAAAGACGACCAGCATCATGATCATCGCGGAAGATGCCGCCTGGCCGATATCGCCGCGCGAAAAGGCCATCGCATACATGTAGGTGGCGGGCAGATCGGTCGCATAGCCCGGACCGCCTCCGGTCAGGGCGATGACAAGGTCAAAGCTCTTGATTGCCAGATGCGCCAACACGATGAAAGCCGACAAGAAAATCGGGGCCATCGACGGGATGATGATCGCGGTATAAATACGCCATGTTGGAATACCATCGACCTGTGCGGCCTTGATGATCTCGCCATCAACCGAGCGCAGACCGGCCAGAAACAACGCCATCACAAAGCCCGAGCTTTGCCAGAGTGCGGCAATGACGATGGTGTAGATCGCGTAATCGGGATTCACAAGCCAATCGAATTCGAAGTTGGGAAAGCCCCAACCCTGCACCATGGACTCAATCCCCAGACCGGGGTTCAGGATCCACTTCCACGCCGTGCCCGTGACGATCATCGACAGCGCCATGGGGTAGAGATAGATTGTTCGGATCGCTCCTTCGACGCGGATTTTCTGATCCAGCAGGATGGCCAGCAGCAGGCCCAGCAGCATCGCGATCACGATGAATAGGGTGCCAAAGATATACAGGTTGCCAATCGCCGTATCCCAGCGCGGAGAGTCGAACAGGCGCTCATACTGGATGAAGCCATGGATCTCGTATTTCGGCAGCAGTTTCGATCGGGTCAGCGACACCCATGCGGTCCATCCGATAAATCCGTAGACAAAGATCAATACGGCGATGAACGACGGTGCCAGCACCACCTTGGGCAGGTGGTTTTCCAGCCATTCGGACATGTTTTCCTCCGGGGAAAGATGCTCTGCCCCACACCTTGGGGGGCAGAGCGTATTGGATCAGTAGCTGTTGGCCACCGCGTCCGCCAGTTGCTGAACCGCGTCAGCCGAGGACATATCCGAGTTGAAATGCGCGGTCACAACATCTGTGATCGCACCAGCCTGCGACCCGCGCAGCGCCATGCCATGGGCATAAGATGGCAGCAGCGAACCACCTGCCGAGGTCGAGCCCATGTCTTCGGCCGAGATTTGCGCGCAGATGTCAAAGGCATCCAGCGACACATCGGTCCGGGCCGGGATCGAACCCTTGTTCAGGTTGAACACTTCCTGAAAGTTCGGTGCAACAATCAGCTTGGCCAGCAATTCCTGACCGGCGCGATTGTCGTCGCCCTCAACCTCGAACATGGCAAAGCTGTCGACATTGTACAGATATCCATCGCCGGGGGTCGAGGCGCACAGGAAATCCTCACCAGGCTTCTTGCCCGCTGCCAGGAATTCGCCCTTGGCCCAGTCACCCATGATCTGAAAGGCCGCTTCGCCGTTCATCACCATCGCGGTGGCCAGGTTCCAGTCACGGCCCGAGAAGTTCTCGTCCACATAGCCACGCAGGGTGCGCATCTGGTCAAAGACCTGGATCATCATGTCCGAGGTCAGTGCTTCGGGGTCCAGATCGACCAGGGCTTTCTGATAGAACTCGGGTCCGCCAAGACCCAGTGCAACGGCTTCGAAAACCGTGGCGTCCTGCCAGGCCTGACCGCCATGGGCCAGTGGGATCACACCGGCGGCCTGCAGTTTCTCGGCAGCGGCGTTGAACTCATCCCATGTGGTGGGCATTTCGATGCCATTCGCAGCCAGCACATCGGCATTGGCCCAGATCCAGTCGATGCGGTGAACGTTCACAGGCGCCGCGCACCAAGTGCCTTCGCACATCATGTGACCAGCGATCGACGCGGGCAGAACGTCGGCCCAGCCTTCGGCGGCGGCCACGTTCGAGATATCGGCCAGAACGCCCTCTTCATACCATTCCTGAATCGCCGGGCCTTTCAGCTGAACCGCTGTCGGCGCGTTGCCTGCCAGAACCCGCGCCCGCAGCGCCGTCATGGCTGCATCACCGCCGCCGCCTGCGACAGGCATATCGGTCCATGTGCCCCCGTTCGAGGCAAACTCTTCCTGAAGCACGGCCACCGATTTGGCCTCGCCACCGGATGTCCACCAATGCAAGACCTCCGCCTGTGGTTCGGCCACCACAGATGATCCGGCCGCGACGGCCAATGCGGACACAGTCGCAAAAGAAAATCGTTTCATGTTTTCTCCTCCCTGAGAATTCGGTGCCAGTCAAATTGGCAATGCCGCAATACTGTGCCCCTATCTGAGTCTGACAACGCTTAATCCGGGCCAATACCCGGGAAAGGCGCAAATTTTCACCGCTTTTGTTACAGCGTGTTACGTTAGCATTGAATCTGTTTCCGTTCGTTACAATGGACGAAGTTTGGGGCCAGAGAACAGGAGGAAGAACACTGTGAGCATTCCGCGGCTGTTGGTGGTGGATGACGACCCTGAAATGCGGTCGATGATGACCCAGTTCCTGCAACAGAATGGCTTCATTGCGCTGCCCGCCAGTTCCGAAAGCGAAATCCGCGCCCATCTCAAGTCGGGTCGGATCGACCTGATTCTATTGGATGTGATGCTGGGGGATGAAAACGGCGTTGATATCTGTGCCCGCCTGCGGGCCGAACAGGACGTGCCGATCATTCTGGTCTCGGCCTTGTCCGCCGATCATCAACGCATGGCCGGGTATGAGGTAGGCGCCGACGATTACATCGCCAAACCTTTTAATCCGCAACTGATGCTGGCTCGCGTTCGCGCCGTCATGCAACGGGCGCGTCGTACACCTTCGCTTGCCTATCGCCGCCGCACCCGCACCTTTAGGTTTGACGGCTGGCTCTATGACGGCAAACGGGACGAAGTGCATTCGCCGGACGGATATCTGGTATCCCTGTCCCAGCGAGAAACAGCAATGCTCAAGGTTTTTCTGGCCAACCCGCATATTCCCCTGACCCGGGATGAAATCGCCGCGGCCCTGGATGTAACAGGCGCTACTGACAAGAGCGAAGGCCAGGGACGCGCCATCGACATGCTGGTCGGGAGGCTGCGATCCAAGATCGAGGCCAACCCCAAAGACCCGCAAATGCTAAAGACCGAACGCGGTGTGGGCTATATCTTTGCCGCAGAGGTGTCTGTGGACGAAACCGCATGACCGTCCGCGCCACGCGCCTGCGCAGCCTAGGCTGGATCTGGACCTGCGCCGCTTTTACCTCGGGGTTGCTGGCCGCAGGCCTTTGGTTCGCCTCGGCCCGGGCATGGCAGGAATTCCAGACCCGTGCATATGTTGCCGGGTTCGCTGTTTACGAGGATTTGCGCATCGGTAAATCCCCACCGTCAGGCATCTCAATCGTACCATTGCCGCCCAAAGCAGCCAGCCTGGCGGATGCCGGGCAGTTTGAGCAACTTCCCGGGTTTTCGGATCGCAGCTTTGTCACCAACCTGTCGATCCTGACTGACAGCTCGGCACCGGTTTCGGGCCGAGAGTTGACGCTGGCTGTGATGTCAGACCGGCTGGTTTACCCGGTGTCCGACATCCTCTCCGGCATCGACCAGACCGGCCCAGAGAAAATGGGCAACCTGACCCGGCTTTTGGCGACCTATTGCAGCGAACCGATACTGATCGCCCGCTATGGGCGCGGCGCATGGCAACAGGTGGACGGGACAGGTATCTGGGGATGCCGTGCAGCCCCAACCGACTTGCGTCTGCCCACGATTCTGGTCGCCATAGTTGCGCTGGCGGTGATCCTTACCTCGGTGGGCAATGTATCGGACAGTTTCACCCGGTTTTCGACCGCCTTGCGCGACCGCAAAAGGCGGGGCGGGCCGAACAGTTATGAGGCCGATGGCCCGGCCGAACTGCGCGACATCGTCTCTGCCGTGAACGAGCATCTGGACGCAGAGCGCATGCAACTGGAAAAGCGCGCCACTGTTTTATCGGGTGTCAGCCACGATCTGGGCACCCCGGCCACCCGCGTCCGGCTGCGCGCCGCATTGATCCCGGATGCTGAGCTGCGCGAAAAGCTTGAGGCCGATGTCGATCAGATGACCGGCATGATCGAAAGCGTTCTGACCTACACAAGGTCCGAGCTGAGCATTGAGGAACCGCGGCAGATTTCACTGACGTCGCTGGTCGAGGCTCTGGTCGCAGACTATCAGGATATGGGACTGCCGGTGACCCTGAAAAAGCTGGCCCCAGTGGCGGTACAGGGCGGCACGTCAGTTTTCATGTCGCGCCGAGGGCATGGATCACTGCCCGAGACCCGGAGAATGCTGGTCGTCGGCAGGCCAATTTCGCTGAAGCGCGCCCTGACCAACCTGATCGACAATGCGCTGAAATATGGGCGCCATGCCGAAGTTCAGCTGGAAACCGATGCCAAAATAGCAACCATCACCGTCGAGGACAAAGGGGCCGACCTGTCCGTCTCGGATATCGAAGCCCTGATGGCCCCGTTCCGGCGCGGGTCAAACACCGGGTCTTCGGATGGGTTTGGTCTGGGTCTGACAATCGCGGCGACAATCGCAGAACAGCATGGCGGCACCCTCAGCTTCGAAGCCGGAGAGCAAGGCCTGCGCGCACGTCTGCAGATCACCAGGCAGTGACGATTCATGTCATATAGCTACGCACCAGCGCGCTTGCGATCAGCGACCAGCCGTCGGCAATGACAAAGAAGGCTAGTTTGAACGGCAGCGACACTGTTGCAGGCGGAACCATCATCATCCCCATCGACATCAGCACAGCGGCCACCACAAGATCAATGATCAGAAACGGCAGGAAGATCAGAAACCCGATCTGAAAGGCCCGCGCTATCTCAGAGAGCATGAAAGACGGCATCAAGATCGACAAGGGTGCCTCGGCCGACAAGGAAACCGTATCACCCCCGGGTCGCAATGCTGCCATGGCGTGGAAAGTATCCGGATCAAGGCGTCCGGCCATGAAAGCACGAAACGGCTGCAACGCGCGCTCCAACGCTGGTTCGACCTCCATCGTTTCTTCGACCATGGGGCGAATACCTGTGGTCCAGGCCTCCGAAAAGACCGGCTCCATGATGAAATAGGTCAGAAACAGTGCGAGGCTGACGATCAGCATGTTGGGGGGGGATTGCTGCAATCCGATCCCTTGCCGCAAGATGGCCAGAACGGTGATCAGGAACGGGAAACAGGTGATCATGATCGCCAGCCCAGGCGCGAGGCTGAGCACGGTAATCAGCAAAATCAACTGAATGGTGCGCGCGGAAATCGACCCGCCTTCGCCCAGTGACAGCGACACCTCTTGTGCGACGGCCAGAGACGGGGTCAGCGTCAGCAGCACCGCCACCCAAAACAGGAAACGCATTACCCGATCCCGTTCTGCAGATCCGCGATTTCGGTTAGGCGCACGGCCAGTTGCCCGGCTTGATCACCCTCCATCTCTTCCAGCAGACCGCGCGCCACCAGTTGATCGCCAACATATAGGTCCACAGGATCTTCGATCCGTTTGTCCAGGGTGAGAACAGCGTTTTCCCCCATATTCAGCAGATCTCGGATTAGCGGGCGCGCCCGACCGACTGACACGGTTACCTCGATCGGAACGGAATCAAACGGGCTGGCTTTTTCGGGTTTGGGGGATTGCGGGTCACTCATTGTTCAATGCCTCTTTTGCCTCATACACGTAAGCGTCAAATGCTGAACGGATTGTCTCTAGCAAGGCGCTGCTATCCACCTCTCGCTGCGAGGTACCAACCTGCAGACGCGCCTGACCAGGCACCAGAGACGGGTCCTCGACAACCCGTGTCGGGGTGGCCAATTCAGGGGGCAACAGCCCCTCGACCGCATCCGCGAAACCCGAAGGCACAAAGACCTGCATCGGCTGACCAATCTGTTCCCGGGCCATTTCGGTAAGCTGTTCGACCAGCCGCGGGGCCTGCCCCCGATCCAGGGTGTCCGGCAACACCAGATTGACCAGGCTTTGGAACATGGGCTCCAACGACAGTGTCATCCGGCTCGTCGCCTCGTGATAAGTAAAGGACATATCCTCAAGCGCGCGGGCGAGGTTGTCTGATACCTGTCCACGACCCTGTTCTTGGGCCTGAAGGGCATCGTCCCATCCGGCGCGATAGCCGTGTTCGAAGGCTCCAAGCCGCTGTTCTTCCAGCGCCTCTTCGTCCAGTAAATGAACTTTGCCGCCGCCTGCCTGTACGGTGAAATCCTCAAGAAGATGGGCTATCGACATCACGCACGCTCCTCGCTTTCTTCAAGCCAACTGCGCAGGATTTCCACGGTCTCCTCCTGCTTGTCGCCGATCATGGCCCGCAGCCGATCAACCGGATCAGCGCCCGGATTTGCCGCCAGCGCGGGTACATCCCCCGGGGTATGTCCCGGAATAGCGGCGAATTGCCCGTCCTCTTCGGTCGCGATCTCACCGGTCAGAACCGCCTCGGGCTCTGGCGGCGATCCTGCTGGCAAAAGGGCGGGGGCAAGGGCCGGTTTCATCAGGATCGGACGGATCACGAACAATCCCAGCACCAGCATCACAATCGCCAGAACCACCATTTGAACCAGCGACATGGCGTCGAAATGAATCTGCTGCCAGATCGAAGCGGAAACCACAGTTCCACCAGGCTCTACTGCGGGCAGATCCAGCGATTTCAAGGTGATGACATCGCCGCGTTCGGCATCGAACCCAACGGCCGAGGCCACAAGCTCACCCAATGCGTCAAGCTCGGTCTGGGGCAAGGGCGCAAAGCTTTCGGCGCCCGAGGCATCAACCGTCCGCGTTCCATTCACCAGAACCGCAACGGTCAGGCGCTTGATCGCACCGGGTGCGGTATGAACCTCTAGCTCCGTCTCGGATACCTCATAGTTGACCCGCTCCCGCGTCTGTGTGGCATTTGAATTGGTTGCGTCCCCGCCCGCGCCATCCCCATCGGGCAGGTTCGACGCCACCGTGACGTCGGACGATTGGTTCCGGGCGCTGTCAGACCGTTCCTCGACATCGGTGCTGATGGCCACGCGTCCCTTAGGATCAAAGCGCCTTTCGCGGATGGATTCGGTTTTGGTGACCGTATCAACACTGACCTCAACGACTGCATTTCCGGCCCCCACTCGGGCCTCAATCAGACGCAGGACCCGTTCGCGCAGCTGGCGCGACTTGTCATCCGCGGTATCTGCTGCCACCGCAGTCTCTTTTGCGCCAATGACCGCACCATTGGAATCAATCACCGCCACATTCTCGGGTGCGAGGCCACTGACGGCGGAAGAGACCAGAAACCGGATCGCCTTGGCCTGATCCGAAGTGATATCCGCACCCGAGGACACCAGATAGACCGACGCCGTCGGCGCGACGCTGCGCTGAAACGGATTCGTCGACCCGTTGGCAATATGCACGCGCGCCTGGCTTATATGAGGGCTGCCGACAATCGTGCGCGCAAGCTCACCCTCTTTCGCACGCCAATAGGCCGCATCGAACATTTGCGAGGTGGTGCCAAACCCGCTGAGTGAATCCAAAAGCTCATACCCGCGGTTTCCGTTCGCAGGCAGGCCTTCGCTGGCCAGAGTCATGCGCAATTCGTCCCGCTGCGAGCCGGGCACGTAAATCGAACCGCCCCGAATCTCATACTGTACGCCGCGCTGATCCAGTGATCGAACGATATCCCCCGCCGCGCCGCTTTCCAGCCCGGCATAGAGTAGGGTCATCGACGGCGCCGTCGCCAACCGCGACATCGCTAGGACCCCCAAAAACACCAGCACGACTGCACCGGCGACAATGATTTGCTTTCGCCTGTCCAAACTTGCCCAGACAGTTCCGATCTGCTGCACGCTCACCTCCGACTCACCGACATTCTGCCCGGCGCACCCCCTGTTTGGACGATTGCCCTTAACAATCGGTTAGTCCCTGCCGGGTTATGACATCCCCAGACTGAATGAATGAGGACGTCATGACTGACGCGACTGCAGAACAGGCAGAAGCCCCGGAAAAATCGGGGAAAAAAGGATTGGTCATTGGGGTGATTCTGGCCGTTGCCGGGGCTGCGGGCGGGTATTTCCTGACCACTTCGGGGCTACTGCCATTTGGCGGGCAACCAGCCGCGGAAGACGCCAAGGAAAAAGACAAAGGGACCGAGGTTAAAGCCCTGCCTGAGGTTGGTTTTATCGACCTGCCGGCGGTGATCGTCTCGGTCAATGCCGGCGATTCGCGGCACCTGAAATTCCATGCCCAGCTTGAGGTGAACAGCAGCTACGTCTCGGATGTCGAGAAGATGAAGCCTCGAATCATGGATGTTCTGAACGGGTATCTGCGGGCGGTCGAAGTGTCGGACCTCGAGGATTCGCTCGCACTGATGCGTATCCGTGGCCACCTTTTGCGTCGCATTGAAATCGTCGTCGGGGAAGGGCGCGTGCGCGATGTCCTCGTGATGGAATTCGTATTGAATTAGGAGGCCGAGATGGAGCTGATTGCAGATATTTTGCTGGTCGCAGGTGCGCTGGGCGCGGGTCTTTACTGTTTTGTGCTGTCCCGTCGGTTAAAGCGGTTCACTAATCTGGAACAAGGTGTCGGTGGCGCGGTCGCTGTCCTGTCATCCCAGGCGGATGAGCTGAAGAAATCGCTTGATTCAGCACGAACTTCTTCGGACCAGTCGGGCCTTGTACTTGAGGCACTGACACAAAGGGCGGAATCAGTTGCTCAGCGGCTCGAACTGATGATGGCTTCGATGCATGATGTCATTCCGGCCGAAGAACCCGCCAATGACATCAAGGTTGAAGATCCCAAGCCGCAAGAACCCAAGGCCGAGGAACCAACGACGGATCCTGAGCCTGAAGAGGTTCAGGTCGAGGCGGTGGAAAAGCCAGAGGATCCTGCTGCGCCCAAATTTGAGGATACTCAGGAAAAGCGCCCGGGCGGGCTGATGTTTTTCCGCCACGACCGCAATAGCGGAGAGGCCGCGACATGAGCGGACGCGTTGTAGAGAAACGACCAAGAAGCGGTGTGCTGACAGTGATCTCACTGTTGATGCTTGGATCAGCCGCGATTCGGTTGGGGTTTGAGGCTGCACCAGCCCTGGCAAAAGGGGCCGAACAGGCAGAATCAAAACCGAAAGAGACCCAAGCAGAACTGCCCGGTGCCCGAATATTGCTGACCGAATTGCTGCGGCGCGAAGAAGCGTTGAAAAAACGCGAAGCCACAGCCATTGATCGGGAAAAGGCGCTCGCCATTGCCGATGAGGCCATTGAGACCCGCCTGGCCGCCCTGCAGCAGGCCGAAGAGGCGCTGCGTGAGACGCTGGCCATTGCGGAAAAAGCGGCTGAGACAGACCTGACGCGCCTGACGGATGTCTATCAGAACATGAAGCCGAAAGATGCGGCCGCCCTGTTTGAAACGATGGACCCGACCTTTGCCGCCGGATTCCTGTCACGGATGCCGCCCGATGCCGCAGCCGGTGTTTTGGCAGGCCTGAACCCCGAGGCTGCCTATACAATCAGCGTGATTATGGCCGGGCGAAACGCTTCGGCTCCGCAGGAGTAGCCCCCATGATTTTCAACCCTGCATCGGAATTCGCCGGAGACTTCTTATGATCGGAATTGTCGGAATTGTTGTTATTTTCGTCATGGTGTTCGGCGGCTATTTGGCGGCTGGCGGGAAAATGACCATCATCATGAAATCCCTGCCGTTCGAGATGATGATGATCGGTGGCGCCGCGGTCGGCGCATTTATGATCAGCAATGACCTGAGCGCCGTGAAGCACACGATCAAGGATATGGCAAAAGTATTCAAAGGTCCTAAATGGAAACCAGATGACTACCGTGACCTGCTGTGCCTGTTGTTTTCGCTGATCCGTATCGCCAAGGCCAACCCGGTCGAGGTTGAACAGCATATCGAAGACCCCGAAAACTCGCCTCTGTTTTCGACTTATCCGAAAATTCAGGCCGACAAAGAAGCCGTCGATTTGATCTGCGACACGATGCGGGCTGCCTCTTTGAATTATGACGATCCCCACCAGGTCGAAGAGGTGCTGGAAAAGCGGATGGAGGCGAATTTTCACCACGCCATGCACTCTAGCCACGCGCTACAGACTGTTGCTGACGGCCTGCCCGCACTTGGAATTGTTGCGGCAGTTCTGGGCGTTATCAAAACGATGGGCTCGATTGATCAACCCCCAGAAGTGTTGGGAAAGCTGATCGGTGGCGCTCTGGTCGGGACGTTCCTGGGGGTCTTTCTGGCTTATGGGCTGGTCGGCCCATTTGCAGGAAAACTCAAATCCGTGGTGGAGGAAGACAATCATTTCTATCAGTTGATCAAAGAGGTTCTGGTTGCCAACCTGCACAACCACAACCCTGCCATGTGCATCGAAGTCGGGCGGCAGAACACTCCCACCCATAACAGGCCGGGTTTCTCAGAACTTGAAGAGGCCTTGAAAGAGCTAAAGCAGGCAGCGGCATGATCCGATACGCCCTAATGGTTTCAGCGGCGCTTACGGCCGCTGGACAGGCTGGCGCGCGCGACATTTCTGTGCGATCGGGCGAGCATGACGGATATACGCGTCTTGTTGTGCAGGTGCCCCCGGGAACGGAATGGGGTCTGAAGCAAACGAAGAATGGCGCAAGACTCGACATAGCGCTTTTTGATGCCGAATTTCAGACCGGGGCAGTGTTTCAGCGGCTGTCGCAGAACCGTCTGTCTGCGATCTCACAGACCAACCCGGGTGATGCGTTAGAGATGGAATTCGGCTGCGACTGCTTTGCCACCGCATTTCTGCATCAAAACACGATGATCGTTGTGGATATTGCGCCGGGGGCAGCCCTTCCACCGATCAGCAGCGACATTCCACCCCCAACGCTGCCCAAAACGGCAGTGGTAAACGCCCCGCTGCCCGGGCCACAGGCGCTTGATCCTCTGGTATTGCCGCTTTTGAATCTCAATGCGCAGATATCTGAGGACCAGCTATCGACGCGATTGTTGCAGGGCGCTGACCGAGATCTGGTTGATCTTGAACTGTCCCAGATCGGCCCACGAGATTCGAACGACAATCAATCACTGAACATGCCGCCACGCATGGACCTGAACATCGCGGTCACTTCGGTACTGGATGATCTGGATGGCTTGCTGGGACCATCCATTCCACAACTGGAGAAGAAACCGGCCTGCATTTCCAGCGCCGAGCTAGGCTTTGACAGCTGGTCCGATGGGCGCCTGTTCCCCGAACAGGTGGCAGAGCTGCGCACTGGCCTGTTTCAGGAGTTTGATCGCGTTGACAAAGGACGGGCCATGAAGCTTGCCAAGCTCTATGCGTATTTCGGCTTCGGTGCCGAGGCGGTTCGCAGCCTTGGCTGGATTGGTGAAGAGACGCCGGAAACGAACCGGATTTCTGCGATTGCCGCTGTTCTGGACAACCGGCCACTGAAAGGGTCAAATCCATTCCGCGACCTACAGCGTTGCGAAAGTGACGCCGCAATCTGGGCCGCTCTGACCGAGGGTAAGCTCGCCGAAGATGCCCAGATAAGGGTTATGGAACAATCGTTTGCGCGACTACCGGATCATCTGCGCCGGCAAGTCGGACCTATGCTGTCCGACATTTTCGTTGCAGCCCAAAAACTTGAAGCCGCGCGGCGCGTCTTGCGGGCTGTTAATCGCATCGAAACCAAACCCAGCCCCGGCGCGATTCAGGCCAAGGCCGGTGTTGCAAAGGCCGAAGGCGATCAGGAGAAATCCGAAACCTTGCTGAAAGACGTGGTGGGCAGCTCGGAAGCAGGGCTCGAAGCGCCTCTGGCGCTGGCGCGACTGATTGAACAGCGGTGGGCGGAACGCGGGTCAGCCTCCGCCCGGGAGCTCGAACTTGCCGCATCTTACACGGTCGAATTGCGCCGATCTGAGATCGGCCCACTTATGCAACGGACATATGCGCTGGCGCTGAGTTTGGGCCAAGAGTTCGACCAGTCTTTTGATCTGTTAGAAGATATTCCGAATTCAGCTGAAACGCTGGACCGGGCCGTTCAAGTACTGACTGCGCGCGCCGACGACGATACTTTTTTGCGGCGCATCTTCAACCTGCCCGGACCGATGGCACAATCGCTGAAAACCGAAACCGCAATCTCCATTGCCGAAAGGTTGGCATCGCTGGGGTTTGCCCGTCCAACGCTATTTTGGTCCAACCGACCTCAGGACACTATCAGGCGAAAGGACCGAGCCCTTTTGCGCGCGCAGGCGGCATTGTTGTCCGGCCAGCCACACAAAGCCTTGCTGGAGTTAGGGGATGACCCCTCGGACAAGGCCATGTCACTGCGGGCGCAGGCCGATCTGGATATAGGTGAGTTTGAAAATGCAGGGCGGGTATTGTTGCAGTTTGACAGGGTGAACGAAGCAGAAAGATTGTTCTGGCTTTCTGATATGGAAGACGTCCCGCAGCCTGAGGTCGACCAAAAATTCGGACAGGTCAGGCGGGCGACTCTGGCATTGGCAGAACCTGTAACCAGGATTGAAGAACGACCATTGGCGGATGCAACTGCCCTGCTTGAAAACACGGCCAACGCCCGAGAGAACATCGCTCAGCTTCTCGCACTTGTGAGGGCGGACTGAAACGTCTGGGAAAAACTCAGGGTGGCCACTTAGTCAGGGCTGATCTCCTGACGAACCGCGGCATCCAATGCCCTGTTCCCGAGGGAAAACCCCATGAACAGAGCCTGAATTGGTGGATTTAGTCAGTAAGGCGCCTCGACGTCATTCATCGAGACATAGACCGTTTTTATCTCGCTGAAATGATTGATTGCCAATTTCGAGTTTTCCCGCCCGACCCCAGACATTTTTGACCCGCCAAACGGGGCTTCAACCGGTGCGAGGTTGTAGGTGTTGATATAGCAGGTGCCCGCCTCGAACGCGGCCACGATACGATGGGCTCGGGTCAGATCTTTGGTGAACACACCGGCTGCCAGACCGAATTCGGTGTTATTGGCGCGGGCCATCACCTCTTCCTCGGTTTCGAAATCCAACACTGACATAACCGGGCCGAAGATTTCCTCGCGCGCGATGGCCATGTCATCGGTCACATCGGCAAAGACGGCGGGCTGAATGTAGAACCCGTCGCCTTCGATACGCGCACCGCCATAGACCAAACGCGCACCTTCTGCCTTGCCTTTTTCAACATAACCCAGAGCGATATTCATCTGGTTTTCGCTAACCATCGGACCGAAATTAACCTCTTCATCCATCGGGTCACCGATTTTCACATTCGCCAGACGCTGGGACAGGCGATCGAGGAAGGCTTCTTTGATGCCTTTGTGTACAAAAACGCGGGTGCCGTTGGAACAGACCTGACCCGAGGAGTAGAAATTCCCCAAAATGGCGCCAGACACGGCGTTTTCGATATCTGCATCGTCGAACACGATCATGGGGGACTTGCCGCCCAGTTCCATCGTGACATGCTTCATGCCATCGGCTGCTGCGGCATAAACCTTGCGCCCTGTCGGTACCGATCCGGTCAGCGAGACCTTGGCAACACGGGGGTCCGTCACAAGTGATGCGCCCACATCGCCATAACCCTGAATTACGTTATAGACACCCTTTGGTGCCCCGGCCTCGACTAGGATATCGGCCACTTGCAGAGCAGATAAGGGCGTGGTCTCGGAAGGCTTGAATACCATCGTGTTGCCGCAGGCCAAAGCAGGCGCGCCTTTCCAGCAGGCAATCTGGGTTGGATAGTTCCACGCGCCGATTCCGACGCAAACCCCAAGCGCCTCACGGATCGTATAGACGAAATCCCCACCACCCAGCGGGATATGCTCGCCGGTCAGCGAGGCCGCCAAACCTCCGAAATACTCCAACGCATCGGCCCCGCTAGTAGCGTCGGCAACCAAAGTTTCCTGCAGCGGTTTTCCAGTATCGTGGGTTTCGATGATCGACAGATCACGATTGCGTTCGCGCATGATGTCCGCGGCGCGGCGCAGAACACGGCCCCTTTCGGTCCCAGACATCGCGGCCCAGTCTGCCTGTGCCGATTTTGCACTGTTTAGAGCCTGATCTATGATCTGCGGAGTAGCAGAATGCAGCCGTGCGATCACTTCCCCTGTTGCGGGGTAGATCACGTCTATGGGTGCTCCGGTCGTGTCGTCGACATATTCACCGTTGATGAAATGGCTCGCCTTGGGCTGAAATCTCATTGTGGGGATTCCCTGATCAGAAGCTGTTTCCCCCGCGTTTATATTTTATTGACTCAGCAGTCAATAAAACTGATCCAGAGCGATTTCCTGCCAATTCCAACAGGCCACGGCTTGAAATTTTCGGTTAATGTTCTATTTATGTTCTACATAGTCAGAGGATCAACCGATGGCCCATTCATTGCGAAACACCGCCCCGCACGGCCCGACAAACGACTATCACCTGCTGCCCGCCACCGATCGGCAGATACGCTATGCCCGCGCCATCGCGGAGCAAACTGCACTTGAGATTCCGGTCGAGGCGCAGCGCGACCGTCAGTCCATGTCCGCCTGGATTTCCAAACACAAACCTGATGATCCCTCGCCATTTGCAAATTACCCGACCGGCAAGCAGGTTACCTTTGCCGAACGTATCTCGCGCAGCAAACGCCGCCCAATCCCGTCGGAGTGCTTTCGCGACAAACAGATGATGTCGCGTTGGATAGATCAAAACAAATAGGCGAAATCAGAGCCTAATCCGGACTATGATTGCGGGCATACAACGCCACCGCCGCCGCGACGAACAGGCCCAGTAGGATATAGCCGGTCACCGCCTCGGCCACGGCCAGGGCGCGGCACAGCCCGGTTGGGGACATATCGCCGTACCCAACGGTGGTGAATGTAACATAAGAAAAATACAGGATATCAGCGGGCCCTTGCGCCCCGATGACGCAATTATCCTGGTACCCGAATGCGCCATAGGCAGCGGCGAACAGGAACGGAACGACCTGAATAAAGGACACACCCATCAAAAACAGAATGCGGCGCGGTGATTTCACCTGAGTCATATAGAACCAGGATTGAGACACCATCCACACAACCAGCCCCACAGAGGCGATCGTACCGATCGTGTCACCTGCGGTGCCCTCGCTCAGACGGGACAGACCGAACCATGCGAGGAAACTGGCAACCACCATTGCGGCTGCCGCCAGCAGCGTTGATTTCCATTCTTCCAAAGTCGTGGGTTTTCGGGACATGGAACCTCCAACGCGCTGAAATCTCCGGGATTATCCGGTGGACTGTCCTGCGTGGCAACCAGATTTCAGAAAATCAGTCCGTGCCCAGATGTTCCTGTCCCCGCTGACGTGCCAGCAGGATCTGTTTTTGACGTTCCCGGAACCGGGTTTTGTCGACCTCAGAGGTTTCCTCTATGCATTGATGGCAGGACACGCCGTGTTCGTATTCGGCACGTTTCACATCCTCAGGCAGGATCGGGCGACGGCAGCCATGGCACAGGTTGTGCGGCCCTTCGACCAGCCCATGCCCAACGGATACGCGGTTGTCGAACACAAAGCATTCGCCCTGCCAGGTGCTGTTCTCGACGGGCATTTCCTCGAGATACCGCAGGATGCCACCTTTCAGGTGATAGACATCCTCGACCCCCTGACCCAACAGGTAATTGGTGGATTTCTCACACCGGATGCCACCCGTGCAGAACATCGCCACACGCTTATTGTGGAACCGGTCCTTGTTTTCTTCCCACCAGGTGGGGAATTCACGAAAACTGCTTGTTTCAGGGTCTAACGCGCCCTCAAACGTACCGATTGCCACCTCGTAATCATTTCGGGTGTCGATCACCACCACATCATCCGAGCGGATCAGATCATTCCAGTCTTCGGGCTCGACATAATTGCCGACACGGGCGCGCGGATCGATGTCCGGTTGGCCCATGGTCACGATCTCTTTTTTCAGGCGTACCTTGATCTTGCCAAATGGCGGTTGGTCAGACGTGGCCTCTTTCCACTCCAGATCAGCACAGCCGGGCAGCGCACGGATATGGGCCAGAACCGCGCCAATGCCAGCGCGGGGTCCGGCAATAGTGCCATTGATCCCTTCCTGTGCCAGCAAGAGCGTCCCCTTGACCGATTGCGCGCGGCACAGCTCAAGCAAGGGCGCACGAAGGGCTTCGTGGTTGGCGAACCGGGTGAAATGATAGAGAGCAGCGATCGTATACATGCGCGCGGTCTAAACCCGCGCGGACAGAGTCGCAAGAGACCGGATTGACGCCCCTTGTCGCGCCCACTACCGATATTGCAACCGAAGGAGGCCCCGATGACCCATGCCCTGATCGTGATCGACGTCCAGAACGATTTCTGCCCCGGCGGCGCGTTGGCGGTTCCCGGCGGGGATCAGATCGTAGCCCCGATCAACGCGATGATACCCGATTTTGACGCGGTGATCCTGACGCAAGACTGGCACCCTGCGGGGCATTCCTCCTTTGCCAGCAGCCATGCGGGCAAAAACCCCTATGACATGACCGAGATGCCTTATGGGCCTCAGGTTTTGTGGCCAGATCACTGCGTGCAGGGAACAAATGGGGCAGCATTTCATGCGAACCTGCGTACGGATGGCGATCTGATCCTGCGCAAAGGGTTCCGCAGCAACATCGATAGCTATTCGGCGTTCTTTGAGAACGACCAGACCACGCCCACCGGGTTGGAAGGGTATCTGCGCACCCGTGAAATCGAGAGACTGACACTCGTCGGACTGGCCACGGATTTCTGCGTCTACTACTCTGCGGTTGACGCAGCGCGGCTGGGTTTCGACGTGTCAGTTCAGATGAGAGCCTGCCGGGCAATTAACCTGGATGGGTCATTGGCCTCGGCAGAGACCGCGATGAAAGATGCTGGCGTTCGGCTGATCTAAGGGGTTGCCCCCGCAGCCGCCAGATACTTGAGCAGCGCAAAGATAATCACCGCCAACCCCAAAGCAAACCCAACCCGGCCTGGTACAGTTCGGCGATTTGGTCCGGCCGATTCCGCCTGCTGTGGCCTGGGTTTCCACATTGGAACCTCTTTGGGCAACCCGGCGCGCGGCTTGGCGGCTTTTACATCGTTCATGAACTTCAGGAAATCAAACTCGCCGCAATATTCGCCTTTGACTCCCGTCGTCCGGATATTGTGAAACAAGGCTCGCAGAATGCGATCCCTGTCCGCCGTATCCTGTGGACGGTAATATCCATGGGTAATCTCGCTGCGCGTCGAATCCAGACCAAAACCGGCATCATGAAAAATTTTGCGTATTTTGGGTGACGCTGCCCGCAATGCATCGGCTGTTTTCACATTCCGAAACAGCGCACGCACTTTGCGTCCGTTTTGCGCCCCTGACGGGGTCGTCTCCGGATCGTTTTCCCCCGAAGCGATCGTTACAATATCAAAGTCGTACTCGAGAACCATTCACTAACTAAACCTCGACTATCCATCCCCCTCTTTCCACTAACCGGTGAAAAGACCCCACAATATGCTCGCATTGTGACTTGACCTTGTCATTGTCATCAATTTAGCGACTCTTGCCATTCCACGCACCTATTGATCTAACAACGGAAATCGCAGGAGTTCCCAATGGTCGATATTGCGACGCGAGTATACAATCACAAATGGAAGATTGACCCGATTGTCCGGTCTTTAATCGACACAGACTTCTACAAACTGCTGATGTGCCAGTCAGTGTTTCGAAATAAGCCCCAAACGGATGTGGTGTTTTCACTTATTAACCGGTCGAATCACATTCCATTGGCTGAATTGATTGATGAGGGAGAGCTGCGCGAACAACTGGACCACATTCGGTCACTCAGCCTGAGCCGGGGGGAAAGCACTTGGCTGCGCGGCAATACCTTCTATGGCAAACGTCAGATGTTCCGTTCGGATTTCATGGGGTGGTTCGAGAACCTGCGACTGCCGCCCTATCACCTTGAACGCAATGGTGATCAGTACGAATTGACCTTTGAAGGCAAATGGCACGAGGTCATGCTGTGGGAAATTCCCGCATTGGCAGTCCTGATGGAGCTGCGATCCCGCTCGGTGCTGAATGCGATGCGGCGGTTCGAGCTACAAATTCTCTATGCTCGTGCGATGACCCGTGTATGGGAGAAAATCGAACATCTACGAGGGATTCAGGGGCTGGGCATCGCCGATTTCGGCACCAGACGGCGGCATTCCTTTCTATGGCAGGACTGGTGCGTCCAAGCCATGATCGAAGGTCTGGGCCCTGCATTTACCGGCACCTCGAACTGCCTGATCGCCATGCG
Source organism: Ruegeria sp. CDSA221 (assembly GCF_059611825.1). NCBI lineage: Bacteria > Pseudomonadati > Pseudomonadota > Alphaproteobacteria > Rhodobacterales > Roseobacteraceae > Ruegeria > Ruegeria sp. CDSA221. Next base: position 99,801 of record NZ_JBXWPK010000008.1, read on the forward strand.
GCGCGAGGTCGAGGCCATCGGCACCAATGCCCACGAGTTGCCCATGGTTTACTCTGCGCTGGCTGATACTGATGAGAAACTGGCGCAGGCACCCTATGACGTGCTTAGCGATTGGCACGAGGAACATGACGGCAACCTACGGATCATCCTGCCTGACACCTATGGCACCAAGGGTTTTCTGGACGACGCGCCAGATTGGTTGGCGGGATGGACTGGCATCAGAATCGACAGCGGTGATCCGGCAACCGGTGCAGAAACTGCGATCAAATGGTGGCAATCACGCGGTGAGGATCCCAAACAGAAACGCGTGATCTTTTCTGACGGTCTGGATGTCGACAAAATCCGCGAACTGCATAGTCAGTTTGCGGGCCGCACCAAAGTATCCTTCGGCTGGGGCACGCTACTGACCAATGATTTCAGAGGGCTGGTTCCCGATGACGCGCTGGCACCCTTCTCGTTGGTCTGCAAGGCGATTTCGGCCAATGGTCGCCCGACGGTCAAACTGTCGGACAACCCGGAAAAAGCGATGGGTCCGGCGGATCAGATCGAGCGCTACAAACGTGTCTTTGGCGTTGGCGTGCAACAGCCAATCGAGGTCATCGTTTAGGCCCTAACCATGGAACGCGGCTACCGTTTTCACCTGTGAGAATCCGTACAGCGCCTCGAACCCTTTTTCGCGACCATGGCCGGATTTCCCGACACCGCCAAAGGGCAGCTCCACACCTCCGCCAGCGCCGTAATTGTTGATAAACACCTGCCCCGACCGCAACTTCTTTGCCAGCCGCATCTGCCGCGCACCATCGCGTGTCCAAATGCTGGCAACCAGCCCGTAATCGGTGGAGTTGGCGATCTGCAGGGCCTCTTCCTCGGTCTCAAAGGGGATCAGCACTTGGACTGGGCCGAAAATCTCATCCTGTGCCAAAACATGATCAGGGGGTACGTCGGCAAACAGGGTCGGTTGCACATAGGCGCCAGACTCGGGTGCGTGGCCAACAATCGGCCCCTGGCCCACGATATTCAGATCTGCGCCTTTGTCGATAAATCCGGTCACGATGTCCTTCTGACGTGCTGAAATCAGGGGCCCCAGGCGCAAATCTTCGGACGCGGGCCCAACGGTCAACTCGGAATAGGCCGAGGCCATGCGCGATTTGACCTGCTCATACACTCCGCGTTGCACCAGAACGCGGGAGGAGGCCGAACAGGTCTGCCCTGCGTTCTGAACGCCCGCATTCACCAGAAACGGCAGGGCCGCATCCAGATCTGCATCGTCGAACACCAGCTGCGGGGATTTCCCGCCCAGCTCCAGCGTCACGGGCACCACGTTATGCCCAGCGGCCTGTTGCACTAACGCGCCGGTGGCAACGGAGCCGGTGAAGGACACATGCTGAATCCCCGGATGCGCCGACAGCGCCGCCCCGGCCTCGGCCCCCAGCCCCGGAACCACGTTCAAAGCGCCCGCCGGCAACCCGGCCTGCTGCGCCAGATGAGCAAAGGCAAGCGCGGTCAAACAGGCCTCTTCCGCTGGTTTCAGCACACAGGCATTGCCCATCGCCAAAGCCGCCCCGACAGAGCGGCCGATGATCTGCATAGGATAATTCCACGGCACAATGTGGCCCGTCACACCATGCGGTTCACGCAGGGTATAGACGGTATAGCCATCCAGATAAGGGATCGTTTCGCCCATCACCTTATCCGCCGCGCCTCCGTAAAACTCACAATACCGCGCCAGTGCCACCGCATCGGCGCGCGCCTGGGTCAGGGGTTTGCCGACATCCATCGCCTCCAACGCGGCCAGATCATCGACACGCTCCAGCACCATCTGACCCAACCGGGTCAGAATGCGCCCGCGCTCTAACGCGGATTTGCGGCCCCAGTCCCCATCCAGCGCCTTTTGCGCCGCGTTCACCGCAGCATCGATGTCATCAGCATCCCCGCGCGCGATCCGACATAGCTCGGACCCGTCCGACGGGTTGATCAGCGGCAAATCTGCCTGAGACGCAGGCCGCTGCCACGCGCCGCCAATCAGGCACAAGCTGGGATCGAACCACAGGGGATTGGTCATGTCAGGCTCCATTTCGTCTCTAACATTGTAGTTTACGCCACATTCTGACCGATATCCGGCAGGGTCGGTGCGGCGGCGATCAGGGTTTGGGTATAGGGGTGCTGCGGGTCGGAAAAGACCTGTTCCGTCTCGCCCTGCTCGACAATCTGCCCTGCCTGCATCACCAAAACCCGGTCGGTGATCGTACGCACGACGCTTAGATCATGGCTGATGAACAGATAGGTTAGGTCATAAGCAGCGCAGAGCTCGGCCAGCAGATCCAGAATTTGCGCCCGGACAGAAACATCAAGGGCCGAGACCGCCTCATCAAACAAGATCAGTTCGGGCCGGATGATCAGGGCACGGGCGATGGCGATACGCTGCCTCTGCCCGCCCGAGAATTCGTGAATGTACCGACCCGCGTCATCGGGGCTGAGACCTACGGCTGTCAGAATCTCGGCGATCCGATCCTGCTGCTCGGACCCGGTTGGGGGATGTTCGAGCAGGTGAAACGGCTCGGTGATCAGGCGCGTGACCCGGTGTCGGGGGTTGAAGCTGCCATAGGGGTCCTGGAACACAACCTGCATCTTACGCCGGACGGCCAGATTGGGTTTGTGCCCGGTGAATACTGGCTGCCCGTCCAGCAGAATCTGGCCGCTCTGCACCTCTTCCAGCCCCAGGATAGCCCGTGTTAGGGTCGTTTTTCCGCACCCGGACTCTCCGACTAGGCCCAAGCGCTCGCCTTTGTTCAGTGTAAAGCTGACCCCAGCCACAGCCCTGTGGTGTCGCGGCGCATCAAACAAGCCCTTTCGGGGCAAACGGTAATCCCGGACCACCTGTGCAACCTCAAGCAAAGGCTGTGCCTGTTTGGGTTCCGGCAGGTCAACCTGATGGCCCGAGGCCCGGAACAGCATGCGTGTATAGGGATGCTGCATGTTCCGCAGCAAGGGTTCGGTGGCGCCGGCCTCGACGACTTCGCCATAGCGCATGACGATGATCCGGTCGGCCATATCGGCCACAACCGCCAGATCATGGGTGATCATTAGCAATCCCATGTCATATTCGCGCACCAACCCCGTGAGCAGGTCTAAAATCTGCGCCTGCGTAGTGACGTCCAGCGCCGTCGTAGGTTCGTCCGCGATCAGCAACCTTGGGCGCAACGCGATGGCCATGGCGATCACCACGCGCTGACGCTGACCACCGGACAGCTCATGCGGATACCTGGACAGAGGGAACCTTTCGGGCGGAAGGCCGACGCGCGTCAGCACTTCTTCGGCACGGGACCGGGCCTGTGCAGTAGGCATGGCTTTGTGGATCAGGATTGTCTCCATCACCTGATCCCCGATGGTTTTGACCGGGTTGAGTGCGGTCATGGGTTCCTGAAACACCATCCCGACCGAGGCGCCACGCAGGGCGCACATCTCATCCTCGGAACAGTTCAGCAGGTCCAGCCCGTCCAACCGGATCGCGCCCGCGGCATCCGCACCGTTTGGCAGCAGTTGCATCACCGCCAACGCCGTCATGGACTTGCCCGAACCGCTTTCACCGGTGACGGCGACAATCTCACCCGACGCAACAGACAGGCTGACCTGTTTGAGGATGTCCATGCCATGAATCGACAGGTTGAGATTTTCGATTTCCAGCAAGCTCATGCGCGCGCCACCCGTATTCGGGGGTCCAGCCAATCCCGCAAACCGTCGCCCAGCAGGTTCAGCCCCAAAACAGTGACAATGATTGCAAGCCCCGGAATCAGAGCCAAATGCGGGGCAAAACTGACCATCGTCTGCGCATCTGCCAACATCCGGCCCCAGCTGGGCGTGGGCGGCTGCGCGCCCAGTCCAACATAGGACAGGCCAGCCTCGGCCAGGATGCCAAGGCTGAACTGGATGGTGCCTTGCACGATCAGCAGGTTGGCCACATTCGGCAGGATATGTTCGACCGAGATGCGCGCCGCGCCTTTGCCCGAGACTCGGGCGGCGAGGATGAACTCTCGCTCCCATAGGGACAGGGCGGCCCCACGGGTGATGCGGGCGAAAATGGGAATGTTGAAGATGCCGATGGCGATGATCGCGTTGATCGCGCCTGCGCCAAAGACGGCCGTAATCAGGATTGCGATAACAAGAGAGGGGAAGGCAAAGACCAGATCGTTGCCGCGCATGATCACCTCATCCAACCACGCGCCCTTGCGCGCCGCTGCGGCCAAGCCGAGTGGCACGCCCAATGTCATGCCGATCCCCACCGCCACCAAGGCCACAGCGATTGAAGTGCGCGCACCCACCATGATCATTGAGAACATGTCCCGCCCAAAATGATCGGTGCCAAACCAGTGCTGCGCATTGGGCGGTTGCAGCTTGGCGGGAATATTCAGCGCGGCGTGCGCATAGGGCGTCCAGACAAAGGAAAGTGCAGCCGCCAAGACCACCAACGAGGAGAGTACTGCACCAAGGATGAGATTGCGGCTCATGTCCTGCTCCTCAGACGGGGGTCAACGGCGGCATAGGCGAGGTCAACTAGAAAATTCACCGTGATCACTGCAAAAACCAGTAGCATGACCACCGATTCCACCACGATCAGATCGCGGGCAGAAATCGCTTGAAACACCAGCCGCCCGAGGCCGGGCAGGTAAAACACCTGTTCGATAATGATGGACCCGGCCAGAAGAAAGGAAAACTGCAGCCCGATGATAGTCAGCACCGGGATCAGCGCATTGCGCACCCCGTGACGCCACAGCGCCTGTCGGCGGGAGAGGCCCTTGGCCCGTGCGGTGCGCATGAAATCCTCACCCAGAATATCCAACAGGGCCGACCGCATGACCCTTGCAAGAATCGCCGCCTGTGGCAGGGCCAGCGCTATGGCTGGCAGGGTCAGCGAGTGTAGACCGGTCCAAAACCCGTCGTCCCAGCCTGCGAACCCTCCAGCGTTGAACCAGCGCAGATTGATGGCAAAGACCAGCACCAGCATCATGGCGAACCAGAAATTGGGCACGGCGATGCCGAGCTGTGTGGCCCCCATGACCGCCACATCGCCCGGCCGCCCCCGGCGCGCAGCAGCGTAAATCCCTGCGGGAAAGGCGATCAGGGTCGATAGGGTCAGTGCATAAAGCGCCAGCGGCAGCGACACCCAAAGTCGGTCCGCAATCATCTGAGACACCGGCGTGCGATAGGTGTATGAAGTGCCGAAATCCCCGACCAGCATTCCGCTGACCCAGTTGAAATATCGCTGCGGTTTGGACACATCCAACCCCAGCTCGACCCGCAGCGCGGCCAGCGTGTCAGCCTGCACGTTGACGCCAAGCATGAAGGATGCCGGATCGCCCGGCGCGACCTCGATCACTGCAAAAATGACCACCGAGGCGATAGCCAGGCTGATCACCAGTGAAATCAGACGTTTGAGGGCATAGCGTAGCATTACAAACAGGTTACGGGTGCGAGCCGCGCATACGCAACAGCTACTTGTAGGACTGCTGCTCTTGCCGGACCAAATCAGTCGCGCAGGTCGAAAGCTTCGCCGCGGGTGCGCTGTCCACCAGCGTTTCCAGATTTGTCTCGGTCCGGGCCAGTGCCGCCCGACGAAGGACCATCAGGCGCGCGCGAGGACTGTCCAGAAACTGCTCCTGCGGGATGAGCGTTTCCAGCGGGCTGTCGATGCGGATGACCTCGAAATAGCCGCCAAACAGGGCAAGGAAGGCGAAGGCGCAGTTTGGTGCCTCGGCCCCGCATTGGTCAGAACAGAGCTGCGCGATGGGGCGGGTTGACTGGGATGTCATCAACCAGTTTTCCACCGCCGGGCGCCAGCTATTGTCCACAGACAGATCGCCATATCCCAGCCCCAGGGCCAGCAACCCCGCCATGCCCAGCGCCTGATCGGAATTCATGTCAACTGGATCAGGCTGAATGTGGCGCAGCGCGGCCAGACCGTCGCCACGCGGCTCGGGATTGACCGTCAGATAACTCAGGTAAGGTTTGAGGTCCTGCATCAGCTGCCCATCCGCCAACAGATCGCCGCGCATTTCTGGATCGCCATAGAGTGCCACAATTCGCGTCGGGTAGTCCGTAGCTTGATGTTCTCCCAACGCATTGAGCTGTGCAATCAGCTTCGGGTCTGGTGTGGGGCGTTTGGCATCCAACAGCGCTTGGGCAAGCTCATTTCCACCTTTCGCCTCAACCAACAGCCAGGATCGGCCAAAGGCCGTCAGGTCTTTTTGACGAAACAGCTTGCGCGAACCCTTTCGGCCCAGCGATTGGCGGAACGGAGATGGTCCAAGATCGGCGGTTTCAATTCGCCCCAACAGCAGACGAGCCTGCGCGTTGCCATCAGCCGCCAGCTCCGCCAGCAGTGGCAGGGCGCGTTCATCATCGCCCTCCAGCCACAGTGTCACCGCCTGTTCAAGCGGCGTATCCCCTTTGGCGACCGGCGCAATCACGGCTAAAACCGCGATCATCAACGCAACGAGGGTTGATCTTCTCATGCGCCGGTCTCCTCTCTGGAACTGGTCTTATTCCGCCCAACTGATGGCGGTCAGGTCGATGGCCGCTGTGGGTGCGTTTTCCCAAAGGCCCTGAACGCCAGCCTTGGCAACGCCAAGCTTGGCCAGCTGGAACAGATACCCGTTGACGTAATCATTTGCGATCAGACGCTGCGCTTCGCCCAACAGGCGGGTACGCTCATCTGGGTCGGTGGTGGCGTTCAACGTCTCCATCAGCGTCTGAAAGTCGATGCTGTCATACTGGAAATAATAGTCGGGTCGCGCATAGATGCCGATATCCATCGGCTCGGTATGGCTGACGATAGTCAAACCAAAATCCTTGCCCTTGAACACCGATTCCAGCCACTGCGCCCATTCGACATTGATGATTTCAGCCTCAATCCCGACCTCGGCCAGTTGCGCGGCGATGATCTCGCCTCCGCGGCGAGCGTAAGAAGGCGGCGGCAGGTGCAGAGTGGTCTTGAACCCTTCGGCATAGCCCGCATCGGCCAGCAACTGCGCGGCCTTCTTGGGGTCATACGCCGAATTGCCGGTCAGATCGACATAGGCCGGGTTGTGCGGGGCAAAATGCGTTCCGATGGGCGTGCCATAGCCGAACATCGCGCCGTCAATAATTGCCTGACGGTCGATGGCATGGGCCAGCGCCTGCCGCACCCGGATGTCGTCAAAGGGCGGCTGCTTGTTGTTGGTGGACAGAATCGTCTCACCCTCGGTCGAGCCGACAAGCACTTGAAAGCGCGGATCAGCCTCGAACTGCGGCATGTTCTCAGGCGCCGGGAAAATGTCGAACACATCCACATCCTCGGCCATCATGGCGGCAAAGGCGGCGGTCGGGTCCGAGATGAACTTGAATGTAGCAGACTCTAACGCGGGCTGATCACCCCAATAGTCGGGGTTTCGCGTCAGCGTGATGCTGTCCCCCTGCACCCAGTCCCCAAAGGCAAACGCGCCGGTGCCGACCGGGTTGGTCTTGATCGCCTCTATGCTTTCGGGGGCGACAATCACCGCATCCCCCCAGGCCATATTGAACAGGAAATTCCCGTTTGGTCCTGACAGGGTGACCCTGACGGTCAACGGATCCACGACCTCAACGCTTTCGATCCCGGCAAACAGGGCCTTTTGTGCATTGGCGCTGTCTTCAGCGCGGGCCCGGTCAAGGCTGAATTTGACGTCCTCGGCATCCATGGTGGTGCCATCGTGGAAGGTCACACCATCGCGCAGCTTAAAGGTATAGACGGTGCCGTCGTCTGATATCTCCCAGCTTTCCGCCAACCCGGGCACGACCGATCCGTCGCCCATGAACCGGGTCAGACCTTCGAAGATATTGGTATAGACAACCGAATCGATGGCCTGTGCCGCAGCGCTGGTCGGGTCCAGATGCGGCGGCTCAAGCTGCATTGCGATGGTGATGTCGGATTTGGCCAGGGCTTGGGTGGCTATCAAACTGGCTCCAATCGCCAGCGCCGATGCAAAAGACCGAAACATCTGCTTTGTCATATCGTTGTCTCCCCACTGAAACTGCGTGGTCCTGCATGTCGCGGACCGGTCTGCGGACCAATGTCCCTTTAAACCCTAGGTCAATCAAGGAAATGTTCGCGCAACCGGGCTATCTTTGGCCCGGTCCAATCTGCTATGCCGCACCGCAACATGAACCGCGAGGAGCGAGCATGAGCGCCACCGCCCGCAAAAGAGCCCCGAATGCCGTGGATATTCGCGCCCGAAAAGGTGGCGAGCCACTGGTCAGTCTGACCGCATATACAACTCCGATGGCCCGACTGATGGATGATCATTGCGACTTTGTTCTGGTCGGTGACAGTGTCGGCATGGTGCTACACGGGTTGGAATCCACACTTGGCGTGACGATGGAGATGATGATCCTGCATGGTCAGGCTGTTGCTCGCGGGCTGGACAAGGCGATGATGGTCATCGACATGCCCTTTGCCAGTTACGAGGAAAGCCCCGCACAGGCGTTCCGCAATGCTGCCCGCCTGATGGCGGAAACCGGTGCCGGTGCCGTCAAGCTTGAGGGCGGTGTCGAAATGGCCGAGACCATCCGCTTTCTGGTCAAGCGCGGCATCCCGGTGATGGCGCATATCGGCCTGACCCCACAGTCGATCAACACGCTGGGTGGATACAAGGTGCAGGGCCGTGATGATCAGGCACAGACGGTACTGGCCGATGCCCATGCCGTGGCTGAAGCAGGCGCCTTTTCCCTTGTGTTAGAGAAGGTTCCGCAGGGTCTAGCCGACCAAATCACTGCCGAGGTCGCTATCCCTACTATCGGCATTGGCGCGTCCGCCGAATGTGACGGGCAAATACTTGTGGTGGACGACATGGTCGGCTTTTTCACCGCTTTCAAACCGAAATTCGTCAAACGATATGCCGAGCTGGGGCCACTGGCCGAGGCCGCCATCGCCGAGTACGCCGCCGAAGTGCGCGCACGCGCTTTCCCCGCCGATGAACATGTCTTTGCCGATCAGGCTCCGTCACAGGGCTCAGCTAAATGACCGCTCCGATCCTGCGTCGCCTCTCCGATCTGCACGCCTTGACCGCCAACTGGCGCAAGAAAGGTGAGGCAATCGGCGTCGTCCCAACTATGGGCGCGTTGCATCCGGGGCATCTGTCTCTGGTTGAGGCGGCCAAAAATGGCACCGACAGAGTTATCGTGACGATTTTCGTGAACCCAAAGCAGTTTAACAACCCCGAGGATCTGGCCAATTATCCGCGCACCGAAATCGAAGATGCTCAGAAACTGGCGCCCTATGGCGTTGATGCGATTTATGTGCCGGACCCGGACGAGATCTACCCGCAAGGCTTTGCCACCACCGTATCTGTAACTGGCCTGACCAATGTGATGGAGGGCGAATTCCGCCCCGGCCATTTCGATGGCGTCGCCACTGTGGTCGCCAAACTGTTCCTGCAAACCCAGGCAGACAGAGCCTATTTTGGGGAAAAAGACTATCAACAGCTGCTGGTCGTGCGCCGCATGGCGCGCGATCTGGATATCCCGATCGAAGTGATCGGCTGCCCCACGGTGCGTGAACCCTCGGGTCTGGCCATGTCCTCACGCAATCAGCGCCTCTCGCCCGAGGGGATGGAGATTGCAGCGCACAAACACCGCATCATGCTGGATCTTGCCAACGCGCTAAAGAACGGCGCCCCGTTCGACACACTGGCAGCACAGGCCAGTACCGATCTTTTGGCCGCAGGTTTTACACAAGTGGAATATATCCAACTGCGCTGTGCGGAATCTCTGAACCCGCTGACACATGCCGACCGACCCGCCCGCCTGTTTGCCGCGGCCTGGGCGGATGGAGTGCGTCTAATCGACAATATTCCCGTCTGAACACTCTGGTACGCAACCGACTGTTTGCGCTAAAGTCTCGCAAAACCAAATGCGAAGGGGGGCGCAGGCGTGACCTATATTCTTGCCATTGATCAGGGCACCACATCATCACGGGCCATTCTGTTCGACGCAGACATGCAACGGGCAGGCACCGCGCAGCATGAATTTACGCAGTATTTCCCACAAGAAGGCTGGGTCGAACACGATCCCGAGGAAATCTGGGACAGCGTCCTACGTGTCTGCCGCGAGGTGATGCAGAGCGTTGGCGCAACCCCCGATCAGATTGCCAGTATCGGCATCACCAACCAGCGTGAAACAACCGTGGTCTGGGACAAGCAGACCGGCAAGCCGATTTACAATGCTATCGTCTGGCAGGATCGCCGCACCGCCGATATCTGCGCCCGCTACAAGCAGGCCGGTTGCGAGGATGACGTGACCCACCAGACCGGGCTGTTGCTGGACCCGTATTTTTCGGGAACCAAAGTCAAATGGCTACTGGACAATGTCCCCGGCGCCCGCGATCGCGCCGAGGCAGGAGAGCTACTGTTCGGCACCATCGACAGTTTCCTGATCTGGCGCCTGACCGAAGGCCGCAACCATGTGACAGACGCCACCAACGCTGCCCGCACACTGCTGTTCGACATCCACAAAGGCTGTTGGAGCACCGATATCTGCGATCTGTTGGATGTGCCCATGTCCATGCTGCCCGAGGTACAGGATTGCGCCTCGGATTTCGGAGAAACGACTCTGATTGGGGGAAATATCCCGATTCTGGGTGTTGCGGGCGATCAGCAGGCCGCGACCATCGGGCAGGCCTGTTTTCAGCCCGGCATGATGAAATCGACCTATGGGACAGGCTGTTTTGCGCTGTTGAATACCGGGCCACAGCCGGTCGCTTCGAAGAACCGCCTGCTGACGACGATCGCCTATCAGTTGGAAGGACAAAGAACCTATGCGCTTGAGGGGTCGATCTTTGTCGCAGGGGCTGCGGTGCAATGGCTGCGTGATGCTTTGCAGATCATCGAAACAGCCGCGGAAAGTGGTGAGCTGGCGCAGCAGGCCGACTCCAACCAGCATGTTGTGCTGGTGCCCGCGTTTACCGGATTGGGCGCGCCCTATTGGAAACCAGATTGTCGGGGCGCGGTCTTTGGCCTGACCCGCAATTCCGGGCGGGCAGAATTTGCCAAGGCAACACTGGAAAGCATCGCCTATCAGACCCGAGACCTGTGGCATGCCATGCAGGGCGATTGGGGCGCAGATACCGATGTCATCTTACGCGTCGACGGCGGTGCCAGCGCATCTGATTGGGCGATGCAAGGCCTGTCGGATTACCTCGGCGCCGAGGTCGACCGACCCGTGATGCAAGAAACCACCGCTCTGGGCGCGGCTTGGCTGGCCGGTATGCGCGCGGGCATCTACCCTGATCAACAGGAATTCGCGGAAACCTGGGCGCTGGATCGCCGGTTCGAACCCAAACTATCCGCAGAGGAACGCGACGCCGCCTATGACCGCTGGCAACGCGCTGTTCAGGCGGCCATGGCGTTCTGATCGCAGCCGCATTTGGGCTCTGCTTTGTTCAAACTTGGGTTCTTATGGGGCCACCCGTGCGAACGGTGAATTTCTACGGCAAGTCAGTGCTGCGAGTAAGGCTGTTGGTCAATGTCGGGACCGCGGGACAAAACGGACATCCGACGCACAAGGCCGAATGTCCGCTTAATCCAATCAATCTCAGTTGATATCCTGAACATCCATGACCAGGTTTTCCCAGTTCCGCTGGTTTTCCATGTCGTGCTCTAGGCCCTGCTCGTCTGCGATCGTGAAGCGTTTAACGGCTGATGTTTTGCTCGTTGCCTGGTAGAGCCAATAGGCCTCGGCCTTCAGGGCCTCATCGATAGGCTTGTCGATCGACTCGTAGACCATCTGCTTGCAGGCATTGATGGACTCTGCCGGGAACTTGGAAATCCGCTGCGCCAAGGTGTTTACGTAGTCGTCGATCTCATCAGCATCCAACGCTTTATTGATCGTGCCCATTGCCTCGGCTTCATCGGCGTCAAAGTCTCGGGCACTCAGGATGATTTCCAGCGCGCGGCCCAGACCGGTCTGACGGGCCATGCGGGACGCACCGCCGCCGCAGGGCAGGATACCCATGCCGACTTCCATCTGCATGAACTTGAATTTGCCACGCGCCGCAAAGCGCATGTCCAGCGCCAGGGCCAACTCGTGGCCACCACCGCGTGCGAAGCCTTCCAGCTTCGCGATCGTGGCCTGAGGCACCTTGCTGATGCGTTCGCAGACCGCTTGCAAATCGAGCAGCTGGGCTTCATCGCGGGAGACAGCTTCGGTCGACATGTCCTTGAGCAGCTCGGTGTCGTAGTGGCAGACCCAAACCTCGGGGTTCGCGGATTGGAAGATGACCACCTTGGTATCGCGGTCCCGCTCCAGCCGCATGGCAAGGCTGTTGAGGTCGGCCAGCATTTCCTGGCCTTGCACATTCACTGTTCCAAAATCGAATGCCACCGTTGCGATGGCGTCTTGGACCTTCACGTCAAAGGTTTGAAAATTCTCGTATTTCATCAGTCAGTCCTTTCTTGGGTCCGGACAACGCATGTCGCCGGAGGGTTGCAGCTTCAGGTGGTGTAAAAGACGCCCGACGTCAGACGGGCGTCAGTGGGATCAGCTGAGAGATTTCAAAGCATCTTCGATGCCTTGCATCACCTGCGCCGAATGAATTGCGTCCAGTGCAGCCGCATGTGGCTGCGCGAACTGGCCGCTGTCATTGTCAAAATACTTGCCCGAAACATCCGCGAACGACGACCCGAGCACCGCTTCACGCAGGATGTTCGCGCCGATGGACAGATCGTTGCCCGCGATGCCGTAGCCTTCCTTGACCATCTTCGAAGCCAACAACGATCCGGGATTGACGGCGACGACGACGGGTCCGTCGGTCAACTCCTTCGCCAATTCGCGGGTCCAGATCGTAATGCCGAGCTTGCTTTGCGCGTAGGCGTCATTGTGGCCAAGCTGTTTTTCCCCGCGCATGGCAGCCAAATCAATCGGCGCTTGCGCGGCAGAGGATAGATTCACGATCCGCCCGTCTTTCGGAATGATCGGCAGAAGCGCGCGGGTCAGCGCATAGGGCGCCAAGGTGTTGACCATGAACCGCACATCATGGCCGGCCTCGGTCTGGGTCTCCGCGACTTTCAGCACGCCCGCGTTATTGATCAGCACATCAAGGCGGTCGTGTTTCTCGCGCACCTCTGCCGCGAAGGTTTGGATATCGGCCATACGCGACAGGTCAGCGGCATAGGTTTCGACGTCGCCGCCGACCTCGTTGACGGCGGCTTCCAGTTTGGCTGCACCGCGTCCATGAAGCAGAATTTTGTGCCCCTCTTTTGCGAGGGTCTGCGCCGTCAAAAGACCGATGCCGTCTGTTGATCCGGTGATAAGAATTGTCTTGGTCATGATTGTCTCTCTCCGTTTGCTCGTGTTTCGTGGGTCCGATGATGGGATCAGGCAAAACGCACTAGGGTGCGGCTCTCAATGCTTTTGCGGATGGTCATGACGTTTGGGTCTTCGACCATGTCCAACGCGGAGTGCCCGATGGAGGGCCGTCCCTGATTGTCGAAGATGTTGAAGTAGGCGACCTCATCCGGGGTCATCTTCGACATGTAGATCCACTGATGATTCGGGTTTGCCGCCAACCCCATGATCTGTCCTTTGCGGTCGGGATAGATCAGATCAAGCAGGATCCAGTCTTCCGGGGCGACGCTCGACGGCAGGATAAACCCGAGCGGGGCTGAGTTGATCGCCGCCTCGATCGGTCGCCAGATGTTAATGAAGGCGTAGTGCCCCGCGCTCCATTTTGCCGCTGTATCAGCACCAAGAATGTCGATCAGTCGCTGTTCTGCGCCGTCAGGGCTGTAGTCGCTGTGGACGTTTCGCGCGGGCTTGCGCGCGGCGTCAGGGTCATCCACCCGGATCGTGTGATCAAAGATGATCACCTCCTGCGCGTCCAGCTTGGTCGTCAGAAGCGACGTCAGCTCTGCGTCGTACTCCGCTTGCCAAGCATCATCGTCTTGCGCGAACGAGACCGCTGTTGGGACGAAAGAAAACGCGACAGCGTCATCCTCGAATGATGGGTCTGTGGCTGACCTGCGCGCGTCGCGCACTTTCACTTCGGTTGGGGTGAGTTCTGGCGCGATCAGATTGCCAACGATGCCACCGGCATCAAGCTCGAACGCCTGACGCTCCGGTTTGTGGACGTGATAATTCACTGTCGCTGTCTGAGTCATTCCGCTCTCCGCTCTGTCTTGAGCTTTGACCTATACCGCTGCGCAGATATATAAACGGTAGATAATCGAATTCAGTTTTCTGGAAAAATATACAATATGGATACGCAAAGCCTCCGCCTCTTCGTCCTTGCTACTGAAACGCTGAACATCAGCGCGGCGGGCCGAACGCTAGGGATGGCACCGGCGGTGGCCAGCGCGCGGCTCGCAAAGCTTGAAAAACTGCTGGGCGCCGAATTGTTGCATCGATCCACGCGGAAAGTCTCGGTGTCCCTAGAGGGGCAGGACTTCTTGCCGTACGCCCGAGAGATGATCGAACAGGAAGAAGCGGCCCTCGCCGCATTCGGCAAAGGCAAGGCCGAGGTGAGCGGGACATTGCGCTTTGCCGCTCCAAGCACCTTTGCCCAGCTCTATATCGCGCCCCTGTTGCCCGCTTTTATGGATGCCTATCCAGACCTGACGCTCGATTTGCATTTATCAGATACCCAGTTCAACCTGATTGAGGGCAGCTATGATCTGGCCCTCCGCAATTCTATTCTGGAGGACAGCAGTCTGACGGCGCGCAAACTGGCAAACGACACACGTATTCTTTGTGCAGCACCAGACTATCTGGAAACACATGGGGTGCCCGGCACACCGGATGACCTCGCGGCGCATCGTCTGGTCGCCTTCAAGGATCTGGAGCCGCGCGCCTTGGTGTCAGATGACGGAGCCAAAGCAACATTCGACCTCCACAAAGCCTCCCACAGGCTGATCGTGAACGACGGGCTGACACAAGTGCGTGTCACGCTCAAGGGTGCCGGCATTTCGATTAACTCCCTCTGGGCGGTCCACAGCGAGCTGAATGATGGGTCCCTTGTGCAGGTGCTGCCCGGGTACACACTGGCGGACAATCCGGCGCTTTGGCTGATCTACCCCAAAAGCAACGTAGTCTCCGCAAAGGTCCGCGTCTTCATGGACTATCTGATCCAACAGATCGGACGGTCAGCGGCTTGGGCCGGGTCCTAGGCGCCACACCTCTATTATGTAGAAAAAACGAATTCTGTTATCAAAAATATGTCCATTCATACGCAATCTAAGCGTAATATCTGATGTCTCGGAAGCAACAGGCTTGACCATCAGAAAGTTGAGACAGGACATGACACAATCTGCATTAGAGCGCGCACGCGCCGTGGAACGCCCCACACGCGAAGCAATGCTGCAACGCGCCCCGCAAGTCGCGCAATTCTGGAATGACAACCAGGAGCTGTTCAAACACGCATGGAAGGAATGGGAGCAGGCCAATCAAACCGCCTTGGATGCATCTGTTCATGACGACCGTCTCCGCGCAGCGGTCGAGGGGGCCTGGAAAGACCCGGCAACCGAAGGCGAAGTGAAAAAACTATGGGAAGAGGTCTTCCCCGGTGTCTACAAAACCCAGTTCTTTGACCCCGAACGGCTGTTCGTTTTGCGCAGCTATCTGGACAGCGTCGCCGATGCAGGCATTCCGCTGCGCCCACCCTATGGCATTTCCCTCAACCGGGGCGGTGCAATGCTTGACCCGCGCTCGGAAGGGCATCTAGGGGCCTCAGCCTTCCAGACGTTCTACCGCGACCTCATGAACACCTATATGCGGCCCATCTCACGGCTCTTGTTCCCGGATGTGATAGGATACGACACGCAGACCTTCGGGTTTTCCATCCAGTGGCAAGCAGATAAGGACACGTCGCTCCGGCCTCACTCAGACGCATCATCGGTCACGCTGAATATCAATCTAAATCTACCGGACGAGGCCTTTTCTGGCTCCGCTGTCAGCTTCATTGATCCCGCGTCGCGACGGGTCGAAAAACTGCACTTTGAGCCCGGCACGGCCTTGATCCACCACGGCAGCGTCCCCCATGCGTCTGAACCGATCACCGAAGGTCAACGCTCCAATTTCGTGCTGTGGCTCTACGGTCAAAACGGCCAGATCCCGCATCCTGGTGCGTTCGCGCCCACAATCGATCCGCGCGCGCGCTGGACGGTCCCGACCGATCCATCGGACGGGTTTGCGCCCTTCTGATCCGCGGACCTCGACAGGTTGGTTGGGTGATAGACGTCGCCCAGCCAACATAGCGGAGGCTCGTTGGCCGCTTTTTCAGATAATCTCGAAGCAGCCATTGGTGCAGGTTGCAGCATTCGTTGTTTTGGGCTCAAACCTGACATCTGCCGTATCTGTAGCCCCGGTAGCCTGATTGAGAACGCGAGGATCAAATCCATCTGACAACCGATAGTCGAGCGCCTTTAGCTGTGATCTTTCAGCAAGCGTTGCTTTTGCCGTGACCAGTCACGCTTGGCCTGGGTTTCGCGCTTGTCGTGGTTTTTCTTACCCTTGGCGATGCCGATCTTAATCTTGGCCAGGCCCTTGTGGTTGAAATACAGGACCAGCGGCACAAGCGTCATGCCTTTGCGTTGGGTCGCGTTCCACAGATTAGACAGCTCTTTGCGCGACACCAATAGCTTACGGCGACGACGTTCTTCGTGTTTGAAGACCTTGGCCTGGTCGTAAGGGGCGACATAGCTGTTGACCAACCACAGCTCTCCGTCGTCAACCGTGGCATAGCTTTCGGCGATGTTAGAACCGCCTGCCCGCAGGGATTTGACCTCGGACCCGTGCAGCATGATGCCGCACTCGATATCCTCTTCGATCGCGTAATCGAAGCGGGCACGCCGGTTTTCGGCGATGACTTTGTAATTCGGGTCTGTCTTCTGCTTGGCCATGACGGGTTGATTTAGGCCCCTTGGGCGGGCCTTGCAAGCCCAGAGCGCTTTGCGTTCGAATTGAATCGAATTGCGCTGCCTCTCCCTTTGATCGAACGCGCAGCTCGATAGCCTTCTATCAGGAAACGCAAAGCGCCGAGGTGCATCAGGATTTGGCCGAGATAATCAGATCGGGGCCGAAAATTGTGTCGGCGTGGTTGTGCAGGTAGATCTTCAGCCAGGGTGTAAACCGGTCGGGATGGCGCTGCACTTCGGCCAGCAGATCGTGGTAGTCGATCCAGCGGATATCCATCACTTCCTCGGGGTTCGGCTCGATCTTCAATGGCCCGCGGACATGAGCGAGGAAAACATCCACCACCTCATGCTCGATCAGGGAATTGCCGACATCGGCATGATATTCCAGCCGGTGACGGTATTCGGGATACAGCCCAGTGATCCCCAGTTCCTCATGCAGGCGACGCACTGCACAGACCGAGGGCATCTCACCCCAGTCAGGATGGGTGCAGCAGGTATTCGCCCAAAGACCCGGCGTGTGGTATTTGCCCATCGCCCGGCGCTGCAGCAAAATCTCGGTGCCGCGCACAACAAAGACCGACACCGCCTTGTGCCGCAGACCCTTTTCATGGGCTTCAAGCTTTTCAACGGGGGTCAATTCACCATCAACCCAGGCCGGGATCATGATTCCCATTTGTCGTCTCCTGCTGCCGATCCGCCTGTGCGACCGGGAATTCCGGAATAGCTTTGGCCTGATAGGCTTGGCTGTGGTGCAAAGCGGGCAATGCACCACGCGATTCCAAACTGGCGTCTATTGATCCGGTTATCAACCGCACGAAAGGCCGCAGGGGCTGCGGCCTTTTCTGGTCTTACCGATTGCGTGGTTTCCCAGGTTATTCGCCCGAAACACTGACGATATAGGCGTAAACGTCCTCAGCGCCCTTTTTCAGCTTGAAGGTCATTTTGGACTTGGCCGAGGTCTGATCCAGATAGGATTGCAGGAAGGCTTTGGGGTCCTGGGCATATTCGACAAAGGTTGCCTCGTCCCAGACCAAGCCGTTTTCACCGGCTTCGACAATGCTGTCACCGTATTTAAACCCTTCGACCGTCCCAGCAGTACGGCCTGCAACCCCATAGAGGTTCGGGCCGGTTTTTCCGCCCTTTACGATCACCTCGCCATCGGGATCAGCAATCAGATGGCAGGATTTGCATTTGTTGAAGGCTTTCTTGCCAGCTTCGGTGTCACCTTCAGCATAGACTGGAAGGGCCAGTAGGCCGGCAATTGCGGTCGCGAGGATACGATTCATAACTTTTGCTCCGATACGAATTGGCTGCACAGAAAGGACCTCTGGCGCAGCAGAGAGTCAACGCGCAGATTGCCGCGCGATGGCACTGTGTCACAGCCGGGATCGGGTCGTCCTTAACTTAAGTCATGTACGTCTGCCCAACAGGGCAGAAGATCGCCTGCACTGGGTGACGCCAGATAAATCGCACGGGCGATCGCCCGCGACAGGCAAACCGAGGCTGCATGCGCGATCATAGGCAGCACGCTTGGGTCAACAGCTTGACCGGAGGTGCTGATGCCGAAAACCAGATCACCATCTTGTGAAGTATGCGCAGGCACAATCGCGCGAGCGATGCCATCATGAGCTGTCACCGCCAGGCGGTGGCACTGTGTCTTGGTTAACGCTGCATCAGTTGCGACAATTGCAATGGCCGTGTTGGCCCGGTCCGGGTCAACCTGCCCCATAGCTAGAGCTTTGCGGCTTTGCTGAATCTGTGCTTGACCCGATGAGAGGTCTGGCCCCAGGCCGCCAAATTCGTTGTCGATCTCGAATGGCGCCGCCCAAAAGTGGCGATCCCCAGGTGTCGTGACGCTGCCGACCGGATTGGCTGCCACAAGCGCGCCTACAGTGATGCCGTCGTCCAGAACCAACGATGCAGAACCCAGGCCACCTTTTTGCATAGCCGCCAATGCGCCGGTTCCTGCCCCGACTGAACCGAGCGCAAAACGTTCTGCGGCAGCGTGGTAGGCTGCCTTTCCGAGAGCGCGGTATGGATTCTCGGACCAAGTTTTATCGCCGCCATTGAGTAAATCGAACAGAATTGCTCCCGGCACGATGGGCACAATCGCATTCCCGACAGCAAAGCCGCGCCCGTCGGCCCGCAAACCATCCGTAACCCCTGAGCAGGCGTCCAACCCGAAAGCCGAGCCACCAGACAGCACGATCGCATCGATTTGATCAACGGTTTTATCCGGTGCCAACAAGTCAGTTTCACGCGTGCCCGGCGCGCCCCCCATTACATGGACAGAAGCAACAAAGGGTTTGTCCGCTGTCAGAACAGTTGTGCCCGATTTCAACGCCTCGTCCTGCGCGTTGCCGACCTTCAGCCCTGGGACATCGGTGATCAGGTTTTTGGATCCGGGAGTCATCGAAACCTCTGACGTTGGGCAGGGAAGCGCGCCTCGGCGCGCTGCCTCTGGCGGAGATATTTTGAGCCAAATGAAGTCCGGATCAAATGCATCGGCCCCCGTCCACTTCGAGCGTGGTGCCCGTAATCATACTGGCTTCATCCGAGCACAGAAAGCAGGCGGCGTTGGCCATGTCTTCGGGAGTCGAGAAGCGACCCAATGGGATGGTCGACAGGAATTTGGCGCGAATCTCGGGGGTGTCTTCGCCCATGAAGGATTTCAGCAATGGGGTTTCGCCCGCAACTGGGCAGATCGCGTTGACACGCACGCCGGACGGGGCGAGTTCCACCGCCATGGTTTTGGTTGCGGTGATCATCCAACCCTTGGACGCGTTATACCAGTTCAGGTTGGGGCGCGGGGACAGCCCGGCGGTTGAGGCGACGTTCAGGATCGCCCCGGTTCCGCGTGCCTTCATCATCGGCACAAAGGCGCGGGCGGTCAGATAGACGGATTTCATGTTCACGTTGAAGACACGGTCGAAATCCTCTTCGGAGACGTCCTCCAGCGGGGTCGGCAGATGGGTCACTCCGGCATTGTTGACCAGGATGTCGAGCCCGCCAAAGGCGTCGCGGGCGGTGTCCGCCATTTCCTGAACCGATGCCGTGCTGGCCACATCAACCTGCTGCGCGATGGCCTGCGCGCCCAGCGTTTCTGCCATTTCGCGGGCCGCAGCGCCGTTGATATCCGCGATCATCACGCGTGCGCCCTCTGCAATGAACTTCAGCGCGATACCGGCCCCGAACCCGGACGCGCCGCCTGTTACGATTGCGGTTTTTCCCTCCAACCTCATGGCTTTGCCTCCTTGTCGCCTGTCAGGGCAGAGTAGCAAGGCGCAAAGAAGTTACCAGATCAATCTTCGTCGACCCTGCCGCGCAGAGATTTGACATCCGAACGGGCCTTTTTGGCGGCCAATCGACGTTTGACCGAGCCATAGGTGGGCTTGGTGGCGATACGCCGTTTGGGTTTGACCAGCGCGCGGGTGATCAGTTCGGCCAATCGCACCCGCGCAATCTCGCGGTTGCGAGCCTGGCTACGCGTTTCCTCGCACTGGATGATGATCGCGCCCTCTTTGGTCCAGCGCCGCCCAGCCAACCGTTTCAGCCGCGCCTTGACCGGATCAGGCAGTGAGGGCGAGCGCGCCGCTTCGAACCGCAACTCGACTGCGGTCGAAACCTTGTTCACGTTCTGCCCGCCAGGGCCGGAAGAGCGCACAAAGCTTTCGGTCATTTCCCAGTCTTGCAGGGTGATATCGTCATTGATCCGCAACATGGGGCGGACCTTACAAGTGCTGTGCGGAAACAAAAAGGGCCGCCCTAGCAGGACGGCCCTTCGAAAGTTCAGGAGGTTGGGTCGGTTAGATCAATCGACCAGCCGGAGCGAGCGCTCCGCCAAGGGCTGCCCTAACGGGCGATCCCCCCGGTTGTTCCAACACCTCTCTCCAATCTCTTTCTCGACACTGGATCACCTCCTTTTCTATCTGTTGCGGTTAACTAGGATGGTGACACAAGCTGTGCCATTCTCAAAGCGTTTTTTAAACGGGCTGCCCGGTCAGGCGCGCAACGATCACCTTGAAGGGGATCAGCGCCGCCAGCGCCAACGACAACTTTACCAGCCAGTCGGCAAAGGCCAGCGTGACCCACAGGGGTGCCATCGGGCCAGACAGCATGAAGGGAACAGGCTCCCACGCCCAGCTGATCGCAGCGTCGGCATTGGCGCCGAAGATCGCGATCGAGGCCGAAAAGGCGATAGTGAAGAACAATGCTGTATCCAGCGCCGAACCCACTAGAGTCGAGACCAGCGGTGCGCGCCACCAGCGACCCCCGCGCATTGCATTGAACACGGTGACATCGGTCAGCTGGGCGATCAGGAAAGCAGTGCCAGAGGCAACAGCGATCCGCAGCGGCACAGCGGCATAGGTGAACCCGTCGCCCTGCAGAATGATTTGGCTGCCGATCAGCGAGCAGATGATGCCGGTGACGAATCCGGCAAACACGACCTTGCGGGCGGTTGCCACACCATAGACGCGGTTCATGATGTCGGTGACCAGAAAGGCCAGCGGATAGGTGAAAGCACCCCAGGTCAACAGCCCGTCAAGGATCAGGAACTGGACCAGAATGTTCGAAGCCACAACGATGGTGGCCATGGCAAGGATGCCGGGAATAAAAGCGCGTTGCATATTTTGATGCCCGTTTTGACAAGGTAGCGGCGACTTGGCCAAGGGACTGTCCCAAGGCAAGCCGTGCGTTTAGACCTTTGTTTCAGGCCTGTCAATCGGGCAGCAGATATTCCACCAGTTCCGTCCGCTGAAGGGCCAGAAAATTGTCATCCGAAATCATCGTAACCCGCAACCTTCCCTGATCGTCACGCCAGACCGACAGGCCTTCGAGGTTGTCATGCGTCCCGCGCGCGGTTTGCAGCAAGATCTCTTCGGATTGCGGAGTGTCACCATTCAGTTCCCAACGCCTGAGCTGCGACCGAAAGCCTGTCAGGGACACCGATCGTTCCAGCACATAGAACCGCCCGTCGGGGCCGAAATCCGCGGCTACTGGCAGGAACTTGCCCCGTTGCGGCAGGACAAAAGGTGTCGACCACGACAGACCATCCCAACGATATACCGGTATGTCCCCCGATACGGTACGGCTCTTTTCGGTCAGGGTGTACAGCCGCCCAAGCCTGTCAATGGCCAGTGCCTCGAACGAGCCGTTATGGTCAAGAACCTCAAAGGCTTTGGGGCGTGGCAGAACCTGCGCCGGGCCGGTTGGATCGGAATAATAAGCCACCCGGTGCACACCCTCGAATGAGATATAGACCCCACCGTCAGGGGCGATTGCCAGGCCTTCGGAATCGCCCGCGGTGCCCACCAGAACCTTGCCGGTGCTGGACAGGATGGGCCAGTGCCGCTGGATCTCGATGCCAGTAATCTCATCTTCGTTTCGATCAATACGAGCGTCCAACATCGTTGCACGATCACTCAGCGCGATCATGCGGGTGCCACCGTCAAAGATGTGAATTCCGGAATATCCGCCGAACCAATCCGCCTGATGTCGCCAGGCAAAATTGTTCAGCAAAGCGGCAGGCTTTGCTCCCTCGGCCCAGACACCCCCTGACAGCAGCAGCGCCGCGATCAGTTGGATTGCAAGACGTTTGTGCATTGCTTGGGCAGATCGGCCATCCGGTATTCGCGTCGCTTCTTGGGTGCTGGCGCGTTTGGATCGGGCGGTGGCGGGTTGAGGATGTTGTTCACCCATTGCTGTGCTTCGGCGCAACCATCACCCTTGGGCGGCGGATCCTGGTTCACGCAGCCGCTTGATCCTCTGGGGCAGGCCAGCCGCACGTGGAAATGATAGTGATGGCCCCACCATGGCCGGATTTTACGCAGGTAAGCGCGGTTGCCCTTTTCGTCGTTGCACATCTGCACCTTGGCCCCGGGAAAGACGAAAATCCGCGCCACACGCTTGTCTTTTGCCGCCGCACGCAGGACGGCGTGATGCTGTTTGGACCAGTTGCCGTTGACGAAGGCGCCATTGGAACGGCGCAGGGAAATCGAAGAGATATTCTCGCGCGCCTTGCGGGAAAGACGCATGTTGTCACCGGGCAGCATCCAGATATCGATGTCCAGACCCAGCTGGTGGCTGCGGTGGCCCGATGTCATCGGCCCGCCGCGCGGCTGGCTGATATCGCCTATATAGAGACCATTCCATCCTGACTGCTTGGCCGCAAACCGGCTCAGATCCTGGACATAGTCGATCGCCTGCGGATGGCCCCAGTTGCGGTTGCGTGACAGGCGCATAGCCTGCCATGTGGGTCCGGTTTCGGGCAGTTGTACCGCCCCCGCCGCACAGCCGCGCGAATAACTGCCGAAAGCGGCCGGTTTTTGTTGTGAACTTTGCTTTTGGCCTCCGAATAACTGCTTGGCCAGCGGCTCTGAACCTGCGGTACCGGCGAATGTGATTGCGGCAATGACCGCAAAAAAACGTAGTAAAATCATCTGCTCTGATCCCCTTCCGGTTTCACCCAGCGCATTAGGAACAGTCCCAGAATAAACAACAGAACTATGGGTGACACCCCCAGTCGCGCACTACCGGTCAGGGTTGTGGCAATCCCGATCAACAAAGGGGCCGCAAATGCGGTGGCGCGGCCGGACAAGCCATACAGGCCAAAGCTCTCGACCGGGGCAGCGGGATCGGTGTGGCGCACCATCAGAGAACGGCTGGCCGATTGTAGGATACCCCCCATGCCGCCGATCAGAACACCGCAACCAAAGAACACCAGATCCGGCAGGCCCGACCCTTCGGGCAGGGTGATGCCGTAGATCTGGGTCCGGTCCATCATCACGACGGTGATACAGACAAAGATCAGTACCCAGATCGCAACCAGAATGACAGGTTTGGGGCCGTATTTCTTGTCCAGCTTGCCGCCAAGCCAGGCAAAGGCTGCCGCAGCCAGAACGCTGACAATCCCGAATACGCCGATCTTGATCAGATCCCATTCCAGCACCAGCCGCGCATAAACGCCGCCAAAGGTATACAGACCGTTCAGCGCATCGCGATAGAACATGGACGAGCCCAGATAGCTGGCCAGACTGACGCGATTGCGCAGGTTAGAGACTGATTTGACCAGCAGCTGCAGCGCCTCTTTGACGCTGCCTTTCTTTTCGACATCTGGATCGTCGCGCACCCACAGGAAATAGGGGATCATGAACAGAATGAACCACACGGCGGTGAACGGCCCGACAAATCGCGTGCCTTCGCGTGCTGCGGCGTCCAGACCAAAAACAGGGTCCATGCCGATCAGGGTCTTGCCATTACCCTGCTCAACAAACAGGGCCAGCATGATTGCCAGCGAGATAAGCCCGCCGAAATAGCCAAAGGCAAAACCCGAACCCGATATCTCGCCCACCTCACTGTCATCACCCAGATCGGGCAGCTGAGAATTGGCGAAGATCAGCGCGTATTCCGCCCCGACAAAACCCAGGCCAAAGGCCGACAGCATCAGCCACATGTTTGACCCGTCCGGCAACGTGTACCACAGCGCAGCAGAGCCCACCGCGTACATGATGGAAAAGCCGAATATCCATGGTATACGACGGCCCGAAACATCCGCCATCGCCCCCATCAGCGGGGCACCAAAGGCGATGATCAGCCCCACGATGGTCATGCAGTTCGCCCACACCGTCTGCGCCCGTGCGTCTGCGGCATCGGCGCCCAGACCGGCGTTCAGATAATACTCGGCAGCTACTCCGGCAAAATAGGGCCCAAAAACAAAGGTCACCAACAGCGTGTGATAGGGCTGACTTGCCCAGTCGAAGAACCACCAGCCCCAGATGCGTTTGCGCTTGGAAATCTCTGCCATACCTGCCCCGTTTTTATTGTTGGCGTCATAAGACGGGGCTTTGGCTCAATTCGCAAGCGTTCTGTTGGCGCGGACTTGCTCTTTTGTGCAGGGGCGCTTAGGTCTCAGCAGATGTGAAATCCGGAGGCCCCATGCTGTCGTTGATCCAAATTCTGCTGCTGATTCTGGACATTGTCTGGTTCATCATTCTGGCCCATGTCATCATGAGCTGGCTGATCAATTTCCAGGTGCTGAACCTGCATCAACAGTTGGTTGCGCAGATCTGGTACGGGCTGAACCGCCTGTTAGAGCCGATTTACGGCCCGATCCGACGCGTTCTGCCTGCAATGGGCGGACTTGACCTGACGCCCCTGGTGGTTCTGATCGGTGTCTATGCGCTGCGTATTATCCTGATCAACAATATGGTCTATTTTGTCTGACCTCTTGTTCAGTGAATCTTAGTATGTGATTGTCCTGTCTTAAGAGCAGATAACCTTAAAACAGGGCACCCCCGCACATGTTTGACGCCGCGCCTTTGCTGCGAGATGTCTTTGGATTCGACGACTTCCGTCCGGGTCAGGAAGAGATCGTCGATGCCGTCACGCTGGGCGAAAACGTGCTGGCCATCATGCCCACGGGCGGTGGCAAATCCCTGTGTTTCCAACTGCCTGCGCTGATGCGCGATGGGGTCACGGTGGTGATCTCTCCGCTGATTGCCCTGATGCGCGATCAGGTGCGCGGCTTGCAGGAAGCAGGCGTCGAGGCCGGCGCGCTGACCTCCGGCAACACGCCCGAAGAAACCGATGCCGTGTGGGAAGCGTTAGAGGCCGGGCGGCTCAAGCTGCTGTACATGGCCCCCGAACGTCTGGCCGCCGGGTCGGCGCTCGGCATGCTGCGACGGATCAATGTCAGCCTGATTGCGGTGGATGAGGCCCATTGCGTCAGCCAATGGGGCCATGATTTCCGCCCAGACTACCTTCGGATCGGAGAGCTGCGACGTGCGCTGAACGTGCCCCTGGCCGCCTTCACCGCCACGGCGGATGCGGAAACCCAGGACGAGATTGTCGAAAAGCTGTTTGACGGCGCGGCCCCACGCAAGTTCCTGCGCGGGTTCGACCGGCCCAACATCCACCTGGCCTTTGCCGCCAAGGATGGGCCCCGCAAACAGGTCCTGGATTTTGCCGCCGCGCGCAAAACCCAATCCGGCATTGTCTATTGCGGCACCCGTAACAAGACCGAGGTTCTGGCACAGGCCCTGCGTGCCGAAGGCCACACCGCCTGTCACTATCACGGCGGCATGGATCCCGAGGATCGCCGCATCGTCGAGACCCGCTTTGCGCGCGAGGATGGTCTGATCGTGGTGGCCACGGTTGCATTTGGCATGGGCATCGACAAGCCCGACATCCGCTGGGTCGCCCATGCGGACCTGCCCAAATCCATCGAAGCTTATTATCAGGAAATCGGCCGCGCCGGGCGTGATGGCGCCCCGGCAGAAACCCTGACCCTGTTTGGGGCAGATGACATTCGCCTGCGCCGGTCACAGATAGACGAGGGGCTTGCTCCCTCTGACCGGCGGATGGCCGATCACGCCCGTTTGAACGCCCTGCTTGGCCTGGCCGAGGCGCTGGCCTGCCGCCGTCAGACTTTGCTGGGTTATTTCGGTGAACAGACCGAACCCTGTGGCAAATGCGATCTGTGTGACAGCCCGCCGGAAGTGTTCGATGGCACCACCCCGGTTCGTATGGCCCTGTCCGCGATCCTGCGCACCGAGGAATGGTTCGGCGCAGGCCATCTGATCGACATCCTGCTGGGCAACGAGACCGACAAGATCCGCGCCCGCCGCCATGATGCGCTGTCCACCTATGGTATCGGCAAGGACTGGTCGCGCCCGCAATGGCAGGCGATCTTTCGGCAGATGATGGGCCATGATCTGGTCCGTCCTGATCCCGACCGCCACGGTGCGCTGCGCATGACTGAGGCCGCCAAGCCGATCCTGAAAGGCGAGGCGCAGATCAACCTGCGTAAGGACACGATCCGCAAAGCAACCCGTCGGCCTGCAGTCAAAGAGATGGTATCCGAAGAAGACGCACCGCTGCTGAGCGCACTGAAGGCGAAACGCCGTGCGCTGGCCGAATCCGCGCGGGTCCCGGCCTATGTTATTTTTCCCGATCGCACCCTGATCGAAATGGCGGAAACCCGCCCTGCAACGCTGGACGATATGGCCCGGATCAGCGGGATCGGTGCTAAAAAGCTGGAACGCTACGGGGCCACGTTTCTGGAGGTTCTGACCGGCGCGGTCGAAGAACTGCACCCGGCCCGCCGCAAACTGGCCGGGCGCGATCAGGGCGAGATTTACGACCGCCTGCTCGAAGTTCAGTCGCAACTGTCGCGCGGCCCTGATGGAATCGACAAGCCGCTGACCTGTACCGCCTCGCAACTGGCAAAGGTGGCGCAGTTGCGATCAGACGACCCGCGCGCCATCGAACAGGTTCTGGGTGACCGCCGTCACGAAAGGTTTGGCGCCGCCTTTCTGGACGTGCTGCGTATGGCAAGCTAGATACCCACCAACAGGCAAGAAACGAGGGCGACTATGCTGGTAGTGATTTCCCCGGCCAAACGGCTGGATTGGGCAGAACGGAATGTTGAGGTCACGCAACCCGACTTTCAGGATGACGCGATCCGCCTGTCGAAAACCGCCCGCAATCTGACATTGGGCGACCTGAAAAAGCTGATGGATCTGAGCGAAGATCTGGCCCGCCTGAACCGCGACCGTTATCGCGCCTTTTCGGACGCCCCCGATGCTGTGGCGACACGCCCGGCCGCACTGGCCTTTGCCGGAGACACCTATCAGGGGCTCGAAGCGACTTCGCTGGATGCGGAAGAGATGGCCTGGGCCCAGGATCACCTGCGTATCCTGTCCGGACTATATGGCATATTGCGTCCGCTGGACGCCATTCAGCCCTATCGGCTTGAGATGGGCAGTAGGCTGAAGACCCGGCGCGGCAAGAACCTGTACGATTATTGGCGCGACCAACTAAGCAAGGCGCTAAACGCTCAGGCAGCCGGGATCGGTAGCGATGTGCTGTTGAATTGCGCCAGTCAGGAATATTTCGGTGCAGTAGACCCCAAAGCGCTGAAATTACGGGTCATCACGCCGGTCTTCATGGAAGACAAGGGCGGCACACCAAAGATCGTCAGCTTCTTTGCCAAAAAGGCACGCGGGGCGATGGCACGCTATGTCATTCAACACCGTCTGTCCGATCCCGCCAGCCTGACAGAGTTCGACTCGGGCGGCTATGAATACCGCCCCGACCTGTCAGAGAACGACAAGCCGGTCTTTATCCGGCCCTATCAGGCCTCAGCCAGCATCGACGGGTCGTAAGAGACCAGTTCAACTGTGTTGCCTTCCGGGTCTTCGGTGAAAATTCCGCGCCAACCAACCCATCCGAACTGCTCGACGCGATAGGGTTGGCCGATCTTGTCATACCAACTCGTGACCGCCGGCTGCTCGTCGAAGGGCAGCGACAATGCGATATGATGCAGCGACGATCCCGCTCCTGTTACGGGACCTTCTGCACCGGCCCGATGTTGCCCCGGTCGTGGCGCGGTGCTGTGGTGAAACAGGGCCAGAACTTGCGTATGGCCGCCAAACCCCTCGGCTATCCGGAAGAAGGTTATAGCGCTGTCATGGTCACCGCTCAGACGCTGCAGGCCGATCACCTGTTCATAGAACTGCACCATAGCGGCCATATCTGCGCAGCGAATGGCAATCTCGCCCAGCGCGCGGGGGTGAAATCCACGGTCATCAGTCATGTCGGCAGCCTAGAACGCTCGGGTTTCGTCATCAAGAACCGGTTGCGTTCCGTCTGGCCGATGGTCAAGGATCATCTGGTGGATTTTCTGTTTTTGCAGCGGTTTGGTCAGGTAGTAGTCCAATCCAGCCGATAAAATACCCTGATTATCTCCGCTCATTGCATGTGCGGTCAGGGCTACGATCGGGACGTGCTGATTGGTTTCAACCTCGCGGCGGCGGATTTCACCTGTGGCCTGTTTACCATCCATTCCGGGCATCGAGATATCCATGAATATCAAATCCGGGTCGAATTCCAGATGGGCGGCGACCGCCTCAAGCCCGTTGCCCGCAAAGCGAAGATCAATGTTCAGATCCTTGACCATTTTGCGCAGGATCAGCTGGTTGGTCTTGTTGTCCTCAGCAGCCAGAACCCGCATGAGCCTTTGATCCCCGGCAATCGGTCTGACCTGCGCAACCGTTGGGTTTTGCGTGTCGGAACCATTCGATATCGAATCCGCTGATCGTCCCAGAGCGGTCAGACGTGCATATAATTCTGAACGAGGGATCGGCTTTTGCAACACTCCGTCAATAAGCTCGCAGGCCGGATGAGCATGAATCACGCCGGGATTGGCCGACATGACCACGACAGAGGTATCCGTCCACCCCCGGCCCTTTATCGTGGCCGCCAAATCCAGCCCGTCCATGTCCGGCAGATCGTGATCGCACAGCACCAGATCTACCGTGTCATCAAGCGTAGCCAGCGCCTCGGTTCCGGTGGTACATTCGGTAACCTTGGCACCTAGGCGACCAAGTTGCTTTGACAGGATCGCTCGATTGACAGCCAGACCTTCAACCACAACCACATGGCGCAGACATCCTTCCATATTCGGGGGGGCGGGTTGCGGGCCCTCGACCGTCGGCAGCGTTATCCGAAATCCAAAACAGGACCCCTGGCCCGGCTCGCTTTCGACCCAAATGGCACCGTCCATCAATTTGATCAGTCGTTTGGTGATGGCCAGACCCAACCCGGTCCCTTCAAACTGTCGGTTTTGTTCATCCTCGACCTGATTGAATTCACCAAAGATATGCGCCGCTTTATCCTCGGCAATACCGATACCGGTATCTTCTATGGCAACATGAATATCACAGGCCTGGGCCTCCACGCGGGGGACCCCCGTGACGCGGATCAAGACATGCCCTTCCGCCGTGAACTTGACCGCGTTTCCAACCAGATTGGTCAAGACCTGACGCACCCGGCCCGGATCGCCCACGAACAGGGTTGGCAAAAACAGGTCATAGTCGACTAAAAGGCTTAAACCCTTGTCACGAACACTGGGCTGCAGCAGCATCGCCACCTCAAGGATACAGCGTTCGAAATCGAACTGTTCGGGGTGCAGGACCAGCTTATCCGCCTCAATCTTCGAGTAATCCAGAACATCGTTGATGATCACCAGCAAGGCTTCACCGGAATTGCGGATCGTGTTGAGATAGAGCCGTTGTTCTTCATCCAGCGCGGTTTCGGTCATCAACTCGGTCATGCCAACAATACCGTTCATGGGCGTGCGGATTTCATGGCTCATATTGGCCAGGAATGCAGATTTCGCGCGGTTTGCGGCCTCGGCCCGTTCGCGCGCAGCGGTCAGTTCGGCCTGATGCCGGACCGAGGCGGTTATATCAAGCGCAAGGCTGACCACATCGCCACCGCCACCGCGTTGATCAATCAGCTTGATATAGAGCCCGTTCCACAGTTTGACGATTTCTGACGGCGGGTTGGACAACTTCCAACGGGCCAGCATCCTGGCGCGCCAATCATCCTGTGTCTCGTCGACGGTATCAATCAGACCCTCCTGCGTGAGGGTTTCCAGAATTCTGCCATAGCTGATGCCGGGCGCTACTTCATCCAGCCCCTCAAACAGGCTGAAATATGAGGCATTTGCCCCGATCAACCGGCTCTCTTCGTCGAAGAATGCAAACCCGTCTGGGAAGGTCTGGATCGAATGCCATAGCCGCCGTTCCGCCACTTCGATCTTGGCATTGGCCAATGTCAGGTCCGATTTAACTTTTTCATTTTCATCGCGCACCGTCTCAACCTCGGCCCGCGTTTCACCAATGCGTTTAGTCAGAGCCATCGCGTGCAGGCCCAATTTCCGGTTGGCCGCTGATAGTTCGGCCTGTTTCATCTCCAGCAGACGTTCAGCGGCAAGCCGTGCGCGTCTTTCCTGTGCCAGTTTGGTTGCAAGACTCATCAAAGGTGATCCCGGTACAATCTGCCCACAGCATCCTGACAGAGCGTGAAAAAGTGTTTAAGCCGTGCCTGTTGCCACAGACCAATGGCAGGCTCAGAGGCCGCAAACGTCCAAAACTGCCTGCCTCGCCGGTACCTGCCTTTTCCTACTCAACGCAAAATCTGCGGTATCTGAATGCGCGAAAGGCGCTCAGATCAAAAAAACTGTGTGGGATTACACGACAAACCTGACGCAGCAAAGCCGGTTCAAACGGTGCTTTACCATGACATGATGCTGGTGATTGGGGCCACAATCGGCGTTGTGGTCGAATGACCTAACGCCGACCTTCACGCAGCCAACCCGCCAGAAGGAACCCACCGGCCAGCAAAAGCACCAGCCAGGGCGGTAGAACACCAGCCTGTGTTACAGAGCTGGTCTGGTAGGCATCGCGCGGGGTCAGCCCGATCCAACCGCGCCCCGATGCTGGCCGCCCAGCGCGGACATTTCGGATCGAAGGCAAACCGTCCTCGACCCGGATCACACCGCCGCGCAATTCGGCCAGAACCGGCTCAAGGATCTGATCAGTAGCAATCGTGCGCTCAAATTCTTTGGGGGCCGCAGGGCCCAACCCAATTACCGCCGAATGTTCACCCTCTTGCAGACGATAGAGGCCAATCTCGGGGCCGAAGATCTGAGCTTCGAACCGCCCCGGAGAAACTTCGTTCAGCGTCACCTCAAGTGTCTCGCCATTGGGCTGCGTGATGGTAACTGTTCCGACGTCATCCCCCAGGGTTTGACGGATGACGCGCATGATTTGACCATTTGCTTCGGCCCACAGAGCCTCTTCCTCAAGCTCGGGTTCTTTCATCATCCAATGTGCCAATCGCCGCAGCAGTTCAAGCTGCGGACCACCGCCGTCGAAGCCACGGCTCCAGAGCCAAGCGTGGTCAGAGGCCAGCATTGCCACGCGCCCCTCTCCGACCCGGTCCAGCACCAGCAGCGGCCGGTCATCGACGCCGGTCATCAGCGTTTCACCTGATCGGAACAGGACATCAACCTGGCGCAACCATGCACCCCAATGCTCGGAATCGCCCAGATCCGTGGTCACCGGGTGCCGGTGCCCCATATCTGTAACTGTGGGGACAAAGCGTTCTTCGATGACCCGTGCGGTAGGCTGCGCCGGAAGAATCGGCGCCAGCGGCGAGCGGAAGATACTGTCGGCGCTGGCAAAATCAGGACCAGCCGCAATCAGAACCGCACCACCATCATTGATGTAATTGGTGACATTCTCCAGATAGACCGCAGGCAGAATACCGCGCCGCTTATAGCGATCAAAGATGATCAGATCGAAATCGTTGATCTTTTCCAGAAACAGTTCTCGAGTCGGAAAAGCGATCAAAGACAACTCGTCCACAGGCACACCATCCTGCTTTTCAGGCGGTCGCAGGATCGTGAAATGCACCAGATCGACCGAGCTGTCGGATTTCAGAAGGTTCCGCCAGGTCCGTCCACCGGGATGCGGTTCACCCGAAACCAGCAGCACCCGCAGACGGTCGCGCACACCGTTCATCTGAATCAGTGCGGTGTTGTTGCGGTCGGTCAACTCTCCTTCGACGCCGGGTACGGTAAACTGGATGACATTCCGCCCGCCATGGGACAGCTTGACCGGTAGCTCGACATCGACACCGATTGGAATGGTGAAATGCTCTGGCGCATTGCCATCAACCGAAATTTCCAAAGGCGCATTCGCAGCCGCAACAGGAACTGCGCCGCTATCCTCAACCCGCAACGTCAGCGTGACCGGCTCTCCGATAATGGCAAAAGCCGGTGCATTGCGGACGATCAGACGGCGGTCCCAGTCGCTGGCCCGCCCAGTCTGCAACAGGTGCATCGGTGCAGGCAGGTCAGGGGCCTGATCAACGTCATGCACGATCCCATCCGAAACCACGAGGATCCCCGCAATGCGCGCACGGGGTTCCTCGGCCAGGACTTTGTTCAGCGCAGCCATGACCTGTGTGCCCTCATCCCCATCGCTGTCAGCCACCCGGATCCGGCGCAGCTCGGTATTGTCGCGCGTGTCGATCTCGGCCGCCAGTTCGGCAGCGGCCTGTGCTGTCTGTTCCGGGCGATCGGACAGGGTCTGGCTGGCGCTTTCATCCTCGATCATCACCACGATGTCGGTCAGCGGAGTGCGATCTTCGACCTGATAAACAGGCCCCGCCATGGCCGCGATCACGACCAGGGCGGCCAACCCGCGCAAAGCCCAGCCAGACAGGCCCCGCCACAGGGCTAGAACAACGCCTGATATGGCAATCGCGGCAACGACCATCAGAACGGGCCACGGAATCAGAGGGTCAAAGATAACGGTTCCGGTCATTGTCCCAACCTGTCCAGCAGCGCAGGCACATGGACCTGATCCGATTTGTAATTCCCGGTCAGCACATGCATCACCAGATTGACGCCAAACCGATTGGCCAATTCCCGCTGCCGCTCACCGGCATATCCGCGCCCGACCGGCAACAAGGCCTGCCCGTTTCGGTCGACGGCCCAGGCCCCGGCCCAGTCATTCCCGCCGATCACTACCGGTGTCACATTGTCGTTTAGGTTGCGGAACGGCATGCCGTCGATCTGTTCCGCATCCGGCGGGGCGGCTTCGACCCAAATCTCGGTACCAGCATATCGGCCCGGGAAATCCTGCAGCAAATAGAAGGCCCGCGTCAGAACATGGTCATCCGGAACAGGCTCTAACGAAGGGATATTCAGCGGGGCGGCCAGTTGTTGCAGCTTGCGGCCATTGGGGCTTGCTGCACCGAAACGCGCCACATCCGCGTCGCGCGTGTCGAACAGGATCATGCCGCCCGAGCGGAGATAGGCATTCAGCTTGGCATAGGCTTCGTCCGAGGGTTGCGGCTGTTCCGGCGTGATCGGCCAGTACAGCAGCGGGAAAAACGCCAGCTCGTCCCGTTCCAGATCAACGCCGATGGGCTCTGCCGGTTCGACCGAAGTGCGGAAGAACAAAGTTTGCGCCAAGCCACGCATCCCGGCGCCCGCGATATCGTCAACCTGCGCGTTTCCGGTCATGACATGAGCCAGTACCAGCTCTTGCGTTGCCATCAGGGCAAAATCGGTTTCCTCGGGCGTCTGAGCCTGAAGGTCAGGTGCAATCAGCAACGCACCCAGCGCCATCGCCGCGGCCCGGGCCAGCCCAAGTCGCCCCGACAACAGAAGTGACGCAATGACGTCCACCGTCAGCAAGATCAGCGCGAGGCTAAGCAAAATGCCCCCGACCGGCGTTTCGGCGCTGATTTCCTGCCCTTTGATCGGCACATCAGATGGCCAGATGGCTGGCGTCAGCACCGTATCCGCATCCAGTACATTCAGCGCCAGTTTTTGCTTGCCGCTTTCATACAGGCCCGGCCGCAGGTCCGGCCCGATTGCGCCCGAGGCCAGATCAACCCCATCGACACCGGCCAGGTTATCCGCATCCGACAAACCTCCGAACCCATCCATGACCTGCAGCGGTTCCCAGGTCGTGCCCTGTAGTTGCGATTCTTCCCGGGATTTCGCAGCCGAGGCAACGGCGAGCCGGTCCAGCATCTCGACAAACAGGCCCGAGAGGGGAAGGCTCGACCATTCGGCATCAGCGGTGACATGGAACAGCACCACCTGCCCCAACCCCAACGCCTTGCGCGTGACCAGAGGCGTGCCATCCGTCAGCGATGCAATCACCCGATCAGCCAAATTAGGGTCTGGTTGCGCCATGACCTGTGTGGTCACGGAAACATCCGGTGGCACGCGCAGCCCGTAGAAAGGAGACGTTTCGGGGAACGGAGCCAGACCTTTGGCCTCACCCCAGCTCATCGCGCCGCCGACCGAACGGCCACCGCTGCGCAGGCGCACCGGCAGCAAGGTATCCTCGACATCCCGCCCCAGATCGCTAGCGGCCATGCGCGGCCCGGCAAAGCGCAACAGCAGCCCGCCCTGTTCGACCCATTCGGTCACCGCCAGTTGTTCCGCTTCGGCCAATTTCGCCACATCCGCCAGAACAATCACATCCGGATTGGCGGGCAACACATCCATCAACCCGCCCTCGACAAAATCCGCGGTCGGGACCAAAACCTGCGTCAGATAATGTAGCGGCGACAACAGCTCTAACCCTTCACGGTTCAAACTGCCCGCAAGCAGGGCCACCTCACGCCTGCGCAGGCTGTCATCCGTCAGCGTTACGGCACCCGCCGACCGCTGGCCCTGAATCTCGAACCGGGTGATTCTGGCCCGTAGTTCCGAGGGCAGCGCCAGCTCCACCTGAGCAAGCGTTTCGCCTTCAGCAAAGACGATATTGGCGGATTGCAGAACCCGCATTGCGCCCGCCGGATCGCGCCCCTGTGCCAAAATGGTCAGGATGTTTTCCGGACCAGCAGTGGCGCGTTGGGCCGTCAGTTGAATGACACCATCCTGATAGGCGGCGGGCAGAATCGCATAAACAGGCGAGCCTGACTGGTACACGGTCACTTCCCCGCGCGATTGCAAAGCAGCCAGAACCGTTTCCCGACCCGCGAATTCCAGACCGTCGCTGAACCAATATGTATCAAAACCACCATCAAGCTGATCCAGCACATCGAGCACCTGATCCATCTGCAGCTGAGTTGGTTGCCAGGGCATCGGAGTCACCCCCGGAAGCCGACCCCGCCACGCTTCGGCGGCCTGAAAGACCGGGGCTTCTGGCTCCGTCAAGTTGAGCAAGGCCACCGTGCGTCCGGCGCGTCCGGCCTCGGTCAGCTGCGTATCAAGCTGGTCCTGAAGCGATGGCCAGCCGCTTGCACCTGCCCAGCTGGCATCCAGCACCAACAACAGCGGCCCCGAACCCACCTGATCCCGCGAGGGATTCAAAACCGGCCCGGCCAGACCGATAATGATCGCCGCCGCCGCCAGCATTCGCAACAGCAGCAGCCACCATGGTGTCCGATCCGAAACACTCTCGTCGTCCTTCAGCCCCAGCAGCAGCGTTACGGCCGGAAACATTCGCCGGATCGGCGCAGGCGGCACAGCGCGCAGGACCAGCCACAGGATGGGCAGGGTCAACAATCCCAGCAACACCCAGGGCGCGGTAAAGCCTATCCCAGCCAAAACCGTCATACTCTGCCCCCGTCCAAAGCGCGATACAGCCATAACAGAGCCGCCTGTGCGTTGTCGCCAGTGTGGTGCAGCCCCAGTTGCCATCCCGTCACCCGACACAAGCGCATCAAGGCATCCTTTCGTTCGGCAAGGCGCGCAAGATACCGGTCACGAAGATCAGAAGCCTTGAGCGTTTCATGCCGGGCCGAGCCGCCCACGCTTTCGAAAATGGTGCGCCCGCGATAGGGGAAATTCTCTTCACCGGGATCCAGCACCTGCAGGACCACCCCGCGCACGCCACGATCCGCAGCTTTGGACAGTGCCAGTTCAACCTCTTCCATCGGGCCAAGAAAATCAGAGATGAACACCGCCCGCGCATGGGGGATCATGGCGCGGTGCTCGGGTGGCGCATAGTCGGCTTGATCATCCTCGGACCAGGCCTGCGCAAGCCGGATGATCTGTGCGTTGCCGCGCCGGGGCGGCAGAGTTGTGCCCGTCAGGCCCACACGCTCACCACCGCGCGCCAGCAGGATCGAGGTTGCCAGCCCCAGCAAACGCGCGCGATCCGCCTTGGTGGGCAGCGAAGCGTCCGAGGCAAAGCGCATTGACGCGCCCTGATCCACCCACAGCATCACCGATTGGGCAATCTGCCATTCGCGTTCGCGCACAAATTGTTGATCGCCACGGGCCGAGCGGCGGTGGTCGATCATCCGGCGGCTGTCGCCAACCTGTGCCGGGCGGTATTGCCAGAAATCATCGCCCATCCCGGATCGGCGACGCCCATGGTCACCCAGCAGGACGGTTCCGGCCAGATGTTCCGCCCGCGCCAACAGGGGCGGCAACCGAGATGCCTCGGCCTCGGATCTTTCACGAAGGGTCAGCCCGGCATTCACGCCGCAGCCTCGGTTCGGATCAACCCAAGTGCAGTCGAGTCAATCAGATCGGCCAGACTGTCACCGCGCGCCCGTGCCGCAAAGTTCAGCGCCATACGATGGCTGAGGACCGGGCGGGCCATCTCAAGAACATCTTCGGCGTTGGGGGCCAGTCGCCCCTGCAACATGGCGTTGGCACGCACCGTCATCATCAACGCCTGCGCCGCGCGGGGGCCAGGGCCCCAGGCCACGGTTTCGGCCACACGATCGGACACGCCTGCTTCGCCGGGGCGGAATGCGCGGACGAGATCCAGAATCAGTTCGACCACAGACTCGCCAACCGGCATCCGGCGCAACAGAAGCTGCGCCGCCAGCAATTCCTCTTTGGTGAAAATCTGATGGGCGTCGTCTTCTTCGACACCGGTCGTGGCCAGAAGGATATCCCGCTCGGTCTGACGATCCGGGTATTCTACGTCAATCTGCACCAAAAAGCGGTCCAACTGCGCCTCGGGCAGCGGATAGGTGCCTTCTTGTTCAATCGGGTTTTGCGTGGCCAGCACGTGAAACGGCTCATCCAGCGCACGATCCTCGCCCGCGACGGTGACGGTGCGTTCCTGCATCGCTTGCAGCAAAGCCGACTGTGTGCGCGGGCTGGCGCGGTTGATCTCATCCGCCATCAGCAATTCGCAGAAGATCGGTCCGGGAATGAATCGGAAGTGGCGACTGCCATCCTCGGCCGTATCCAGAACCTCGGACCCCAGAATATCAGCCGGCATCAGATCCGGCGTGAACTGGATACGGTTGCCATGCAGGCCCATCACGGTCGACAAAGTCTCAACCAGCCGGGTCTTGCCCAGCCCTGGCAATCCGATCAGCAATGCGTGCCCGCCGCATAACAGCGCGGCCAGCGTCAGATCCACGACCCGCTCTTGCCCGATAAAGCGTCGGGTGATCGAGGCCTTGGCCTCTTGCAGTTTAGTTTCCAGCGCTTCGATCTCGGATACGAGGTCGGCAGGTTCGCTCATGACTTTCCCTTCCGTGGACGAGTATGGTTGAAGTGTATCGCGCGAAAAGGAAATGGCAAAAGTAATGAGCGGACAAATCCCTGTGACACCTTCTCCTGATGGCATTGCGGCATCAGTCAAAGCCGCGAAAACACGGGAATTACCCCCTGTTCACCTGTGGAATCCCCCGTTTTGTGGCGATCTGGACATCAGGATCGCAAAAGATGGTTCTTGGAGTTATTTAGGCTCGCCCATCAACAGGTTCGAGCTTGTGAAGCTTTTTTCCTCAATTCTTAAGAAAGAAGAAGGCAAATATTACCTGGTGACCCCGGTCGAAAAGGTGGGAATCACGGTTGAGGATGTCCCGTTCGTCGCTGTCGACTTTGATGCCACAGGCTCAGGCGCGGCGCAGATTTTGACTTTCAGCACCCATGTGGGTGACACGGCCAAGGCCGGACCG
This sequence comes from Ruegeria sp. CDSA221, assembly GCF_059611825.1. Classification (NCBI taxonomy): domain Bacteria; kingdom Pseudomonadati; phylum Pseudomonadota; class Alphaproteobacteria; order Rhodobacterales; family Roseobacteraceae; genus Ruegeria; species Ruegeria sp. CDSA221. The sequence continues at coordinate 137,969 of NZ_JBXWPK010000008.1, forward strand.
GATCACCCGATCCGTGTTGAGTTTGATCCGAAGACCCAGGAACCCTCGCCCTATATCCTGATCCGCGCAAATCTAGAGGCGCGCATTGACCGCAAAAGCTTTTACCGGCTGGTCGAGATCGGCACCGACCATGAAGACTGGTTCGGGGTATGGTCAGGCGGTCAGTTCTTTCCGCTGATCCGCTCAGCCGATCTGGGCTGAGCGCGGCCTGCGATCCTGCGCCAGAACAACGGCGACCGCCACGATGCCCGCGCCCAGCGCGCGGGTTGAATTCCACTCATCCCCCAGCACAATCATGATCAGCATCACGTAAAATGGCGCGATGTTCATATGGAATGAGGCCAGCGCCACGCCCAGCTTTCCAACCGAAGCAACAAACAGGATCTGGCTCAGCCCCAGCGAAATCAGCGCGTAAATCCCCAGCATCCCGATCTGCTGCCCGTCAATCGCAACCTTAGGCACCACATCCATACCCAGCAGCCCAGCGGCAAAGCACAAGATCACGGCCATGGCAAAGCCCCCGATCAACGTGATCGTCGCGCGCCCGGTCTTGCTGAGTTCGGGGAAATCGCGCGCTGTGGTCATGCTGCCCCAGCTGAAAAAGACGACCGACACGACCGCGCATAAGGCCCCAAGGCCCAGCTGCGCCGGGGCGACGGCGCTGGTGGCGATCAGCCCGCCGATAATTGAAACCAGAACGCCCAGGCCAAAATTCCAGCTCAGCCGACGTGTGCCCGCCTTAAGCTCCAGCAGGGTTGCGATTAGTGGCGCGCAAGAGGCGATGATGACGACGGTTACCGGATCGGTCAGCTTTTGCGCCAGGATCAGCAGGAACATCGGGCAGCCAAAGCCAAACGCTCCGACGATCATGGCCCATCCCCATCTGGCCCTTAGAATACGACTGGGACCGTCCAGCATCAGCCAGATCGGCAGCAGCACCAAAACCGCCAGACCCAGACGTGCCGCCAGCAAGCCCACTGGCGACCAGCTTTGCAACAAGACCTCCGCCGCCGGAAAGCCTGCGGCCCATGCCAGCATCGAGGCAACCGCCAACCCGTTGCCAGACAACGCGGAGTTGCGGTCGGCAGACATAGAAATAGCGGTCCCGCGCACGGGGTCAGGGCTCATTGCCATGGGTCATACCTCTGGTCAAAGCGGCGCCAGAAATGATTCGCCGCATTGTCCCGAACGTCACTGAATTAAACCGGGTGATCTGGCCGATTTTCGACAATCTGTCGTTTTCAGTCCCTTTCGCTGAAATCACCCGACCGATATGGTCCGGCGAACAGACACGCAAAGGCCATCCATGCCCAAATTCGCTGCAAATATCTCACTGCTCTTTGCCGAACTGCCCTATCTCGACCGGTTTCAGGCCGCCGCGCAGGCCGGGTTCAAGGCGGTTGAGGTTCTGTTTCCCTATGATCTGGCTACCAAGGAAACCCGCCGTGCTCTGCTGGCTAATGGGCTCGACCTGGTGCTGATCAACGCGCCGCCACCCAACTACACCGGCGGCACTCCCGGATATGCCGCCGTTCCAGGCGGTGAGGCGCGGTTCCAGTCCGACATCCGCCGCGTTCTACGCTATGCTCAGGCGCTGCGGCCCGAAAAAATCCACATCATGTCCGGATATTCCTCGGGCGCGGATGCTATGGATTGCTTTGTTCAAAACCTGCAATGGGCAGCAGACCACGCGCCCCAACAGCCGTTCACGATCGAACCGCTCAACCCGGTGTCACAGCCTGAATATTTCCTGAACTCTTACTATCTGGCCGCCGAGGTTTTGGATCGCGTGAACCGGCCCAATGTTGGCCTGCAATATGACAGTTTTCACGCCCAGATGATCCATGGCAACGCGTTGCAGGTCTGGCAGCAGTTCCAAACCCGCATCGTGCATGCTCAGATTGGAGCGGCACCGGATCGCTCAGAGCCCGGTCGAGGTGAGATGAATTTTGCCGAGTTGTTCCGAGCGATTGATGACAGCGGCTACATCGGCTGGGTCAGTGCCGAATATCAGCCCTCGATCCAACGTACCGCCGAGACGCTCGGCTGGATGCACCTTTGATTGTCCACTGGCACTGGTATTACCCGGAAAAATGGCGCAGATCAGTGCCACCTCATACCAAGGATGTCCGGATGATCCCTGCCCGCTATGCCCGCGCCCTGTTCAGCCTGATCATGTCAGGCATGATGTCCTGCATCGTCACCGGTATCGCCACGGCCAAGGCCGTCGGCTTCGGTCCCGCGACGCTGGGCGACTGGATGGGCTCATGGGTTTTCTCCTGGCCCATTGCGTTCACAGTTATCCTACTGCTGGGCCCCAGCGTGCAACGGATGGTCAACCGCATGGTCAGACCACAGGGCTGACCCGCCGCGAAGAGGGCCCGCAGGGCTTGATGAACGGCGGCGCTAGTGCGCCTCGGCCCAATTCGCGCCCTGTCCCGCATCAACGCTGAGTTTCACATCCAGTTTCACCGCTGGGTCCGAGGCCCCCTCCATCACGTCGCGCGCCGCGTCGATCAGCGAGTCAACGGCGTCCTCGGATACTTCGAACAGCAATTCGTCATGCACTTGCAGCAACATTTTCGCGGGCAACCCATGGATCGCATCCGGCATCCGCACCATCGCGCGGCGGATCACGTCGGCCGCGGTGCCTTGAATCGGAGCGTTGATCGCGGCCCGACGCGAAAATCCGGCATGCGGCCCCTTGGCATTGATTTCGGGCGTATGGATTTTGCGCCCGAATAGGGTCTGCACATAGCCATTCTCTTTGGCAAAGGCGACGGTGTCGTCCATATAGGTCCGAATGCCGGGGAAGCGTTCGAAATAGCGGTCGATGAAGCCCTGCGCCTCGGCCCGTGGAATGCGCAGGTTGCGCGCCAGACCAAAGCCCGAGATGCCATAGATCACACCGAAGTTGATCGCCTTGGCCTGACGGCGAATATCCGGCGTCATCTCATCCAGTGGCACGTCGAACATTTCCGACGCAGTCATGGCGTGAATGTCCAGCCCATCGGTAAACGCCTGCTTCAAGGCCGGAATATCGGCAATATGCGCCAGAATGCGCAGCTCGATCTGGCTATAGTCGAGGCTGACCAGCACATTTCCCGGTTCGGCAATGAACGCCTCGCGGATGCGACGACCTTCCTCGGTGCGCACGGGGATGTTCTGCAGGTTCGGATCGGTCGAGGCCAAACGACCGGTGTTCGCCCCGGTGATCGAATAGGATGTATGTACCCGGCCCGTATCGGGGTTGATATGGGTCTGCAGCGCGTCCGTATAGGTCGATTTCAGTTTCGACAGCTGCCGCCAATCCAGCACCCGACGCGGCAATTCATGCTCGGTCGCCAGATCCTCAAGGATATCGGCCCCGGTTGAATATTTACCGGTCTTGCCCTTCTTGCCGCCTTCCAGACTCATCTTGTCGAACAGAATCTCGCCCAGCTGAGCGGGCGAGCCTACATTGAAGCTTTCACCAGCCAACTCGTGGATTTCAGCCTCTAACCCGGCCATTTTCTGGGCAAACGCGTTGGACATGCGGCTGAGGACATCGCGGTCAACCTTGATGCCATGCATCTCCATTTCGGCCAGAACCGGCACCAGCGGGCGTTCCAACGTTTCATAGACGGTCGTCACCTGCACCTGGTGCAGTTGCGGCTTGAACAGTTTCCACAGACGCAGCGTTATATCGGCGTCCTCGGCCGCATAGGCGGTCGCTTCATCAATCGGAACCTTGTCGAAGGTGATCGCGGATTTGCCGGATCCCAGCAGCGGTTTGATCGGAATCGGCGTGTGGTTCAGATAACGCTCGGACAGGGTGTCCATGCCATGCCCATGCTCGCCGCCATGCATCGCATAGGACATCAACATCGTGTCATCAATCGGCGCCACATCCACGCCATAGCGGGCAAAAATCTTGGCATCGTATTTCATGTTTTGCCCGATCTTGAGGATCGACGGGTCCTCTAACATCGGTTTTATCAGTGTTAGAGCCTGTTCAATCGGCATTTGCCCCTCGGCCAGCGCGTCCGAACCGAACAGATCGTCGGTGGCGCTTTGACGATGGATCAATGGGATATAGCAGGCCTCGCCCGCCTCGATGCAGAGCGAAATGCCAACCAGATCTGCGATCATCTCGTTCAGCCCGGTGGTCTCGGTGTCCACTGCAACCCAGCCACGCTCATAGGCCTGGTCTATCCATTTCTGCAAAGCCCCCGCGTCGCGGACGCATTCATACTTCGACGCGTCGAATGGAATGTCTTCAGCCTCGGCCACATCTGTAACGGGCGCAGGCGCGTCTGCAATCACCGGTGCCTCGGCCCCCAGCTTGTCCGCTATGCGCTTGGTGAGGGTGCGGAACTCCATCTCAGCCAGAAAGCCCAGCAGAGTGTCCGGTTCAGGGTCTTGCACCTCAAGTTCGTCTAAGGTGAAATCCAGCGGCGTGTTCTCATCCAACTGCACCAGTCTTTTCGACAGCTCAATCTGGGCGCGTTTGTCGATCAGGGTCTGGCGGCGTTTGGGTTGTTTGATCTCTTCGGCGCGGTCCAGCAGAGTTTCCAGATCCCCAAATTCATTGATCAAAAGCGCCGCCGTCTTGATCCCAATGCCCGGAGCCCCCGGCACATTGTCCACGCTGTCCCCGGCCAGCGCCTGCACGTCCACCACACGTTCAGGCCCGACGCCGAATTTCTCGAACACGCCATCGCGGTCGATGCGTTTGTTCTTCATCGCATCCAGCATTTCGACCCCATCGCCGACCAGCTGCATCAGGTCCTTGTCGGAACTGACGATCGTGACGCGACCACCGGCCTCACGCGCCTGTATGGCAAGGGTGGCAATGATGTCGTCGGCCTCATAGCCCTCAAGCTCTTTGCAGGCGATATTGAAGGCGCGGGTCGCCTCGCGGGTCAGCGGCATCTGAGGGCGCAGATCCTCGGGCATGGCCTCGCGGTTGGCCTTGTAAAGGTCATACATGTCATTGCGGAACGTATGAGAGCCCTTGTCAAAAATCACCGCCACATGCGTCGGCGCGTCTGGCCCGGTGTTTCCTTCGACATATTTCTGCAGCATGTTGCAAAAGCCCGACACGGCCCCAATCGGCAACCCATCCGACTTCCGCGTCAGCGGCGGCAGCGCGTGATAGGCCCTGAAGATAAAAGCCGATCCGTCAATAAGATGAAGGTGACACCCTTTTCCGAAATTGCTCATGCGCGCGCTCCCTGTCGGTCAGGGATGGTTCTGCCACAGGGGCGCACGGGTGACCAGTACAGAAGGTGAACTATCCGCCGAACAGGCCGCCAAATACATCCGAAAAGCTGTTGAGCAGCGCCATGATGACCAGCACACCGAGGAAAGCGAAAAACGCAAAAGCAAAGAACTGAAACAGGATTGCGCCGATGCCGATTGCGATACCCGCAATGGCCGGGCGCAGTTTTTCGTGGCGCAGAATGCCTATGGCCGACAGGATGACGGCCAATCCTCCCAAAAGGGCTACGCCGATCTGCAGAAAGTCGTCCAGATCACGGACCCGGGCCACCGGCTCGGGTTGGTCCAGCCCGGCGGCCGAGCGCAGGGTGGATTTTCCAAGCTCGGCTGCAAGCTCTCCCAAAGACACGCCAGTCGATTGTTGCGGTGCGAATGGCCCGGCCCAGAACAGGAACAGGGCGCCCAACAGGGCCATCGCGGAAACACTAAAACCAATCCATCCGAAGACCGGTTGGTTGGTATTTTGGATACTGGCGTCCATCAACACACTTCCTCCATTGAGCCGGCGCAAAGCTATCGTCAGAACACGACATTAGTTGGGCAGGTTAGACCTTGCCTGATTGGTTTATCAAGCGGGACAAAGTGATCGAGTAAGGCAATGGCACCCAAGTGCCGAAGTCTTCATTCGCGGCCCACAGCACCTCACCGGCCCAGACATTGCAGGTTCGCAGCGCGTTGAAACGCCCTCTGGCCTTAAAACTGATTTCGGTCGAAAAAACCCGGCACCCAGGAGGCCTGTAGATCGGCCCGCTGACCAGGGCGATTTCGATCGTATCATTGCCCTGCGCCCGATTTCCCGATCCGGTTAGAAGCATTCCGATAGCGGCGGCCAGAAAATAGCCAACAGCTCCAATGATTAGGCAGAGGTAAAACCTGCCCGCGGCTTTGCACATTCAGGCGCTGGCATGGTGCCCCTTCAAGACATACTTGCAGTCGCAATAGGGGCACTCGACCCAGCCGATGTCTTCGGGGATCTGCAACCAGACGCGTGGGTGGCCCAATGCACCTTCGCCGCCATCACAGGCGACACGAGAGGTTTCGACGATCTTGGTTTCCGGCGCTTCGATTGTCACGGCTGGCGATCCTTCACTGGTTGTCGGCCTCGCGGGCATGCATTAGGTGCGTTTATGAGCGATGAGCAAACCGGGGGCAAGAGCCACATGGACAATGCGGCAATCAGGATCGAAGGGCTGCGCAAGACCTATCGCGGCAGCAAGGGCCAGCCTGAAAAGCAGGCGCTGAAGGGTATCGACCTGACAATCCCGCGTGGTTCAGTCTTTGGATTGCTCGGGCCGAACGGGGCCGGGAAATCGACCCTGATCAACATTCTGGCCGGGTTGGTGGTGAAATCTGCAGGCCATGTGTCGATCTGGGGTCATGACCAAGACCGCAACCCGCGCCAATCTCGCGCTGCCATCGGCGTTATGCCGCAAGAGCTGAACCTGGACCCTTTCTTTACCCCGCGCGGTGCTTTGGAGGTTCAAGCTGGCCTATATGGTGTACCAAAGGCGCAGCGGCGCAGTGATGAAATCCTCGAACTGGTTGGCCTCAGCGACAAGGCCGAGGCCTATGCCCGCACCCTGTCCGGCGGGATGCGGCGCCGGTTGCTGTTGGCCAAGGCTTTGGTGCATAACCCCAAAGTGCTGGTTCTGGACGAACCCACAGCGGGCGTGGATATCGAGCTGCGCCAAATGCTCTGGGCCAACGTGCGCAAGCTGAACCAGCAGGGCATGACCATCATCCTGACGACGCATTACCTGGAAGAAGCACAGGAGATGTGCGACCAGATCGCCATCATCAATCATGGCGAAAAGATCGCACAGGACAGCACGGCAGACCTGCTGAGCCGCATGGATGGTCGGACGATGGTAATTATTCCGGATGGCCCCGTCACTGAACTGCCTGCGACCGAGGGAGTCGAGGCCACACTGCGCGACGATGGCAGCCTGGTGCTGCGCTATCGCAGTGCCCAGACCAGTGCCGAACAGGTTCTGGAATCCGTCAGGGCCGTGGGCATGCGTATCCGGGACGTTCGCACCGAAGAAGCAGATCTTGAGGATGTGTTCCTGGCCCTGACCTCGACGCGGGCGGGCGATGTCCCGGCAGCTGATCTTGATCAGCCGCGCCGGGGATTGCACCGGGTTAAGCTTTAGGCGCGGTCGATCCGCGCGTGATAGCAGTTATTCGACGCGGATCTGATGTGGATATAGGCGACATCCGCGCGGGCAAAGATATCCCCGGCAGCGTTTTGCAATTCCGCCTGCGGCGTAATGATCCCGGTGCCGTAAACAATCCTGTCGTCCGATCCGTACCCTTTAATCAGATAATTGGGTGAGGCGGTCAGCGCCTCGGGCAGGTTGGTGAGATCCTCATAGCGCTGACAATGCTCTACACAAAGGTAAATCGGCCCGGTTTCAGCAAAAGGTTGTGTCGCTGGAAAGGGCCGGTGGGCCAGCACCAGCATTTCCTTTCCCTTGGGAATATAGGTCAGGCAATGACGGCAGGGGTTTCCTTCCCCGTTCGATATCGCCCGTTCGGGCGGGTTGCCATAACCATCAGGCGCACCTTGGCGATAGGCCTGCACCTGCGCAGTGGGGAGGGCGGATATTTTGTGCATGTTAGGTCTCCTTCTTTGTACAAAAGATGCCTGACCCGGCGAGGGGAACCGACCCGTTTCCTGCGCAAACGCTTCTTTGAGACAGCGCGACATATACGCGCCGTGGCTTGACAGCACGGGCTACAATCCGATCTGAACGGGACGCAATTCAGTTTCGGAACGCCCATGTCCAAACCTACCTCTCCTGCCCGCCCAGGAATTCCTCCGAGGTTTCCCGCCACCGCTGAACAGATCATGTCGCAGGTGAGCGCATTCTACGCCCGCGTCCGGCAGGACGAGGCACTGGCGCCGGTCTTTGCAAACCATGTCAGCGACTGGCCCCCGCACGAGAACAAGATCGCCGCGTTCTGGCGCAACGCCATTCTGCATGAGCGTTGTTATGACGGAAATCCGCAGCGTATTCACATCGAAAGGCCTGATATCAGGCCCGAATTGTTCGATCATTGGCTGGACCTGTTCGAGGAGGTGGCCCATAGCACCCTGCCCGCAGAAACCGCGCTGCCCTGGGTGGCGCTGGCCCGGCGCATCGGCGTAGGGATGAAAGTGGGTGTACAATCCGCGCGCCAGCCAAAGGACGCGCCACCGATCCTGCGATGATCTCAGATCATGGCCGGTTGCCATGTTAGCGGTAAAATAGGGACTATCAGACTCTGAAAAATGGGTTTATGCAACGGATGAACCCACCATTCCGCTGCCCAAGGTCAGACCCATGAGCACTCAAAACACCACCCTCAGGGGCCTTGGCTATGCGTTTCTGGGCTTTGCTGTCTTTGCCAGCCACGATGCTCTGATCAAGGTGCTGGGCGGAACCTATTCGGTGATGCAAATCATCTTTTTCGCCACGCTGTTTTCCTTTGTGCCGATGGCCGTGACAATCCTGACAGACCGCTCTACCGGCAACTTCCTTCCGCACCATCCCTGGCTGGTCCTGCTGCGGTCGGGGTTGATGGTCACAGGCATGTCCTGCGCATTTTATTCCTTTTCGGTCCTGCCTTTGGCCGAGGTATATTCACTCCTGTTCTCTTTCCCGCTGATCGTCACGGTCCTGTCGATCCCCATATTGGGCGAGGTGGTCCGCGCCCAGCGTTGGGCCGCGGTTGGCGTGGGCCTGATCGGCGTGTTGATCGTTCTGCGCCCGGGTACCACGGACATCACGCTAGGCCATCTGGCGGCGCTGACGGCCGCGTTCTGCAGCGCTTTCGCGTCAGTTCTGGTCCGTAAGATCGGCAATGAGGAACGCTCGGCCGTTCTGATCCTTTATCCGATGCTGCTGGCCATAGTGGTCATGAGCATCGCGCAACCGGCCGTTTATCAACCTCCGTCCCTGTTGCATCTGGCCATGATGGCACTGGTCGGAGTGTTTTCTGTCATTGCCCAACACCTGATTATTCTGGCTTATCGTGCCGCGCCAGCGGGGGTCATCGCCCCCAGCCAATACAGCCAGATCATCTGGGCCACGATCTTTGGCATGGCGTTTTTCGGCGAAAAGCCAGACGGCTGGGTTGCCGTCGGCGCCAGCATCATCATCGCATCTGGTGTCTTCGTCGTCTGGCGCGAGAGCCGGTCGAACACCACCTCGGTCAATACCCCGGTTCTGCGGGTTCGCTCACCGCGTTCGGATACAGGGGCGACACGACCGGGGGAATGACCCCTGCCTTTATGGCTCTTTGCATCTGATCCTGAGACCACCATTTTCGCCGCTCTTTTCAAACCGGTCTATGGCGCGCACCAGATCGCTCAGCCTTTTGTGGCCATAAGAGCGGGAATCAAAATCCGGATACATCTTACCCAGCTGACTTCCGACAATCCCAAGGCTGGTCCAGCCGTCCGGCTCATTGGTATTCTGAACGACATTGCGAATAAGCTGATAGGCATGGTTCAGCTCTTGCTTTGGCTTTGGGCTTTCGGACTTTTTGGCCTGTGGGTTATGTGCCGCTGGCTTCTCAATATTATCAATATAGATGAACCGGTTGCACGCTGCCACAAAGGCCTTGGGGGCTTTGCGTTCTCCTATTCCGATCACATCCAACCCCTGCTCGCGTATCCGACTGGCAAGGCGCGTGAAGTCGCTGTCTGACGAGACCAACACAAAGCCGCTGAACCGACCCGAATGCAGAATATCCATGGCATCAATGACCAAGGCAATGTCGCTGGAGTTCTTGCCGGATGTGTTGGCGAATTGCTGATGCGGAACGATGGCGTATTCGGCCAGAGATTTGGCCTCCCATCCCTGCGGTGACCCGTTCGAGAAATCCCCATTAATCCGCCTTAAACCAGCCTCACCGAGCGTGGCAATTTCTTCGAAAATCTCTGCTGCATGTTTTGCAGAGACATTGTCCGCATCGATCAGAACCGCCAGACGGTCTGTCTTTCCTGTCGTCACCTGAAATCCTCAACCTTAAATTTAATTCATAGTGAGGAATGTAAGACCCAAAAAGGGCGAGCAAAAGCCCGCCCTCGGAAACTATTTCGGTTTTCTCAGTATACCACAACCGAGCGGATGCTTTCGCCCTTATGCATCAGGTCGAACCCATGGTTGATGTCGTCCAGGCCCATGGTGTGGGTGATCATCGGGTCGATCTCGATCTTACCTTCCATGTACCAATCGACGATCTTGGGCACATCCGTGCGGCCACGGGCGCCGCCAAAGGCCGTACCGCGCCAGGACCGACCGGTGACCAACTGGAACGGGCGGGTCGAGATCTCGGCCCCTGCAGGTGCCACGCCGATTATGATCGACTCGCCCCAGCCCTTATGCGCCGATTCCAGCGCCGTGCGCATCACGCCGACATTGCCCGTTGCGTCAAAGGTGTAATCTGCGCCGCCCTTGGTCAGATTGACCAGATAAGGCACCAGATCGCCTTCGACCTCGGACGGGTTCACGAAATCGGTCATACCGAACCGGGTGGCCATTTCCACCTTGGAGGGGTTCAAGTCGACGCCGACGATCTGGTCGGCCCCTGCCAGTCGCAGGCCCTGGATCACGTTCAGGCCGATGCCACCCAGACCAAAGACAATGGCGCGGCTGCCGATCTCGACCTTGGCGGTGTTGATCACCGCGCCGATGCCGGTGGTCACGCCGCAACCGATATAGCAGATCTTGTCGAAAGGCGCGTCCGGGCGCACTTTGGCAAGCGCGATTTCCGGCAGGACCGTGTGGTTGGCAAAGGTCGAGCAGCCCATGTAATGCAGGATCGGATCACCATCCAGCGTCGAGAACCGAGAGGTGCCATCGGGCATCAACCCTTGGCCCTGCGTCGAACGGATCGCCTGACACAGGTTGGTTTTGGGATGCAGGCAGTATTCACATTCGCGACACTCGGGGGTGTAAAGCGGGATCACGTGATCGCCCGGCTTCAGGCTGGTCACGCCCGGGCCGACCTCGACCACCACACCTGCGCCTTCATGGCCCAGAATGGCGGGGAACAGGCCTTCGGGGTCTGCACCCGACAGGGTGAATTCGTCGGTGTGGCAAATGCCGGTCGCCTTGATCTCGACCAGAACCTCGCCCGCCTTGGGGCCTTCGAGGTTCACATCCATCACTTCCAAAGGTTTGCCCGCCTGAACGGCGACAGCGGCACGGGTGCGCATGATGTACTTCTCCCAGTCAAATTTGGCCTGACCCTGCGTTAAATGCAGGGTTTTTTCAACTGCGCTTTGATGGCAGCAATGCTAAATATTTGATATTACAGAAACGACATTGCCAGAAAGAGGAGCGCCAATGCGCCGTTTGACCCCTGTTTTGATTTTGCTGGTCGCATGTACGGAGTCGCCCGCTCCTGAGGACGCGCCACTGCCACTTGAACCCGCCCCGGTCGATTTGGCTTTTTGCAGAGGAGAGCCATTTGCCGATGCGATTGGCAAGCCTGTATCGACCATTCAGTCGCAATTACCCGAACGGTCGCGCGTTTTAGGCCCCGATGACATCGCCACACAGGATTATCGCATCGACCGGTTGAACGTCTTTGTGGACGGCTCGGGGATCATACAGAATCTGACCTGCGGTTAAGCCTGGCAGAAGCCCAAAACCCCAATGTTAGGGCCTATCTTCCGCGATATATCACCCAATCCGGCAAATAGCCCACAAGGCGGATCAGCCATGAAAACGGAGCTGGGAAGTCTGTGCGGAATCTGTGGCGGGACATTGCCCGAACCACATGCTGGGCCGCGCCCTGAGGCGTCATCAGCATCGGCATCCTGAAACTGTTCTTTTCGGTCAGGCGAGTCTTGATGAAGCCGGGATTTACGATCCGAACCGTGACGCCCGAACCCGCCAGATCATGCCGCATGGTTTCTGCCAGTGAAATCAAAGCCGCCTTGCTGGCACCATACCCGACTGCAGATGGCAGGCCATGATAGCCGGACAGCGACCCGATCAGCGTGATCTCCCCCTGCCCGGCCTTAACAAACCCAGGAAGTATTTCGCCCAGAACCCGCAAAGCGCCCTGAAAATTAACATCGGACATCCGAAGAGCGGCCTCGGTGTTCCACTCGGTGCTGCGCATCGGGTCATAAGCCCCGGCATTATAGATAAGGCCATCCACGTTTCCGACAGCGGAAGCGGCACGTCGAACAGAGTCTAAATCGGAGACATCGCATCGAATGGCTTTTGAATTTGGCAGAATGCTGCAGATTTCATCCAGGCGTTTCGCGTTTCGCGCCGACAGGATCACCCGGGCGCCGCGATTGCTTAGAGCTTGCGCCAAAGCACGACCCAAACCTTCGCTTGCGCCAACTATCCAATAAGTTTTCCCGTCAAAGCTGTTCATGCCGACCATTTCTGAATTGTGTTATTTCAATACGGTTACACGGCCAGTTTGGATCACCTTCGGTTGCTCGCGGTGAGGCCGCTAAATTGCAGCCGCACCCGAAAAACCCCTGTCTTGAATGATCCAATCCTGCTCCTACTGCGTATTCATTATCAAAACGTCACGTAACGAGGCTATCATGTTCGACGAAACCCAAAGGGGCAGGAAAAAAATCGCCATAGTTGGCGCAGGCATTTCAGGCCTTTCAGCGGCTTATTATCTTTCCGAAAACAATGACGTGACACTCTTTGAGGCTGAACCCAGGCTTGGCGGGCATGCCCGCACGGTCGTGGCGGGCAAAAATGACGATCAACCCGTCGATACCGGTTTTATCGTCTTCAACTATGCCACCTACCCTTACCTGACACGGTTGTTCGATACGCTGAACGTGCCTGTCGAAAAATCCGAGATGAGCTTTGGTGCGACCATCGACAACGGGCGCATCGAATACGGGCTGAACAACCTGCGCACTCTTACGGCGCAGAAACGCAATCTTGCGCGGCCGGCCTATTACAAGATGATCGCCGACATCCTGCGTTTTGGCAGAGAGGCCCCGGACGAAGCCAAGGACGATGACACAACCATCGGAGAGCTGGTTGATCAGCTGCGGTTGGGGCACTGGTTTCGGCACAATTACCTGATGCCCATGTGCGGGGCGATCTGGTCGACCCCGGTTGAATTTGTGGATCAATTCCCGGCGCGGTCGCTGGTGCAGTTCTTTCGCAATCACGCTCTGCTGGCCAATGGCCGCGCCAATCAGCACCAATGGTACACCGTCAAGGGCGGCAGCATTGAATATGTCCGCCGGATTGACGCCACCCTGCGTGCCCGCGGGGCCGAAATACGTCTGGCCAGCCCCGTTCAGAGGGTTCAGCGCAATGAGATAGGCGTGACCGTTCACAGCCAAGGCCAGTCGGATCAGTATGATGAGATCATTCTGGCCACCCACTCGGATCAATCCCTTGCCATTCTCGGCCAGGATGCCACCCCAGCCGAAGCAGCCGCGCTTGGCGCGATCCAGTATCAGCCCAACACGGCCATCCTGCATTGCGATCCGTCGCAGATGCCCAAACGCCGAGCCTGTTGGTCCAGCTGGACCTATCGCTCGCAGGCCGGGAATGTCGGGGTGACCTATTGGATGAACAGGCTGCAGAATATTCCCGACAGTGACCCGCTGTTTGTGACGCTGAACGCCTCATCCGAGATCGCCGCCGACAAGATCTATGATAAGGTCGAATTCGCCCATCCGGTTTTTGACAAGGCCGCACTTTGGGCACAGGGGCAAATCCGCGAGATGCAAGGACAGAACCGCACCTGGTTTGCGGGCGCCTATAACCGGCACGGGTTTCACGAAGACGGGATTGCCAGCGCGATGCATGTCGTCGAGCGGATCACCGGCACCCCGCAAACCATCGGAGCAGACAATGGCACCCCCGAACAGATCGCGGCCATCCCTGTTGCGGCCGCTCTCTAAGCTGATGTGCCCGGCCATTCTGGCGCTGGCGATGATGCTGCCCTGCGGCTTGGCGGCGTCGCCTTTGGCTGACCGGCTGGGCGATCCACAGGTTCTTGGCAGCTCTACGTTCCGGTTCCTGGGTTTGCCGGTTTACGATGCCAGGCTTTATACGCCCGGCGGCGCACCGTTTAACTGGAATCAAGAGTTCGGACTGAAACTGACATACCGCAAATCCATCGCGCAGAAGGCTCTGATCAAGTCGACGCTTGACGAAATGGTGCGACAGGGCAACCCGACTCCAACCGCCGATCAGTTGCAGGCCTGTTTTCAGGCCGTCAGCAAAGGCGACAGCTATCTAGCAATCCCGGAGGGGCCGGACAAGATCGGGTTCTGGCGCAATGGCAGCAGAACCTGCACCTTGTCGAGCCCGGGTATCACGCGCGCATTCATGTCGATATTTCTTGGCAGCAACACCAGATCGGCCAACTTTACCCGGCAGTTGAAGGGTCAGTGATGCTGTATCCCCGGGTCAGTCTCTATGCGTTGATGCTCGCCGCTGCAGGCATCCCGCTTTACATTCATCTGCCGCGTTTTGCGGCGGTCAATCTGGGCATTGGCCTTGGGGTGATCGGCGCCGTCCTGTTGCTGATCCGTTTGGTTGACCTTGTGCAGGATCCCCTGATTGGCTGGGCGATTGACCGGTGGCCTGGTGGCCAGCTTTTGTTTGCTGCCCTCGCCGCACTTGGGCTGGCGGTTGGCTTCCCGCTGCTGTTCACTCTGTCTGAGGGCGTGTCCGTTGCCAGTTTGGTGGCCATCCTTATCCTGCTGTTTTCAGCCTACAGCCTGGGAACCATCCTGCTCTATGGCCGCAGCGCCACGTTGGCCAAAACGCCCACCCCGTCCGAGCTGATGACACTCGCCGCCTATCGCGAGGGCGGGCAGCTAACCGGCGTGATACTTGCCGCAAGTGCCCCCGCGCTGTTTGTCGCCTTTGGCGCGCAGGCGCAGGGCTATCCTGCGTTCGGGCTGTTTTTGGGCCTCATCGCCATTCTGACCTTTGTCCTGACGGCCCCGATCTGGCGACTCGCGCCGATAACCGGGCAAGCCCTGACCTTTTCCGGGCTCGGCGATGCCGGTGCGTTGCGCCTGCTGGTTCTTGCGCTGATCAACAGCTTGCCGGTCGCCATCACCTCGACTCTGTTTCTGTTTTTTGTCGAAGACCGGCTGCAACTGCCAGGCATGGCAGGACCGCTGTTGATCTTGTTCTTCCTCAGCGCGGGGGCAAGCGTGCCCCTTTGGGCGCGGCTCGGCAATCGGATTGGCCCGAAACAGACCCTAATGATCGCCATGCCGCTGTCGATTGCGGCCTTTGTCAGCGCCGCGACGCTGTCAACCGGCAACCTTGCCGGGTTCGCCCTGATCTGTATTGCATCGGGCGCCGCACTTGGGGCGGATATGGTGGTGCTGCCGGCCATGTTCTCGGTAGCTCTGACACGCGCAGGTCTGAACGCATCCGCCGCATTCGGCATCTGGTCTTTCGCGGGTAAGCTGGGGCTAGCCCTGGCGGCCTTTTTCACCCTTCCATTGCTGGAACGCAGCGGATTCACTCCGGGACAGGCAAATTCAGCCGAGGCGCTGCGAACGCTCAACCTCGCCTATGCCATTTTGCCGTGCATCCTGAAACTCGGCGCGTTTGGAATGGTCCTGACGCTGCCAACTGAGGTCTCAGCCAAATGAAACTACTTGCTATAGCCCTGCTCATCATCTTCGCCCTGTCCATTGCAAAGGGGCGCTATCTTAGCTTTCGGGCCCAATCGCCTGAGGATTACAGTGGCACCGGCCCGGCGTTTAAGATGACGGAAAACCTAAACGGGGAAATCCTGTCCGAAGGGCTGATCTATGGCCCCGACGGTAAGATGTCGAACAGCTTTGTCGCCCGTATGGTCGGGGAATGGGACGGCAACACAGGCACCCTGACCGAGAATTTCACCTATTCCAACGGCAAGAAGATGGCTCGCAAATGGTATCTGACTCTGGGCACGGGAAACACATTCATTGCGACAGCAGATGACATCGTGGGCGAAGGGCACGGCACGGTCTCGGGCTCGACCGTAAAGCTGACCTACAAGATCATCCTGCCCGAGGACGCAGGGGGACACACGCTGGACGTAACCGACTGGATGTACCTGACGGAAAGTGGCGTGATCATGAACCGGTCCGAGATGCGAAAGTTCGGCATCAAAGTCGCCGAGCTGATCGCCACCATGCGCCCGGCGCCCTCCACCAAATCAGCCTATCTGGACCGGGCGAATGGCCATGACACCGCCGCTGAAACACGGGTGCTGCAATGAAACCACGTCGTCTTGTCATCGCGGGCCTTGCTGTTCTGGGGCTGACCGTTCTGGCTGCCTGCTCCGCCAAACCCCGAACCCCCAAGACCTTTTTGTCCGATCGGCAGTTGAACCTGGAAGAGTTCTTTGAGGGTCAGACTGTGGCCTATGGTCAATTTCAGGATGTTCTGGGCAATGTGCCACGCCGGTTCACTGTTGATATCAATGGCACATGGGATGGCGAGACGCTGACCCTGATCGAGGATTTCGTCTATGACGACGGCGCAACCGAGCAGCGCGTCTGGACCCTGACCAAAACCGGCGAGGATAGCTGGACCGGCACAGCCCCCGGCGTGCTGGGCACCGCCAGCGGGATCGAGCGTGGCGATACCTTCAACTGGACCTACAAGATCGACCTGCCCGTCAAGGACGGGACCATGCGGGTCGATTTCGATGACTGGATGTGGATGCTGAGCGATGACCGGCTGCTGAACCGGGCCTATGTCTCGCGCTATGGCATCCGGCTGGGTGAGGTCATTTTGTTCTTTGAAAAGAAATAGTCAGACAGAAAAAGGGCGAACCCGAAGGCCCGCCCTTAGATCAATCTGGTTCAGATCAGCTTAGAAGTTGAACTGAGCACCAAAGTCGGCACGGATCTTGCCGTCGTCGTCGCCGTCTTTGATCTCGCCAACTGCACCACGCAGCGATACACCGCCGCCCAGGTCATAGATGGCGCCAACACCGATGTTGCGGGTGTCGTCGTCAGCCGAACCGTCACCGTAAACCAGCTGCAGCGTGGTTGCCGCACCCAGATCATAGGCGACCGAGAAACCATAAGCGGTGCCGTCTTCGGCGTCGTTGTTGACGTCATCGTCAGCCACGAACAGGGTGCCGTAGAAATCGCCCAGTTCTGCACCCAGGGTCAGAACAGTCAGGCTTTCCTTGTCAACGCCTGCACCTTCATCAGTTTCACCATATGCCAGCGAGGCGGTGAAGTTGTTGAAGGTGTAAGATGCGCTTACGTCCCAGCGGTCACGGTCGTCAGTGATGCCTGCGCCCAGGAATTTCGTGTCCTGGTCATAGGATGCCGAGAATGCCAGATCGCCAACGGTGTAGCGGAAGAACACAGCATTCGCGCCCGTGCCGGTTGAGCTGTATTCCAGGAAGGAATAGTTCACGCCCGAATACTGACCCAGGAATTCTTCCAGGCCCGGCTCGGTACCGAAGTAGTCATCCAGGTTGTCGAACGAACCCGAAACGTTACCGGCGTCAACACGCAGGCCGCCATAGATAACCGAGAAACGGGCGCCATTCAGGCCAGCTTCGTTCTGCTCGCCGGTGCTTGAATCGTCATCCGCCTGCAGACGAACACGGCCCTGGAATTCAACGCCGCCATCTGTTTCGGCACTGGCGTCGATGTTCAGACGAAAACGCGACACCAAAATGGTATCGTCGGTCGAGGCGTTGTTTGAATTGACCGCACCAGACGCGGTCGTTGTGGTGGTGGTTGCTGAACGGTCTTCTTCATAGCCCAGACCAAAGCGGCCATAGCCGCTGAATTTGACTTCCGCGGCAGCAACACTGGCGGTTGCAATCAGCGCGGTCGATGCGATGAGTACGTTTTTCATGGTTAATCCATAAGTTTTGAGAGGAGTAGTGCCACCGAAGCGGCGGCTAAATTCGTCGAATAAATTCAACATGGGCACAATAGCGAGACGGGATTTTCCACGCCCTCTGCCTGCAACGGTGTTGCCACTTTGCACCGGGCAAAAAGGCCGCAGGGCGCAGATATTCAAGCTTTTCGAGCACTTTGTTCGCCCATTGGAAACGTTACAAAAAATTGAACGCAAAAAAGCCAGACCACCTCTTTAAACCGGGAATTATTGACAGGTCGCATGATTCAGGGATTCTCGGTCCCTACCCCTGTTGTGACTGCAGCCCAATTTCAGGTGAGTCGCAATCTGAGAGTCCGCATTCCGGGAATTGCCACGCCCAAGACCACGCCCATTCAGACGGCATAATGCCCAGCCGCGCCTCGGGTCGGATGCGATCCTGCTGCGGCACCATATGCTAGTTGCTGCTATAGAAAAATGACAGGCTGCGGCTGACACCGCCAGGGGGCAACGGGAAAGGCGACGCCGCGCGAACCTGCGCCTTGGCAGCACGGTCGACTTCGGGGGATCCAGAGCTGTCGACCACATCGACAAAGGCCAAGGTTCCATCCGGGTTGATCTGAAAAAAGACCTGAGCGAAACCGCGCGCCGAAACATAGACCAAAGGCGCCCGGTTCAGATGCATGAGCACACGGCCAGCATAGTTGGTTTTGCTGGAATTGCCTGGCCCCCTTCCCCCTGAACCGGCACTGGTGTTGCCGCGTGTGAACGGGTCAATCCCCGCGCGTTTGTACTGCGACAGCGGGGATTCGACCTCTTTCTCAGGGAACCGCAGATCACTGAAATCGTTGGAGCCCGGCAAGACGCCCTGCGGTTTGGAACTAGGCCGTTGATCCGGTAGCTTCGGACGCACCGAAGAGGTCAGTGCCGTCTCTGTCTCTTCCTCCGCCTCAGGTTCGGGCTCGACAAGTGGGATGTCGACGTCGGGAATGTCAGCTATCAGCGGTATGTCGGGAACCGGCGATGGCTCGGGCGTGGGAACTTCAGCCGGGGCCGGGTCAACCGCTGCCTGTTCTTCGGCTTGAACCGGGCTGGCCTCGGGCACTCCTTCGGGTGTTTCGGCCTGCTCACTGGGTTCGGCCTGAGGCGTGGAATCTTCGTCCTGGCTGGCGGCTTCATTTGCGTCCGAAGGTGTCTCAGACGTGGTTTCCGACGGCTCAACCGTTTCCGTCACCACCGGGCGCACGATTTCGGACTTGCCCAGATCGGGTGAAGGGACCTGCTGAGGGTTATCAGAGGCGACCAATGCTTCGCTGACCGGCACTTCTTCGGGTTCGGGTGCCGGTTCGGGCGCCAGCGGCTCTTCCGGTTCCGGTTCGGATTCGGGGGCGGGCTCGGGCTCAACCGGGTCCGCAACGACATCGGCAATCTCCTCGAACTCATTGCCCAGCGCGATGGCATCGGCCGGGCCTGCAGGTTCCGTGGTTTCAGTCAGACGAGGCGCCGTCACGCTCAACCCGACTAAGTGAATTAACAGGGACACTAGGACCGCAATAGCCGCAATGACAACCGAGCGTCTGATCATTCCAGCGCCTTTTCGGTCACAACAAAGACTGAGGTTGCCCCCAGCCGCCGCAAAGTGCCGGTCACCTCGATCAACCGGTGACCGGGCGCATCCCGGTCGGGCACGATCCGCACCGGCGCGGGGTCGCGGCCGGTCATATAGGCCTCGGGGGTCATCGGCTGGCCCCGAAAGCTGAGCAATCCGTTCTTGTGCAGAACCAACGCGTCGGGGGGCTCACTGCCCTCCAGTTCCGACGTATCCACAAGTTGCAGATCCGGATCCAGCGGCGGCGCGATGGTTCCGGTGATCAAAAAGAAGATCAGCATCAGAAACACGACATTGATCAAAGCAATGGTCGAATCGCGTTTGCGGCGGGGTCGAATATTGCGGATCATCGCCTCACTCCAACACCAGAACGCTCAACCCGTCGCGGCCACGCAACCGTACCAGCAGATTGACCAGCCTTTGCGAGGTTGTATCGGGGTCGAGGCTGACCAGGACCTGACCGGTGTTCACCTGTTCGACCACGTCGTCCAATGTGACCGGCACACCGTTCAGGATCAGGCGCTCTGAGCCCAACTGCAGAAACACCCGCTGACCCGTAACTTCGTCGACAGAGGCGCCACCGGTGGCGCTGCTTAATTCGATCTCGGCATATTTCGAGAATGTCGAGGTCAGCATGAAAAAGAGCAACAAGAGAAATATGATGTCGATGAGCGGCGTCATCGACATTGGCCGTCGCACAAATGGTGCAGAATTACGCATGATCTGCTGTCGTTGGGACAGCGGCCACCTGGGCAGAGTCTGACGATCCCCGCCCCGGAACAAGAACGGTCCTCAAGGCCTTGTCGGCAAAAACCCGTTCGCGCGCAGTGCGACTTTCGAACCAGGACAGAACCATCGAGGTCGGCATCGCCACGGCCAGACCAACCGCTGTGGTGACCAGCGCTACCCAGATACCGCCCGCAAGCAGCGAGGGATCAACGGATGATCCGGCAGTCTGCAGGCTCTGGAACGCTTCGATCATGCCAAGTACGGTGCCGAACAGGCCCAGCAGCGGTGCCAGCTGTGCCACGGTGTCCAACAGACGAAAGCCGCGCTCAAGGCCCGCCAGGGCCAACCCGGCCTCGGCATCCAGCCTTTGGTCCAGCCCCGGCACGATGGGCGCATCCATGGCAGAGTTGACCAGCGGCGCAAGATAGCTGCGGCTTTCCGCCAGCTTGGCCCTTGCGGCCTGCGTGTCACCGGCATCCCAGGCCGCAAGCGCCTGGGACAGGATCTTGTGCCGACCGACACCGGAAACCGTGAATTGCCAAAGCTTGTACAGCGTGACGGCCAGCGTCACGATCGACATGGCGATCAGGACCGCAACCACCGGCCCGCCAAGGGCAACAATTTCACGCAAAGCATCAAGCGGGCTCATCTGAGAAACTCCACATCTGTTCGGTTGTTTAGCGTAAGGGCTTCGTCGCAAAGATCGCTTTCGGCGCCTTCGACCGTACATGTATTGGATCCGTTGATCAGAATCCGGCCAACATCGCCGCAGATCATGTCCGCGATGCTGAACTGCCGCACCCGCAGACGTCCCGCAGGAATATCGCGGAAATTATACAGCGACAGGCTGACAACATTGCCCTCCGCGTTAAAGATAACGGTTTCAAAATTGGCGGCCTCAATCTCGGCACCGGTCTGATTTTGCAACAGAAATGACAATCGGCAGTTGCCATCGACCTGTTGCAAATTGTTCAGTTCCATCAACAGCCCAGCGCTTGGGTCCTCGGCGGATTGCGCAAGGGACATGGTTGGAATGCCAAGACAAAGGATCGCTAGTTTCGCCAGGCGGAAAGACGTCACAGGTATTCTCCCGGTAATTCAATGAAGACATCGAAGGCCGGCGTTTCGGTGCTGGCGCGTTATTCTTTTATCCAAGAGCTATGGCCCGCGAAAGGGCTCGCGACGCATTTGTGACCAACCGGCATATTTATCGCCATCCGGTCAGGCCACTGGTTTCCGGCCGGATTAACCTGAACCCCTGAGGCCTTGTACCTGGTGCCAATTAACCTCGGACCGACCGAAATTGCGTCTGAGTGGTCCGACCAAACCGGGCTGGTTCCGATTTGACAACAAAACCATTCATTTGGGAGGCTTGACCGCAATATCATAGCAATTCGGCCTGACATCTGCCACACTTGTTACCAAATTGGTCTGATACCACGTCAATCTTTTGGATTCGGCGCGATATTGACGCGAATGAGGCATGCAACGATGTGCCGAAGAAGTACCAGGGGGCAAGCGCTGATCAATGACGACTGTCATCGGGAAATCCACACGCCTTTCAACTATTCTGCAAAACGCCGATCTACATGACTTCAGCGCGCGGTTTCTCGAAGAAGGGATAGACGACGTAATATTGGACGAATTGACAGACCCGGAACTTCGAGATCTGGGTTTGACAGTCGGTCAAAGGAAACGTTTTCGGCAAACACAGGCAGAACTGAAGCTTCAGGAAGCGTCCGACAAACCCGCAATGTCCCGCGTGGCCGAACGGCGACAGCTGACGCTTGTATTCTGCGATCTGGTCGGGTCCACACAATTAGCACAACGGCATGATCCGGAAGAGCTGATGCAGATCATGAATCTGTATCTGGACACCGCCATCGGCACGATGAAACAACACGGATGCCACCTGGCTTATAAGCAGGGCGATGGCATCATGATGTATTTCGGATATCCGAAAGCCACTGAAGATGATACCGAGCGCGCGGTGCGTGCGGTTTTGGAAACCATCGAAGCGGTTCAGAATCTGGAAAACAAGTTCGGTGAAAACCTGGACCTGCGCGCGGGAATCGCAACCGGAGTTGTCGTTGTCGGGGTTGTTTCCTCTGCCAGCCTGGGAACACAGGATTTCATTGTTGGCGAAACGGCCAACCTTGCCTCACGCCTTCAGGGATTGGCCAATCCCGGTGAAGTTGTCGTCTCGTCCGAGACATGGCGCCTGACAAAAGGGGCCTTTAACTTTGAACCGCGCGGCAATCACGAATTGAAGGGATTTGATGGTGAGCGCTCGGTCTTCCGCGTTATTGACGAAAAGATCGCCGCCAGCCGGTTCGACGCGCGCACCGGCAAGTCCACGGTCAAATTGGTTGCCCGCGAAGACGACCTGACCGGCCTGACAGGGCTTTGGGATCATGTGCTGCGCGGATCGGGTCAGGTTGCGCTGGTTGGTGGCCCGGCCGGTATCGGGAAATCGCGCCTGATCAATTCCCTCAGCAAAACGCTGGGACAAAGGCCTATGACCCTGCAATGTGTCCCGCATCTTGCCAGTTTGCCCCTGCACCCGCTACGTGCCGAGCTTCGACGGTTTGCAGGGGATGAGACTGATACCGACAAGGTAACCGAGTCGATCAGGGAATACGCGAAAAACGCCTCTCGTTTGACCGAAGAAGATGCTGCGCTGCTATTGGATTTGGCCGGGTTTGAAACTGACGCTCCGGTCGAACCCGATCCGATCAAGAAAGCCCGCAAATCTTTGGATTTGCTGATCCGCTGTGCCGGGAGCATCTGCGATGAACGCGGGTCATTGCTGTTGGTATTCGAAGATGTGCACTGGGCGGACGCAACCACGCTGGATGCCTTGGACGCGCTGATCGACGCCTTGGACCAATTGCCCATCCTTGTGGTTCTGACGCACCGCCCTGAATACGAGCCTCCGGAACATTTTGAAGGCCGCGCGTCAATCGTCGAATTGACACCTCTTTCGGTTCTCGAAGCGTCTGAACTGGTGCGCCGTGTTGCCGTACCGCGCAGCCTGCCGGTCACTTTGGTCAGACAGATTGTCGAAAAAGCCGATGGTGTGCCGCTTTATATCGAGGAAATGACCAAGGCGGTTCTGGATCAGCTGCCGCAGGACGTGCCCATCGACGCCGGGGTAATGGGAACCCTCAGTATCCCCGCAACTCTTCATGACTCGCTGATGTCGCGGCTGGACCGGATGGAAAATGCGCGACCTGTAGCGCAGTTGGGATCCGTGATTGGCCGCAGCTTCACGTCGGCGATGATCCATGCGGTAGCACCCAAGGACACGGATGTGGAATCAGCATTGATCCAACTGATCGGTGCAGGTCTGGTATCCATCACCAGCGAAGCCGGGGCGCCGACTTACACGTTCCACCATGCGCTGGTGCAGGACACAGCGTACCAGTCGCTTTTACTTGAAGACCGGGAACAGATTCACCTGAAAATCGCCAAAGAATTGCTGGCCGGTCACAAGGCTTTTGGTAACCCTACACCGGATACCGTGGCGCATCACTGCGATCTAGGCGGTCTTAAGGGCGAGGCTGTTACCCACTGGGTTCTGGCGGGTGAACAGGCCCTCAGCCGCCTTGCGAACCTACCGGCGATTGCCGCTTTTCAGGCCGCATTGCGCAATATCGAAACGATGCCCGGCGGTCCCGAACGAGATGGGGTAGAGCTTGGCGTTCAGATGAATGTATTGCCTGCGTTCATGGCGATACACGGTTGGTCATCCACACAGGTTGGGCAGACCGCAGCCCGTGCGATGCATCTTGCACAGGCGCTGGGTGCGGGCGAAACCCTGTTTGCCGCAACCTTCTGCCGATGGACGCATTTCTTTGTGTCGGGCCAGATGAACCGCGCACTTGAGATGGCGCAGGCCCTTGACGGCATGGCCAGCCTTGCACCGGATCCGGTTACAAACGTCCTTGCTGCTCGGGCACTCAGCTATACTCATTATTTCCGCGGCGAGTTTGCCGATTGCGAAAGACAGCTTGAACGGGGCCTTGCCCTGATCACGCCCGAGCTTGACATGGCCATGATGCCGATGACCCAGTCCTCGACCAGCGCGTCGTTCTTTGCCATTCAGGGCTGTCTTCTGTGGCAGCTTGGCAAATTCGACGAGGCCGAAGAGGCCCGCCTGAAGTCGATCGAAATCAGCAAGCCGTTCGAACACGCCCCCAACCTTGTCTACATTATGGGCGCGTCGTCGATGTTCCTTCCGTATGCGGGCGAATGGGACTTGCTGGACGATACGATGAACGAAGCGCGTCGGATCGCGGACGAAGAAGGGTTCCTGTATCTTCACGCAATGCAGGATATCTATCTGGGTCTGGCTCAGGCGGGCAAAGGTGACGTGATCGGGGGGGCTGCTCGTGTCGGGACCTATATGGACCTTGTGTCCCAGGCTGGCGGCAACTTTACCTTCCCGCAAAACCAGATTGTCCTGTCCGAGCTGTTGATCGATCAGGGTCATATCGAGGATGCCCTGAACCGGCTTGAACATGTTTGCACGCCCGGGTGGGAGCGTGGAGAGATGCTGAACAAGCCAGAATATCACCGTGTGCGCGCCAAAGCATTGGCCGCCCGTGGCGACCTTGACCAAGCTGTCACCGAGGCAAATCAAGCCCTGCAGCTTGCACGTGACATCGGGGCAGTTGTTCAAGAGAAACGCGCTCTGGATTGCCTGAACAAATTTGCTAAAACGTTATGAAATTAGATAGCTGCCAGATTTAACCGCGCAGTGCCATCCAGAAGGGGGAGACGATGACCGAAGCACTTGAATTGGACCAGCAGCAGTGGGACGCTGTGAACAAGGCCGTCCACGATGAAGCGTTGCGCGCGCGTATTGCTGCCAGTTTTCTGCCGCTCTACGGCCCGCTACCGGCTGATACCCAATCGGTTCCTCTGAACAAGCTTGAACTGGTTCCCGAAGCGACCGGTCCAAAGATGCGCTTTGGCGTGAATGATTTTGATACGACGCGGCTGTCGACAGTGTCCGTGAACGTCCATGTCAAAGGCGCACAGCTTGCAGATCCTGAACTGGCCGCCGCGCTGATCATGTTCCGCCGGGCGGCTGCCATTGTCGCACGGGTCGAGGATGAGATCATTTTTAACGGTCAGGCCGGCACCGGTGAAGGCCCCCAACCCGCGCCCGGCGCACCCGTCACGCTGCCCCCAGTTTATACCGTAAGCGGTGGTGGAAAATACGAAGGCCTGCTGGAAGCGGGGGAGGCACAACCCATTTCCAGCGGTTCCAAGAAAAAGCCTACCGGCCCCGAGGTATTCGAGGCCGTGGTTGCGGGTATCAGTCAACTGGAATCCCTGGGTCATCTTGGACCCTATGCCTGTGTGATGGGTAACGGCCTGTTCCAGGCGGTCACGACACCGATGGAAAACTCGATGGTCCTGCCCCGCGACAGCATTCTGCCATTTCTGGACGGGCCGCTGCTGCGGTCTGGCGCATTTCCGGTGAACAAGGCCGTGCTGGTGTCTTTGCAGGGCGCACCGGTTGAGATTGTTGTGCCTTCTGACATTGCTGTCAAATATCTGCAGACCTCGGCAGATGGCGATCATATCTTCCGCGTTCAGCAGAAATTCCGCCTTAGGATCAAAGAAGCTCAGGCTATCTCGACCATCACGTGCTGACCGGCGCGATGGGTATGCGGGAATTCAGCGACGGCGGGGTCACCCTGCGCTGGTCCGAGGCCGCCTTTCAAGCAGCCACCGGGGTACAGCGGGTTCTGGTTGAGGCCGGGCCTGCGATATCTCCGCATGACACGCTGCGCCTGTTCTATCGCGAAGGCGGCGGACCTGAACGGGCTGTCCGTGGGTGGCCACTGGGTCAGGATCCACAAACGGGGTTGCAACAATTTGCAGCGGCCCTGCCCGTTCCCGCTGTGGGAAAACAGATGACCTGGCGGCCGGTTCTGACCTCGGGCGGGCGCGATTATGACCCCGGAAACGCGGTCGCGCCGAAACCAGAAGATCGCGCGCCAAAACACGAGACATCCAGTCCGGTGCTGGATCATATCGCCCATTTTGAGGTGCCGTTTTCGGGCAACTTCAACCCATCGGGTGAAACTCCCGATGGCATATGGCTGCATTTTGCGATCAAAGAAGGCGGTACCGTGACCGGCCCGAACCTGAACGGAACGATCGAGCCCGTGGGCGGAGACTGGATGCGCGTGCGCCCTGATGGCGTGGGTATTCTGCATGCCAAGGCGCTGATCAATCCGACAACCGGCGGTGCCCCGGTCATGTTCGACGATACCGGGATCTGCGATTTCGGTACGGATGGCTATGCCGCCCTTGCCAAGGGCAAGCTGCCACCCAGTGCCCCGGTTCGGCTGGCACCCCGGTATCTGACCTCGAATCCGCGTTATATGTGGATCAACCGTCTGCAGGGTTTCGGAATCGGAGAGGCCAGCCTGTCCGACATCACCCTGCGATTTGACGTCTATTCCGCGAAAGGAACATCCGATGGCTGAAAAGGTGGTCATATTAGGCGGAGGCGTCGGCGGGATGAGCGCCGCGCATGAGCTGATCGAACGGGGTTTCGAAGTCGAAGTGTATGAGCGTCAGCTTATCGCCGGCGGCAAGGCACGCAGCATTCCCGTGCTTGAAGGTGAAGACGATCACGGTTCGAAAGAGGAACATATCAGAGCGCTGAAAGACTGGATCGGGATGCACGGCTATGACCTGCCACCCGGTGTCAAACGCCCCTGGTTGCCCGGTGAACATGGGTTCCGGTTCTTCCCCAACTTCTACCGGCACATCACCAATACGATGTCGCGCACGCCCTATTATGACAAGGGCACCTGCTACGACAATCTGGTTCCGACAACCCAGGTATTGGTCAGCCAGTTCGACCACCCCGGTATCATCGTACCCGAGCGGTTTCCACAATCGCTAAAAGAGGTCGCCAATGCGCTCAAGACCTTTGCCTATACAATCTCGCCGCGCAACGAAATCGACTTTGAGGATATCGAACATTTCCTTGGTTGCATGTGGCGCATTGCGACCTCGTGCAAAGAGCGCCGGTTCGATGAGTATGAACGTATCGGCTGGTGGGAATTCATCGGCGCCGCGGAGCGGTCCGAGGCCTATCAGAAGTTTCTGGCAATCGGCCTGACCCGGTCACTGGTGGCAGCCAAAGCGACAACCGCAAGCACCAAGACCGTTGGCGATGTCGCCATTCAACTGCAGCTTGGGATCGCAACACCCGAGGCGACCAGCAACAGGCTGCTGAACGGGCCGACCAATCTGGTCTGGATTCAGCCTTGGCTGGAATATCTGAAAAGCCGGGGTGTGGTGTACCATTTCGATTCCAAGGTGACCGGGATTGAATGCCGAAACGGCCGAATTGCCAGCGCCACGGTTGAACAGGACGGCACGCAAAAGCAGGTCACCGGTGATTGGTTCATCAGCGCCTTGCCCATTGAACGCATTGCACCTTTGGTGACGCCGGCCATGACAAAGGTAGATCCGGGTCTGGCCAAGCTGCCATTGCTTGCCGAAGACGTGCAATGGATGAATGGCATACAGTTTTACCTGACCAAGGATGTTGAACTGGCCCATGGCCATGTGATCTTTATCGACAGCCCTTGGGCGCTGACGGCTGTTTCGCAAAAACAATTCTGGTCCCAGATAGATTTTGAAAACTGGGCCGACGGTAAGACCAAGGGATTGCTCTCGGTCGATATTTCCGAATGGGACAAGCCGGGCACAAACGGAAAAACCGCGCGCGACAGCTCTCGTGAAGAAATCGCCAAAGAGGTCTGGGAACAGCTCAAACGCAGCCTGAACGTTGATGGCAACATCGTCCTCAGGGATGAAGAACTGCACTATTGGTTCCTGGATCCCGACATCGTCGAGGACCCAGATCATCCTGCCCGAGAAAGCAATGTCGAACCGTTGTTGGTAAACCGCATCAACAGCTGGCGGCTGCGGCCCGAAGCGGCGACGCTGATTCCGAACTTCATGCTTGCGTCCGACTACGTCCGGACCAACACCGACCTGGCCACCATGGAAGGCGCAAATGAGGCTGCCCGAAGAGCCGTCAATGCCATCCTGCGGCGCAGTGGTTCTGAGGCGCAGCCCTGTGAAATCTGGGATCTGCATGAGCCCGACATCCTGCAACCCCTGCGGGCCTATGACTATGCCCGATATCAGGCGGGTGAGCCCTGGGATGAACGCTTTGCCATCGCTGTCGAGGCCGCTTTGCGCATGGGACAAGACGCCACCGGCACCAAACGTGGTGGGCAAGGACCGCTGGCCGCGATTGGTCCGCTGACGGCCGAATACTCCAAGCCCGGCGGAATTGTCGAAGACCCTGCGATCTCGGACGCGTTGCGCATGGTCGCGGCACCTCCAGAGCTCTATAATCTGATGGCCGCGCATCTGCCGGGCCGGGACACACCGATCCCCGGCGCGGACTTTGCTGAAGATCTGGCGATCGGCATTGTCGAGGCGACCTCACCGCCAACCGACACGTCCGGTCGCAAAGTCATCATCACACAGAAGGGCTGACAGGTGACTGTTCCCAAGGCGCAGCCGGCATCCGCGGCCACGCAAGGCTTCCTTGAGCAACTGACGCGTTATGGCGATCAGGCGCGCAAGGTACTGTTGGACAAAATGCCAACGGGTGAGCCGCAAGCCTATCTCTATGGGCCTATGCGAGACTATATCGAAACCTCGGGCAAAGGACTTAGACCTGCCCTTCTTCTGGCCACGTGTGAAGCATTCGGCGGAAAGGCCGAGGATGCCGAAATTGCTGCTGCGGTCATCGAATTGCTGCACAATGCATTTCTGGTTCATGACGATATCGAAGACCTCAGCGATTTCCGACGGGGTCGGGAATGTATGCACAAACGTCTTGGTGTGCCTTTGGCGATCAATATCGGCGACGGCATGCAATCTCTGGCGCTTAGCCTGCTTCGCCAGAACCTCGGCCCTCTGGGCCCGATGACCGGCGCGCGCGTGGTGGACGAGTTTGATCACCTGCTGAAAGAGTCGATCGAGGGCCAAGCTCTTGAATTGGGATGGATAAAAGACAATCGCCTTGACCTCAGCCCGTCCGACTACCTGACCATGTGTCTGAAGAAAACCTGCTGGTACAGCTTCATTCACCCGATGCGTATAGGTGCCCTGATCGCGCGCCCAGACGATGTCGCCTCCGGAACGCTGAATCTGGATGACTTCAACGCGTTCGGCTTTTTTCTGGGGGCCGCCTTTCAGATCCAGGATGACGTTCTGAATCTTGTGGGAAGCCAGGGGAAATACGGCAAAGAGATCGGCGGGGATATCTACGAAGGCAAACGCACGCTGATGCTGGGCCGTCTTGGGGCGCAGGCGGATCGGCAGGAACAGTCCCGACTGTCAGAGTTTCTGGAAAAGCCAAGAACGGCCCGTTCGGAACAAGAGGTCGAATGGGTATTGGCGCGGATGAACCACTATTCTTGCATTGAATATGCTCAGGCCGCAGCAAATGACCTGCTTGCGGCGGCCCGTCGGGAATTCGATCTTGTATTTGCAAATACCAACGCGGCGCCGCGCGCGTTTCTTGGTCAGTTCATGGATTATCTGGTGGCGCGTCAAGTCTAACACTCGCCCTATTTTTTGTAGATATTCAATATCTTAAATTTCGAAATCCCGTGAATCCACCGCCGAATCCAATACGCATTCCTTTCAAGTTTGTCATTTACTAAACGCTGTAGGCTGTGCACATTAAGCTATGCCTTATTTCGAGCGAAAACCATTTGTCAGCGCTCTCCGCACGGCCACCAAGGCCGTTCCGGAGCAGGATACACTTCCGATATCTCAGATCGCACGGGGCATTCTGAATGCGGAAAACAGCACCACACAACAGCTGGACGGACCCTTTCACTGCCGCAAGTCCTGCAGGCCCGGTGAGACAGGAACCATTCTGTTATCCTTTGCTGCACCTGCCGGAGCAGACGTTGTCGACTTGCAGTTCGAACCGGGCGACATGATCAGCCGCGACGGCAACGTGTTGCCAACCGACAAGATGAGCATCCAACCTTCCGCAGTCCGTATTCCCCCGGGACAGGCCGTCGACGTTGCCGTAAGCCTCACCATTCATGATCTGGCAGAACCCGGCCAATATCAGGGGCGCGTATACACCAAAGGCAGCGAAAACACCGCCATCGTTGTCACCTTTGAGGTTGTGGCTGACTAAAGTGATCCTGCCCAGATGATACGGTGCAGTATTGCCCGTGGTCGGAGTTTTCTATTTCGATTACACATATGCAGAAAAATAGCTTCGAAAAATATTTCGAATCGTAATCATGTGCCTCATACGGAGCTGGCACCGGGCGAGGCTAAACATGCGCCTCATAGATAGCTTAACTATTCCTGCCATTGGGTTGTTAGGTGCCACAGCCAACGTGAATGCCGAGCAAGAACAAACAGCTTTTTAAATCGCGTGAGATGGGTCGCCTTGGCACAATAATCGACCAAAAGATTACCGGGCAAACGATATAAACTGCTGAACAACATCGACGCGCGAAGCGGAATGACCTGCCAGGATTGTCCCTCGTCTCTCGCATACGGAATCGAAGGCGGTCAGGCATCGCGCTTTGCTTCAGCCAACTCACGCAGCCAAAAAAATGACGATGCCCTGAACCCAAATTCCGCGCACTCGGAATTGCCGCGATTGTCCGATTTGAGAACGCGC
This sequence comes from Ruegeria sp. CDSA221, assembly GCF_059611825.1. NCBI lineage: Bacteria > Pseudomonadati > Pseudomonadota > Alphaproteobacteria > Rhodobacterales > Roseobacteraceae > Ruegeria > Ruegeria sp. CDSA221. The sequence goes on from NZ_JBXWPK010000008.1 coordinate 169,110, forward strand.
TTCTGCTCGATACTCAACCGCTCAAATCATCTACGGCTTGGCGCACAGCAGCGATCATCTGCGGCGCCAACCCGTTGTGACCCAGTCTCTCAATCTCCTCAAATTGAAGCTTTCCAGCTTGGGCAAAGGCACGGGCAGGTTCAATCGGGCATATTAGGTCATCCGCTCCATGGATCAAACGATGTGGGAGTACGGCGATTGTATTTGGATCTCCGGGGCCGGTAGCAGGTAGGAAGAAATTATTAAGCCAGTACCAAAGGTAAACGCGGGTGCGATTTATGTCGCATTGGGTGACGGCTGCCGGAAGCCGCACAGTGCCGGGTTGCGGGCCATGAAACGCATCTTCAAGGGCCATCACACGGCGGGCTGCCTCACGTGCTTGCGCGTCATTGTCTTCCATACGGGCAAACCATGCTATGGCAGGATGGAGCTGTTCAGTCTCATCGAGAGGATCGAGAAACAGGCCGCGCGCACGCTGCCCGGCTTCGAAACGCTTTGCCCTATCGCGCAACATCCACTGGTCCATTGAAGGGCGGCAGATATGCGTGCTGCGCACGATCAATGCGCGTACCCGATCAGGATGAGCGGATGCGTAGGCCAATGCCAGTGCGCCACCCCATGAACCACCCAGCACAATCCAATCTTCATATCCCAGGGCCATCCGGATGGCCTCGGCATCGCGTAGGGTGTGCTGAGTCGTGTTTGCTGTGACCCGACCAGCTCTGCCCGACAACCCTGTTCCGCGTTGGTCAAAAAGAACCACCCGATGGCGGTCGGCGTCGAAATAGGCTGTGTGCTGCGGGTTGAGACCCGACCCTGGCCCCCCATGGAAAATGAGCGCGGGCGTATCGCCATGCCCCCAAATCTGTACGTTCAAGCCGTCTATTGGGGCAGGTTTAAAAGTGTTCATCGGTAGGTCTGCGACCTCCTTTATCATTGTCTCGCGACTGTCTTACTGGTGACGCTCTTCAACGAAGTTCGACGCGAAAGCCAATACGCCACGATGGCCAATACCCCGCAGATTACAAAGGTGAGCTGCATCCCGTTGGCAATAGCTTCAGCAGATGCCGCCTCGACGGTGCGGGCGCCAATCCCAAAGGAAAAGACCGTCCCCATGACAGAGGCTCCGAAAATAAGTCCCAAATTGCGCGACAAGCCAAGCAGCCCTGAAACTGTCCCCCGCTGATCTGCCCGAACCCCTACCATTATCATGGTGTTGTTGGCCGCCTGAAACAACTGGTATCCCGGTGTCAGGATGCTGATTGCGCCAATGTAACCAATGACACCGAATGCGACTGGCAGGATCGCAAGTGCAAAGGTCCCGGTGGTCAGAGCAATGAGCCCAAGCGACAGAACACGCGCCGCCCCCCATGCATCCACAAGCCGACCCGATGGGACGCCGAGGAAGATTGATATGATTGGTCCGATCGACATGACAAGCCCCACTTTCGCCGCGCTCAGCCCAAGAGACTGCCCCAGAAAGAAGGGGCCTATCAGCAAAGTGGTCAACATCACATTTGCCACCAGAAAATTTGCTGCAAGGCCGGGGATAGCGCCGCTCTTTCGCAGTGCAGTTAGTCCGACCAGAGGTGTTATCCCAGAGGAAACACTTGCGGGCAAAAGCCGAACGGCCAAAATGGCCGTAGTCAGGCTCATCGGCACCAGGGCAAAGAACACTCCTTGCCACCCGAGTTTTCCAATCAGCACCCCACCCAACGAAGGTCCCAGTGCAGTTCCGACCGCCGACATCGTGCCCAACAGGCCCATGGCTTGCCCGACACGCTCTGTTTCAAAAATATCGCGAACAAGTGCGACGGTCAGCACCATGAGGAATGCAGCACCAATTCCCTGAAGAGACCGCGCGGCACTCAACACCTTGAGATTGGGCGCCAAGCCGCAAAACGCAGAGGCCAGCGCGAAAAGTATAAGCCCGAAGATCAGCATCTGCTGTCGTCCAAAGCGGTCCCCAAGTCGTCCAGCCAGCACAGAGAACAGCGTCAGTGTCGCGAGATATGCGATCACCACCCATTGCACTTGATGTACCGGCGCCTTCAGGTCCTGGGCGATTGCAGGCAAGGCGATATTGGCAATGCTGGTGCCCAATGAGGCCAGCAGCATGGACAGGGAGAAACACAACAAAGCGCCGGGTCTCGTTGTCTTCAATGCATTTGATTTGATGTGCACGACTATTTTCCTCTTGTCGGAATCGCTACAAAAGGCGACGTTACGAATTCAAGTCGACTTGAGGTCAAGCATGAAACTTTTGGATATAGGCGAGGTGTCGAAAAAGACCGGTACCCCAACTTCAACGCTGCGTTACTATGATGAGCTTGGCCTGATCTCGTCTGTTGCGCGGCACGGGCTTCGTCGGCAGTTCACGCCGGATGTCTTATTGCAACTAGCCCTGATCACGATGGGCAAATCTGCGGGGTTTTCACTTGAGGAAATCTCGGGGATGTTCGGCCTTGATGGATCTCCGAATATCCCCCGGCAAGAGTTTCACATTCGTGCGGATGCGCTGGATCGGCAAATCCGCGAGCTGACGGCGCTGCGCGATACCCTGCGACATGTGGCGGATTGCCCGGCGCCATCGCATTTGGAATGCCCAACATTCAGACGGCTCATCGATCTCGCCCATCACCGGGGCACGAAGAAAGCCAGTGGCAGGTAGCGGCAAGCCAACTACGAATTTTTGGTATACCGCTGAGGGGTATGGTCGGCCCGCACCATTGGATGCAATGCCGATATGTAAGTGTCCGAAATACACTAATTCAGATCGAAATGAGCGGCCAAACTGTCAATTATCATATCAAGGACTTGGGCGCGGTCCGTTCCCCCAGGATCAGTGCAAACAGGATCGTCCTGCTCTTCGATCAAAATCGCTTCACCGGCGGGCTTACATAATCCAAGCGCGGTGAAATGCGTTGCGGGCGCGATCGTCATCACCGCGGCCTGAGGAACCAGCGCCTCAAAATTGCTTCCCAGGGCGCTCGTGTCTGTTGCATTCAGCCTGTCGGCCCCGTCACCCAATCCAATCAGAAAAAGCGAGGCTGTCACGTCCCGCACATCCTTATGCGCAAGATCCCAAGTTAGTCCCGGATCAATGGCTGCGACGGCACTGACCCGTGGATCCTTGTATGATGCCTCATATTTTTCCTGGTCGATTGCGGTTACATCGACGCCCTCTGCCGTCAACTTTGCGCAAAATTGTGACCCTGCCCCTGCGGCCTCGCAATAATCGAAAAATCCGTCACGATTGCCCTGGACGCCCGCAAGCGAAAGGGCTGTCCAGCCACCATAAGAGAAGCCCGTTGCGTAGATCCGTGAAGTGTCGATGAGGGGGGCGAAAACCGGGTCTTGCAGCGCGTGATCCAACGCGGCGGACATGTCCTGGGCGCGGGTCCAATGATTAAATGCGGTATCAAAATCCAAATCTAAGGTCGTGCTGCCTGGATGGTTTACTGCCACTACGATTGCACCGTGCGAGACCAACCCCGCACTAAGCCACGCCATTCGTGCATAATTGCCGCCCCATCCGTGTGAGAGAAGAACAACCGGATGTTGCCCTGGCACCGGCTTGGCGTTTTCGACTACTGCTGTTCCATAGAACACTGCATTTTCTGCAAACATAGTCTGGCGCTGACCTGCCGCAGGGAACATGACAGCCATTTGCATGTCCTGATCATGATGAGGTGCGGCAATCGTCAATTCGACGAGGCCGACATCTTGTGCAGCAATTTCCGTGCCCGCCGAAAGAGTCATGACGAGGGTAAGAAGAGGAAGTTTCATGGCGCGCCTTTTTTGTAGGGTGGCATTAGTGTCGGCCTACATTCAGACGCTGTCGGGATTTCATACGACCTGAATCCGGTTTAAGGTCGCGCAGATCAGGATTTAGGTCCTATGACAGACGAAAACGGACCCCCCTGATGCCAGTTCTACCGATCCCAATGATTACTGCCCTGCTGCTTTCGGGCTTTCTTTTACATCGCTTTCTGACCCGCAAAACCCATCCCACGCTTTTGGTCCTCATCGGATGTTGCGCAGCACAAAGTGCGGTTATCGCGCTTGTGCAATATTATGGCTTTACGGGTCTCAGGGTCGTTCAGCCCATTCTTGCGACCGTAATTGCCGCATCCGCGTGGCTGTCCTTTCGTCAGGCCTCGGTGGGTTATCTGCGCAGACAGGACTTGTATTTGCATGCGGTAGGTCCGGCGCTTGCGATAAGTTTTCTGGCAACCCAACCCGAAGCGCTGGACGTGTTGATCCCCTTTCTCTTTGCGGCATACGGTATCGCCATCGCGTTTATGCTCTTGCGCGGCGAAGATAGTTTGCCCCATAGCCGCTTAGAAAACGGTCGCATGATTGTTTGGGTTTGGCGTGTTCTGGCCATCGCTTTGATCGCCTCAGCAGGCAGCGACATATTCATTGGAGTCCGCCTTGCATCCGGAGACACCGAGGTCTTGCTCTGGCTGCCAAGCCTGTTTTCCGCAATCACATTGCTCATATTAGGGGCGCTCAGCCTATCGCATGCAATCGAAAGCCAGAGCATTGGCTCTGACAGTCGCGATGCGTATTCCAAGCAAGATAAAACCCGTGACACCGCTATTGTCGAAAAGCTCGACGCCTATATGGAAACACATAAGCCATATCTCGATCCCGATCTCACATTGGCCCGGTTGGCCCGAAAATTGCAGGTTCCAGAAAAGCAGCTTTCAAGCGCAATCAACAAAGGCAAAAGCGAGAATGTATCTCGCTACATCAATAGGCATCGGATATCTCACGCTTGCGCCGTAATGAAGACTGGAAAATCGGTGACCGAGGCGATGTTGGCCAGCGGGTTTAACACCAAGTCGAACTTCAACCGCGAGTTCTTAAGGGTGATCGGCGTCAATCCGCGTCGCTGGTTGAGGTCTCTTGTGGAAGTGCCCGATGAAAGGGTCAAAACCTAAGACGTTCTGGTGTACCAAGCATCCTTGCCACAGCTGCCGAACCTTGATTTAGGACATCGGCGTCAGAGCCGTGAAAGCCGTCAAACAGTGAGAACCCGATCTCTATTCTGTTTTCTGTCAGCATGATTATATTACTATCAGGAAAAACTGATGCTATGGTAATCCGAATAGAATTGGGTATTGCGCCGCGCCTGCTTGCAGAACCGGTTTGGACACGTGTAGCAAGACGTTGAAAGAATGAAATTGAAAAAACGCGACAAAGAAATGGCAGCAAACCTGACGCAGGACCCACATTCCGTTCGTTCGGGTGACAGAGAGAAAGTTCTTGAAGTTGCCATCGGCCGCGAGGTTCGTGCCTTTCGCAAACAGCAGAACATAACGGTCGCAGAGCTGGCCCAGTTGACCGGCCTGTCGATTGGCATGCTGTCCAAGATCGAAAACGGAAATACGTCGCCGTCCTTGACGACTCTGCAATCGCTGGCGGATGCGCTTTCGGTTCCTTTGACAAGCTTTTTCCGACAGTTTGAAGAACGCCGCGAGGCGGTTCATACAAAAGCAGGAGAAGGCGTCGAACTGGAGCGTGAAGGAACACGTGCGAACCATCAGTATAACCTGTTGGGACATATTGGTGCCAACGGATCCGGCGTGATCGTCGAACCGTATCTGATTACCCTGACCGCTGAATCAGATGTGTTCCCAACTTTCCAACATGGCGGGATCGAGACGATTTACATGCTGGACGGTGAGGTGGATTACCGCCACGGGGACCAGATTTACCCGCTAAAACCCGGCGATACCCTGTTCTTTGATGCAGATGCTCCGCATGGGCCCGAACGGCTTGTCAGTCTTCCGGCGCGGTATATATCAGTGATCAGCTATCCGCAGACAAACTGATCGGTTTGCGCAATAAGAAATCTGTGGGTCTGTCATAACCTTCGCGACTGCCCGTGCTTACGATCGTGAACCCCAGCCTCGAAAATACGCGATGGTTTTCAGTAAGTTCCACGCGTGTTTCCAGTTCCAGCGCAGGTAAGCCAAGCTCTGCTGCACGGCGTGCGGCATGATGCACTAACCTGCGGCCGATACCCTGACCCCGCAATCCATCCTTCACCGCAAGCTTTCCAAGGTATAAACTGTCGGGCTTGGGCGTCAGAAACATACACGCGAAAAGTGGTCGCCCGACGGCCCAGATTTCGCCGCCACCCTGACAATGCACCTGCATTCCTTCCACGTTCAGACTATGGATAGAAGACGGAGGGTCGATCCGGGCATCCATGTACTGAAATGACCCGCGAAGCAGCGCAAGCACGTCATACAATGCAAAATCGTCACTCGAGATGAGCCAAGGCGCTTCGCCCGGATCAATCATATGAGTTGAGAAATTTCGCAAGTCTCGCTTACTTAGACAAAGGTGGTTCCGTTTCCAAGTCCGGCCAGATCCCCGGAGACGTGGGCAACCCGTCGTCAAACTGGCTGAGATAGTCCAACATCATGGGGCGGTTATCGATGAACCCTTTATAGGTTGCCAGCTCGACCGGCAGGTCCCGGATGACCCGATGCAGACGGCGGCCCCATTTGGGAACGGTCATCAGGTCCTGAAAACTACACAGGTAGCAGCGGATCGGGAATACCAGGGCGTTGGATCGCGGTAGACGGAAAAAGGTTTGCAACTCGACCCGCAGATACTGTTTGTGCGCTATGTTTTCAGGTGTCAGCGTCGTCTTCTGGATACCCCATTTGTGATAGTTCTCCGGGCTGGTATCCAGCAGCGGATTCACTGTCATAGTCCAATTCAGACGCCGTGCCGGGGCACCCTGTTGAATGTTCAGCAGGAATTTCAGGGCGCGTTGGAAAATGCCCATTTCATGGGCTTTGGGAACCGGCGCGTGCCATTCGAAAAAGTTCATTCCGATGTCAAAATCCAGGCTCCAATCCGCTTGGGTCGTCACCATTCCCGCGTCCATCCACAGCATCTCGTCACGCTGATCCAGCACGGCGAAATCACCCTGTGCCTGACGGGTGATGTATTCCATCGGCCCGTACGGAAGCGTGGTTTCGTCCATGAAGGTAAAGCTGTGATCAATGCCCATCGGTTTGTTGACCCAGCGCCACTGGTTGCCATTGCGATGCAGTTCGAACAGATCGGGATAGTCTTCGGATTTGCTGACCATGATCAGCTCCAGCAAGTCCCAACCGGCCAAAGTCATATGCGGCAGTGACTGGCAGCGCAACGGATCCTGATCCAATACCATGGCGCGGTCTTTCATCTCGGACACATAGTGTTCGTCGACGTCGAATCGCATCTCGTAGACCGATCCTTTGGGCCCGCCGCGATGCTGTTCCATGTTGACCGAATACATATAGCTGTCTTCGTGAAACGGAAACGGAAAGCGTTTGATCGCCCAGTCCGAGTTGTGAAACGTATAGTCATCGCGGAAGGATTCGTCGTTGAATTGAATGGTCATGTTGGGCCTCCTCTCAACGGTCCAGCACGAGGGACTTGCCCTCGAAGCGCGATACACAGGGCATGATTTTCTTGCCCGCGGCCTTTTCTTCGCCGGTCAGCCAGTGATCGCGGTGAACGAAATTACCTTCATGGTCGAGCACAACGGTTTCGCACTGACCGCAGGCCCCTCCGCGGCACAGATACGGTGCGTCCACGCCTTCACGTTCGATGGCCTCCAGCAGGCTTTCGTTTTCACCCACATGAATGACCTTATCCGATGCCGCCAAGCGCACCTCGAACGGTTTGCCGGGCTGAGGCGCCAGGAACTCTTCGTAGTGCACGCAATCTTCGGGCCAGCCTTCGGCGGCAGCCGTGTTTCGGACCCAGTCGATCATGCCCTTTGGACCACACACATACACATGCGTTCCCAGGGGTTGCCCGCTGAGCAGATTTTTCAGATCAATCGCCTGGCTCTGATCGTCATAGTACAGATGGGTTTCGTTCGGATGTCTGTCTGTCAGTTGCTCAGCATAAGATGCCAAGGCAGTGTTTCGGCACGCGTAATGCAACTCCCAATGCCCGTGCAGCAGTTCCAACTGTTTAATCTGCGCCAGAAACGGGGTGATCCCGATGCCACCGGCCAGAAACAGATGCTTGCGGGCGCGCAAGTCCAGTGAAAACAAGTTGACCGGATAGCTGATGGTCATCTCGTCGCCCAGCTTGACCTGGCGGTGCATGAACAGCGACCCCCCCCTGCCCTCATCATCGCGTCGAACAGAAATTGTATAAGATGACTGATCAAACGGATCTGACATCAACGAATAGGGGTTAAGCCGTGTAATGGCACCATCCTGCATTTCGACCACAGTATGTGCCCCGCCCGAAAAGGTTGGTAATGGCGCGCCGTCGATACGTTCGAACCTGAACCGCGTCACCAACTCGTTCAGCGGAGTGATCTCGGTCACCTTGACCTGAATTTTCTCAGCACCGCTCATTCGTAAATCCCCTTCGACTCGGGCACATTACCATGATCCTCGGCGTCGATACGGACGCCCTGATAGGCGGCAAGACGGCGGGAGTAGTGATCGCGCACAAACAGGTTTAGGCCGCAATGTGAACAGACAAACGGGTCAATCTCGACGTCTTCGGTGATGCCTTTGCAATGCACACATTGCATCCGACGGGCGACCGATCCGCGATGTTCGGTCTGGATCGCCGTGTGTGGCAGACCCACAGCCATCACTTCATTCATGGCCTGCCCCATCATGCCTTCGGTGCCGGTCAGGTAGACCTGCAATCCCATATGCGCGTCCTCCAGAACCCGGCGAATGCGCGTCAGAGACGCCTCGAAAGACGGGCCTTCATAGAACTGAGCAGGGTTCAATGCCCTTAGCTTTTCTGCGAAATCCGTGCCTTTCGGGATATAGATCAGATGGGTTTTGGCCATCAGGTCAGGTGTTGCGATATCGAGAATGGCTTCGGCCCCTTCGGCCTCGGCTATCATGAGATGATGTTCGCCCTGGCGAACCTCTAGCGCGCCCCAGACCGGGCGGCTTGCGATTGACTTGGGAAATTCGAACTTTGACATTGTGCCCTCAATAGGAAAAGGGCGCCACGGTGTGTCCGTCGCGCCCCCTGAAATTCAGCCCTTTGCGGTTCTGATCGATTTGTCCTGATCGTAGAACGGCATCTCTTCCGCAGTTGCCGTTATTTCTGTCCCATCGCCGTTGCGCACCGTCAGCTTGGTGCCGGGTGATGCACATGCGACCGGCATCCGCGCGATACCCACATTGTGACCATTGATATCAGAATACATGCCGAAGGTGACAACGCCGACTTTCTCGCCGTTTTGCAGCAGATCCGCGCCTTCATCCGCCGGCGTCGTGCCGTTCAGTTTGACGCCATAGATCTTAAACCGCTCTTTGCCTTGCGATGCATAGTGGTTCTCGGCGCCGATAAAGCCGGTTTTTCCAGGTGAGACAGTGAAATCCAGGCCCAGTTCCCACAGTGTATCGCCGCAGGTATCGCCATCGAACGGATAGGTTTCGGAATTGTCGCCGGGGTAAAACAGCAGGTAGCTTTCGGTGCGCAACAGGTCGAGCGTCGAGAACTGGACCGGGACGATGCCCATATCCTTGCCATCAGCCAGAATGCTGTCCCACAAGTGCACGGCGTGCTTGGCCTGACAGAAGATCTCATACCCGCGCTCGCCGGTATAACCGGTCCGTGAAATCATCACCGGGCAGCCATATAGCTTGGTCTGCATGATGCCGAAATAGGCCAGATCGCGAATTCCGGGGATGTGCTTAGCCAGGAAGTCTACAGCCACCGGGCCCTGCAGCGACATGTCATGCATGTCATCATCAAAGATGACCGAACAATTCTTACCCGCCGCCACGGATGTCAGCTGCTCCATTCCGGTGCCTGTGCCATGCACCACCAGCCACGTGTTCACCGACAGGCGATAAATGATGCAATCATCAACAAACTTGCCTTCGGCATTCAGGATCGAGGCATAGGTCGACCGTCCCGGCATGATCTTTTCGACGTTCCGCGTGGTGACACGATCAATGACATAGGCGGCATCCTCACCAACCACGTGAACCTTTTTCAAGCCGGAAACATCCATAAGACCAGCTTTGGTTCGAATTGCTTCGTAGTCAGCTTTGGCACGTTCAGGGCTTTGGTCATAGAACCAAGCAGTCCCCATCCCGTTCCAGTCTTCAAGCTCGCCGCCGATCTGGGCGTGGCGTTGCGCAAGGGCCGACGTCCTCCAAAGAATGGCCATGGTTCGGTTCTCCCGTTGATCGTTTTTGTTGCCCATATTGAGGCCGATGTTGGGTTGAAAATCAACACTTGTGTGCAGAATTTTTTCCTGTTGGGAATATTTGCCTGCAATTTTTGCACCCTAAGAACATCCGGGAATATTGATATTTCTTTTCTTTATCTGTGGTTTAGTGCGTTTTTGGACGTGTGAGGACATACATCAAGCACAGACCTTAAAGATGTTTGCCCCACATATCTATTGACAGGTCGCCAATGAGATTGTCCCCTTAGTATACAATTATTCCCAGCAGGAAATGCTTCGCAGAAAGACCTCCTGCTGCAACAACAGGGAGACTACGAAGTGGATGGCAATCTAAATGCACTTACGACGGTCTTTACCGAGTTTTATTACTGGGTAACGGTCGTCTTCATGTTCCTCATCCATGTGGGCTTTTGCATGTACGAAGTCGGCGCCAGCCGGGCCCGTAACCATATGCACACATTGATGAAAAACATCATGATCATCCCGCTGGTGACGGTCACGTTCTTCTTCTTTGGATGGTGGATCTACTGGGCGTTCCCGAACTTTCCGTTCTGGGGCGGTCTCGACACCGAAGCAGGTGCCGCAAATCTACCGTGGGCGAACACAATGGCAACCAATTTGGACGACAGAATCACAGGGGTCTTCTGGGCCGCGTTCCTTCTGTTCTCGTGGACAGCTGCCTCGATTGTTTCTGGTTCAGTGATCGAACGGATCAGGTCATCGGCTTTGTGGGTCCATGCAGTCATGATCGGGTCCGTCTGGTGGATCATCGACGCTGCTTGGGGCTGGCACTATGGTGGCTGGATGGTGCGCATCTTGGGATATCACGATGCATATGCGTCAGGCGTTATCCATGCAATCGCAGGTGGTTACGCACTTGGTGTGATCATGGTACTGGGTCCACGACTTGGCAAGTTCGCCAAAGATGGAACGCCGCGGGATATTCCTCCACATAATCCATGGTTGCTGACCATCGGAATTTTCCTGATCTATACCGGGTTCTGGGGCTTCTATGCCGCCTGTAACGTTCCGGTAATCTCGCCCGAGGTTATCGACGGTCAGATCGTTGGCGCCACCTGGACTGCAACCAACATCTATCTGGCCCCGACCACGCTGTCGGCGATTACCTTTAACTTCCTGATGTCGCTGTCGGGTGGGTTGATGGCAGCCTATGTCGTCTCGAAGGGAGATGCCTTCTGGACCTTCTCTGGCGGTCTGGCCGGTATCATCACCGCGTCTGCTGGAAATGATTTGTATCACCCGATCCAAGCGATGATCATTGCCGCAATCGGCGTCGTGATCGTCTATAATCTGCACTACTGGGTAGAGCGTCGGTTCAAGCTGGATGATGCTGTCGGTGCTGTTGCCGTGCATGGCTATGCAGGTGTCGTCGGGCTGGTCATCGCGGGCTTTGTCCTGTGGGGCGTGCCTTCGTCACCATATGAAGGTTATGCAACCATCAACCCGATCGGTCAGATCACGGGTGCCGTCATCATGTTCTTTGTCCTTGGGTTCCTGCCAGGCTGGGCTCTGGCGAAAATGCAATCCGCTGCCGGCGTACTGCGCATCCCGGAAGAAGTTGAACTTCAGGGTCTCGATTACGCTGAACACCATGCCTATGAGGACGCCAAAGCTGCCATTATCGAAGCCGATAAAGAAGAACTGGCCGCCCGCGGCGTAGCAGCGAAATGAGGGAGTAAGATATGTCTACGAATGGTTATACAAACTGGGCCGTGGATCTGGCCGAAGTCGGGCCGGTCTATCCCTTCCAAGGTTACGAAGTTCTAATGGTCATCATTGGTGTCGTCTTCTGGGTTGGCTGGCATCGCATCCAATTCGTCCGCGAAGCTGAGCACCTGGAAAAGGCGCGCCACACCGGTGACGAAGAAAAGGTGAAAGCACAGTTGGAACGATATTGATCCAGCCTTGAATGCTTGCAATGGGCGCGAAAAACACAGGCCGCGCCCATTGCCTCTTAGGAAAAAAACTTTCCTATGATTATTGATGTCCCACTGATTTGTTGGTACCGTCGAATCATAATGAAACACATAAGGAGATCTGCCAGCCATGTGCGGAATTGTTGGATTATTCCTCAAAGACCAGTCTCTTGCGCCCCAACTGGGCAATATGCTGACAGACATGCTGATCACGATGACAGATCGTGGCCCCGATAGTGCCGGTATTGCAATCTACGGCTCTGAGTCCGATGGCAAAACCAAGATTACAGTTCAGTCCCCCAACCCCGAAACGGACTTTGTCGACTTGGCTGATGAGCTAGGCAAAAGTCTTGGCGTGACGGTTGGTCAGGCAGACAATGATACACATGCCGTCTTGGAAATTCCCGCCCGTCAGTTCGAAGCCGCGCGCGCCGCGCTGGCTGAAATCCGGCCGACGGTTCGTATCATGAGTCGTGGCGAAAGCCTCGAAATCTACAAGGAAGTTGGCCTGCCCAAGGATGTTGCAGACCGCTTCAGCCTCAGCGGCATGAGCGGCACTCATGGCATTGGACACACACGCATGGCGACGGAATCCGCCGTGACAACAATGGGCGCACATCCGTTCAACACGGGGTCCGATCAATGTCTGGTTCACAACGGGTCGCTGTCCAACCACAACTCGTTGCGCCGCAAGTTGCGCCGCGAAGGCGTTACCATCCAGACAGAGAACGACACCGAAGTTGGTGCCGCATACCTGACCTGGAAAATGATGAATGGCGCCACTTTAGGTGAAGCTCTGGAATCCAGCATTGATGATCTGGACGGGTTTTTCACCTTTGTAGTAGGGACCAAAGACGGGTTTGGCGTCGTACGTGACCCAATCGCTTGCAAGCCTGCAGTGATGGCAGAAACGGATCAATATGTTGCCTTTGGCAGCGAATACCGCGCCTTGGTGAACCTGCCAGGAATCGAAGACGCCCGAGTTTGGGAACCTGAACCGGCCACCGTATATTTCTGGTCGCACAACGACAGTCCAACAACCCACGAAAAGGCCGCCTGAAATGCAGACCTATGATTTAGAGGCAGACGGACTGCGTGGATTGAACTCGTCCCTGCAAGCGCAAAACGCCGAGACCAACCAAACCAGCTGGGAAATTGTAAATCCAAAAGGCAGCCATGCGATTGCTGTCGGACTGGACGCGCCGATCGAAGTGACGGTCAAGGGGTCTACCGGGTACTATTGTGCCGGCATGAACCAACAGGCGACCATCAAGGTTCAAGGCTCAGTTGGTCCGGGTGTGGCTGAGAATATGATGTCCGGCCAGGTCATCGTCGATGGCGACGCCAGCCAGTATGCCGGGGCCACAGGCCATGGTGGGTTGCTGGTCATCAAGGGCAACGCAAGCTCGCGCTGCGGTATTTCGATGAAAGGTATCGACATCGTGGTGCATGGCAATATCGGCCACATGTCCGCCTTCATGGCACAGGCAGGAAATCTGGTCGTCTGCGGAGATGCGGGCGATGCGCTGGGGGATTCACTCTACGAGGCACGGCTGTTCGTGCGTGGTTCGGTCAAAAGCCTCGGTGCTGATTGCATCGAGAAAGAAATGCGCCCTGAGCATCTGGATATTCTGAGGGATCTGCTGGACCGCGCTGGCAGCGACGCCAAGCCGGAAGAGTTCAAACGCTATGGTTCGGCTCGTCAGCTTTACAATTTCGACATCGACAATTCCGCAGCTTACTGAGGAAGAAGGGTATGAAAGATATGGACGATCAGATCCCCCGCACCCTGCCGATTCAGTCGGCGACATTTACCAATCCGATCAATGCTGAGATCCGTCGCGCCGCTGCGACAGGTATCTATGACATTCGTGGCGGTGGCGCCAAACGGAAAGTTCCTCATTTCGACGATCTACTCTTTCTGGGTGCGTCGGTGTCGCGCTATCCGTTGGAAGGCTATCGGGAACGTTGCGATACCTCAGTTACGCTGGGCACACGCTTTGCCAAGAAACCGATCGAACTGGACATTCCGATCACCATTGCGGGTATGAGCTTTGGGGCTCTGTCCGGGCCAGCGAAAGAAGCTTTGGGCCGCGGCGCATCAGCTGCGGGCACGTCAACAACCACTGGTGATGGCGGCATGACGCCCGAGGAACGTGGCCACTCAAGCAAGCTGGTGTATCAATACCTGCCCTCACGCTATGGCATGAATCCCAACGATCTGCGCAAGGCTGATGCGATTGAGATTGTGGTTGGCCAAGGCGCCAAACCCGGCGGGGGCGGTATGTTGTTGGGTCAAAAGATCAGTGACCGTGTGGCCGAGATGCGGACCCTGCCCAAAGGCATTGACCAACGGTCCGCTTGCCGCCATCCAGACTGGACAGGGCCGGACGACCTTGAGATCAAGATCCTCGAACTTCGGGAAATCACTGATTGGCAAGTACCTATCTATGTGAAAGTTGGCGCCACGCGCCCCTACTACGACACTGCATTGGCAGTGAAAGCCGGGGCGGACGTTGTCGTCATGGATGGCATGCAGGGCGGCACCGCTGCGACGCAAGACGTATTCATTGAACATGTCGGGTTGCCAACACTGTCATGCATCCGCCCTGCCGTTCAGGCATTGCAGGATCTGGGCGTACATCGTGAGGTTCAGTTGGTCATCTCGGGCGGCATTCGCACCGGGGCCGATGTGGCCAAGGCATTGGCACTGGGTGCAGATGCAGTTGCCATTGGCACGGCTGCTCTGGTGGCCCTTGGGGACAACGATCCCAAATGGGAATCCGAATACCAGAAGCTGGGCACAACCACTGGCGCTTATGACGATTGGCACGAAGGTCAGGACCCGGCAGGGATCACCACGCAAGACCCCGACCTGGCTGCGCGTCTTGACCCGGTTGCTGCGGGTCGCAGGCTGCGCAACTATTTGAAGGTGATGGCGCTTGAGGCCCAAACCATCGCGCGTGCATGTGGCCACAATCACCTGCACAATCTGGAACCTGAAGACCTGTGTGCCCTGACAATGGAGGCGGCCGCCATGGCGCGAGTCCCCTTGGCGGGCACCAGTTGGTACCCGGGCAAGGAAGGGTTCTGAACCGATGCTGCGCGGCTCTCTGATGGGGGCCGCGTTTTTGCTTTGAAAAACTAGAATTCAACAGGGAAAGGAAAGCAATCGTGACGACAGATCTCGCAGCTTTCGCAAAAGAAAAAGGCGTCAAATACTTCATGATCTCGTTCACCGACCTGTTCGGTGGACAACGGGCCAAGCTTGTGCCAGCGCAGGCGATTGCCGACATGCAGCAAGATGGTGCGGGCTTTGCCGGGTTCGCCACCTGGCTGGATATGACACCGGCTCATCCTGACATGCTGGCAGTTCCAGACCCCTCATCGGTCATTCAGCTGCCCTGGAAGCCCGAAGTGGCTTGGGTTGCTGGCAACTGCGTTATGGAAGGCAGCGATGTCGCGCAAGCCCCTCGTAACGTATTGCGCCGCCTGATCGACGAAGCTGCAAGCGAAGGCATGCATGTCAAAACCGGTATCGAAGCCGAGTTCTTCCTGATGACGCCGGACGGAGAACAGATTAGCGATCCTTTCGATACAGCTGAAAAGCCTTGCTATGACCAACAGGCCGTGATGCGCCGGTATGATGTCGTGCGCGAAATCTGTGACTACATGCTGGAACTGGGCTGGGGACCTTATCAGAACGACCACGAGGACGCCAACGGCCAGTTCGAGATGAATTGGGAATTTGACGACGTTCTGCGCACTGCTGATAAACACTCTTTCTTCAAGTTCATGACCAAATCGGTTGCTGAAAAACATGGGCTGCGTGCGACATTCATGCCGAAACCGGTGGAAGGCCTGACCGGTAATGGCTGTCATGCGCATATCTCGGTCTGGGATGCGCCAGGCGATGCGGCCAAGACCAACGTGTTTGCAGGCGAGGGCGACGGCCCGACCGGTGAAGTTGGTCTGGGAGAGCGTGGCAAGCACTTCCTCGGTGGCATCATGAAGCACGCGTCAGCACTGGCCGCGATCACCAACCCCACGGTGAACAGCTACAAACGCATCAACGCGCCGCGGACGATGTCGGGTGCAACATGGGCGCCCAACACCGTGACATGGACGGGCAACAACCGGACTCACATGGTGCGTGTGCCCGGCCCCGGGCGGTTTGAATTGCGTCTGCCGGACGGAGCAACCAACCCCTACCTGCTTCAGGCCGTGATCATTGCGGCTGGACTGTCAGGTATCCGATCCAAAGCAGACCCTGGCAAGCGCTGGGATATCGATATGTATGCCGAAGGCCATAAAGTGCGCGGAGCACCAAAGCTGCCGTTGAACATGCTTGATGCACTGCGCGAATACGACAAAGACAAAGACCTGAAGGGCATGATGGGCGCCGAATTCTCGTCTGCTTTCCTGAAGATGAAGCATCAGGAGTGGAATTCCTTCGTGTCGCATTTCTCGCGCTGGGAAAAGGAAAACACGCTGGATATCTGATCCGGTAAAACTGGAAGACATCGAGGTTGCGGCCTGTGCCGCGGCCTTGTTGTTCATTCACCAACAACGATCACGCTGGGATGTTTTTTCAGTCAACACGCGCCGGGCGAAGATCGAGGCGCGTCTTTTGCACACATATCGTCAAACGGGGATTCCGTTGAAATTGTGCGCCTTTAAGACGGGAACCCAATCCCCGCATTGCACAGCTGCTTTAGGCAGCCCCTTGGTTGTCTGGGAAATCTGAACCATCCCTGGCTTGCGGCCGAAAAGCAGTCAATCAGGGCATGGGCTAAGGGTGCTGTGCAAAAGATGACACCTAATCGACGATATCGCGATCGAGCAAATCTTTACGACGTTCAACACTTTAGACCAGCTTCATCTAATCTGAACGGTCGGTTGTTTGACGACTGATTTCGAGACCCTGCAAATAGCCTATTCTGGGACTTCTTGTTCTTTTTCCCTATCCACCTCGATGCGCCAGTCGGGAACGTCGTTAACAAGCATCAATGCCGCACGTCGCAGGGAGGTGCGCATCTTATCCACCGCCGGGCCGCGCAGTTCACAATCTTCCAAAGCGGCATCAAAGGTTTCCAGCCAAAGCTCTGCATCGGCCTCGCGAATAGGCACATGGGCATGTATTTCCCGTAAATCCATGTGGCCAAATCGTTCCCGGTAATAAGCTCGCCCGCCCAAAAAACCGCTGAGGAACTCGAACTGCGCTTGTCTTGTATGGTTCAATCCGTGACCCCGAAAATGCAGCCGGTGCAAGGAATACACAGCCGGATCGGCCTCCATTCGATCATAAAATTGTTCGACAAGCGCGCGCAGGCTCTCTTCGCCTCCAAGTTGATCCAAAGCCGAGGACATAGTGGATTCTCCGGGTCTCCATTGCCTAATTTATTGCATAACAGGAATATTAGTTTATCAACAGTGACATCTTGGCGCTGTTGATATCTGGGACCGAACACATGCCAATATGGTCGACACTACAACAATCTTCCCTTACATGAGCGCCCTTGCACTCGGGTTGCTAGCTGCGTTGTGCTGGGGCATTCATGATCTCTCGGTCCGCTATATCAGCCAGTCCGTCAGCGTGGTCGCCTCGCTTATGTTTGTTTTGCTCTTTGGTGCCATCCTGCAGATCGGGATGGTTGCAGCCTGGGGCGACATCAACTCCATATCGGGCAACGCGATGGCTTATGCGATTGCAGCAGGTTTTTTTTACCTCTTGGCCGGGCTCAGCATGTACGAGGCTTTTCATCGAGGGCCCGTGCGATTGGTTGCGCCGCTAGTTGCCAGCTATCCGGTCTTGTCCGTCACCGTCGCAATTTGGCGCGGCTCGATGGTCAGTGCGTGGCACTGGTTGGCCGTAATTGCAATCGGCCTCGGAGTATCCATCGTCGCAGCCCGCTCAGACAAAACCGAGACAACCTACCCTGCCCGTGGCCTAACCATTGTCTTGTCTTTGCTCGCCGCAACCGGGTTCGCCGCAGCATTTGCCCTGGGGCAATACGCGGCAGAGATCAGCAACGAATACACCGTGTCTCTAATCGGTCGACTCACGGCAATTCTGATTCTGGCAGCGATAGCTTTTGCGTCTCGCAAGTCGATTTGGCCCGGCACAAAAGCACTGCCCCTTTTGTGCTTAATGGGTTTACTGGATGCGGTCGCAATTCTCAGTGTGGTTGCGGCTGGTAGGTTGCCCAATGCCCAATATGCATCCGTCGCGGCTTCGGTTTTTGGATTACTGACCGTTGTCCTTGCCTGGGCAATTTTGAAAGAGCGTATGTCACCAAGCCAGTGGCTTGGTTGTGTCGTCGCGTTTGCCGGAATCGGCTATCTCGCGCTCTGAGAACGGCCTTGCGAATTGACGTGCCTGATGGGCTGCAGCCGAGCTGTTCCGCAGGCACTCAATCTCGCCTGAGCGTGGTGGTCCGGATTTACACCACGCTCGTAGAAGGGGGGATCGGAGGGAATTGGTAGGCGACACGCCAATGGATACGATCACCATGCACAAGTTGCGATCTACAAGGTCGCCAATACCTACCAAAATCGGAACGGAAAAAAGAACAGCCGCAGTTTGAACAGCAGCGGCCTCGTTTTAAGCCGTCAGGCCTTCTGGTTCTGGGAGTTTGTTTGCGCGGCATGCGGCGGTCAGGGTGTTGGCCAGCAGGCATGCGATTGT
>NZ_JBXWPK010000009.1:0-148355 GCF_059611825.1 Ruegeria sp. CDSA221
CCAATCTCCTGAATCGGCTTCTTCTTCGCCTCACGCGCAATTTCGATGTCAGATTTATAGCTCATTGGGTTTCGGTCTCCCTGCATAAAATAGGCCAATAGTGTTCCAACCAGAACGGCAAAGAGCCGAACCAGATTCGCATATATTTTTCTTTAAAGTAAATATTTATTCCCTAGGGTCAATATGCGAGTTTAACACTCCCTGGAGGTGCTACTGGATTCATCATAAGGAAACAGAGGCTGGCCACAGCAATCAGGCGTATCTTTTCCGACCCGCGCTGAGACCAAGCAACCAATCTTCAACGATGCGCTGCTCTGGGAAAGCTTTGTGAAGAGGCCTTTTTAACAGGTAGTATCCGGACTGTGTTCGCACTGATGCGCCCAGAACCGGTCTGACCAAAGTGCCGCTTTCAAGCAAAGGATCAACAAGATGAGCCCAACCCAATGCAATTCCCAGTCCATCGACAGCTGCTTGCACTGACAACGGATAGGTATTGAACTCCACTGCCTGTTCCATCGAGGACGTCGATACTCCATTGCCGCTGAACCAAGTGCGCCATGTCATCCACTCTGCATGGCCACTGGCCACTTCAATAAGGTCCAGTTCCGGCAGCGCAGATATATCTGCCGCTTTGGGGTTGCTCTTGAGATACTCTGGGCTGCAGACCGGAAATACGGTTTCTCCGAACAAAAGCTGTGCCTCGTATCCCGGCCAATCGCCATCTCCACGCAGGATCGTCAAGTCCATCGAATCCGACAGGCACTCTGCGTCGCTGTCAGAAGAGACCAGCGAAATACGGATGCGGCCATTTGATTTGTTGAACTTGCGAAGTTGCGGCATCAGCCAAAGAGAAGCAACAGAGTTGGTGGCGGAGATCGATACCGTGTTGGCCTGATGTTTGGCCAGCATATCCCGGCTGACATCCCGCATCAGGTCCAGCGACTTCTCCACGGTTGCCAGCAGGATGGCCCCTTGTTGGGTAAGCGAAACAGAACGGTGCCCTCGCACAAACAACGGCACATCATAGTGTTGCTCTAGCAACCGCACTTTGCGGCTGATCGCCGTTTCAGAGATGTTCAGAACCTTACTGGCCTGCGCAAAGCTCTGCGCCTTTGCGGCAGCTTCAAACGCCAACAAATAGTCGAGCGGTGGAAGGACTTTCCCTGTGACTGAAGTTTTCTTTGGCATTTCAGAGCGGATTCCCGAACTGGACGTTATAGCGATCGAAAAACATTTGGCCTCATCTGCTGGCAATCGATCAGGCAACTAATTGTTAAGATAGCAAAAAGTCGGGTTAGCCTCAAGAATTTATGGTCAAAGACCCTCAAATTTCTGTTCTGCGTCTGGGGCGATTCTGCGCAGAATGCACAAATTCGGGGCCGGAAGAGTCCACAACCTAAAAAATGAACATCACTCAGGGAGCAAACATGAAACTTACAAACCTCCTTTCTGCTGCAACTTTGGCAGCAGTAGCGGGAACAGGGGCGACTGCAGAAGACAGCAGCGACCCGATCGTGATCCCAATTCACAATTGGTCCAGCCAGATCGTGATGTCGAACGTTGTCGGCCTGATCTTTGAAGAGATGGGCAACAACGTCGAATACGTCACCACCGACAGCCAGGCGGTCTATGAATCGGTGCGCCTGGGCGATGTGGCGTTGGAGATGGAAGTCTGGGAAGGCGCGTTTGGCGCGTCCTACAGGGCGGCATTGGAAAAAGGTGGCCTGCATGACGCAGGTGATCATGACGCGGTTACACGTGAGGATTGGTGGTATCCCATGTGGACCAAGGAATCCTGCCCGGGCCTGCCAGATTGGAATGCATTGAACGACTGCGCGCACCTGTTCGCGACAGCCGAAACCGGCGACAAGGGACGGTATCTGGATGGTCCAGTTGACTGGTTGAAGCATGGTAAAGAACGCGCCGAAGCACTTGATCTGAACTTTACCGTGATCAATGCGGGTTCAGCCGCAGCCCTTTGGGCCGAGATTGGCGCGGCTGAGGCCGACAAAACGCCGGTACTGGTTTTTAACTGGACGCCAAACTTTGCCGAAGCCGTCTGGCCTGGTGAGTTCGTTGAGTTCCCAGCATGGGAAGACGGATGCGACAAAGACCCGGCCAAGGGTCCTAATCCGAATGCGTTGTATGATTGCGGCAACCCCGCCAAAGGCTACCTGAAAAAGGCAGCCTGGGATGGTATGAAAGACAAATGGCCGGCCGCGTATTGCGCCCTGACAGAGATTTCTTTCACCAATCCGCAGATTGCTGAGATGGCGAAGCTGGTCGACACAGATGAGCTTGAACCGGAAGAAGCCGCCGAAGAATGGCTGGACGCCAACCGCGCTGTCATCGATCCTTGGATCAGTTCCTGCAGCTCATAATCCGGCTACATCCACCGAAACTGGCGCGGCCTTGACCATCTGATCGATGCAAGGCCGCGCTCAACAAGAAAGTTAGGCAGCCATGTCCGCCACAGCGCCTGTCATCTCAGCCAAAAATGTATGGAAACTGTTTGGGCCCTCGCCAGAGAGCTACCTGAAGTCCATGCCCGCTGGCCGCGGTTTTGATGAAATCCGTGCAGATGGTTATATCGCCGGTGTCAAGGATGTCTCGATTGAGGTTGGCCGCGGCGAAATGCTGGTCATCATGGGTTTGTCAGGGTCAGGCAAGTCGACGCTGGTACGTTGCTTTTCGCGCCTGCACGACATTACAGGTGGAACGATTGAGGTTGACGGTCAGGACATCATGAGCCTGAGCGAGCGCGATCTGATTGAATTGCGCCGAAACAAGATGGGCATGGTGTTTCAGTCTTTCGGACTGCTGCCACATCGCACGGTTTTGGACAACGTGGCCTTTCCGTTGGAAATGCGCGGACAAGATCGTCATGATCGGCGCGAACGCGCGCTGGAAGTCATCAAGTTGGTGGGCCTTGAAGGTCGGGAAGAATACTTCCCACGGGAATTGAGCGGCGGCCAACAGCAAAGAGTGGGAATCGCCCGGTCGCTCGCCATTGAACCCGATATCTGGTTTCTGGACGAGCCATTCTCGGCGCTTGATCCACTGATCCGCCGCGAAATGCAGGATGAATTCCTGCGATTGCAAGAGATGCTGGGCAAAACCATCGTTTTCATCACGCATGATTTTGACGAAGCGCTACGTCTGGCAGACCGGATTGCAATCATGCGCAACGGCGCGGTCGAACAATGTGACACCCCCGACAAGATTGTGATGAACCCTGCCACCGAGTACGTGGCCAAGTTTACCGAAGATGTCGACAAGGCCCGGGTCGTACATGCCAAAGGCCTGGCAAAACCTGTGAACGGTCATGCCTTGGAGGGCGCACCAATCAATGGTGGATCAACCATTCACGAACTGGCGCGGGTTCTTGTCAACGACAACCGCATTCTTTTGCCGGTGGCGGATGACAAAGGCGTTGTCACCGGTGTTCTGGAACGTGACGCCGCATTGAATGTTCTGCTTGGAGCTGAATGATGGCGGCGCTGTCCACCGAAGTACCGGACACTTCAGACGGGACGTGGGGAAAAACCAGAGTCCTGACTACACTGCTGGCCGCCGCCTTCGTGCTGATCGTTGCCAAAGCTTTCGGAGTTCTGCCCGAATGGCTAAACCGCATCCCCGAAGCCGCGATTCCGCCAACGGCGCAGGTTCTGGATGCAGTCTTCTACTTTATCCAAAATGATCTTGGCCTGATCTATGTCACACGATTTATCGCCGAAGGTCCGCTCGAGTTCCTGCTGGATACGTCAGCGAACCTTCTGGAAGGCAAGCGCCGTTGGCCCAATCTAGGCCCGATCCCATGGTCCGCAATCGCCGCAGTGGCAGCCGTCGTCGGCTACGCCGTAGGTGGTTGGCGTCTGGCCGCATTAGGCGCGGGAACCTTCATCTGGACGGCCGCGATCGGACAGTGGAAGATCGCCATGCAGACGATGTCTGTCATCGTGGTTGCCGCACCGCTGGCGTTTCTTTTGGGCTTGATACTGGGCATCGCCGCCTGGAAATACCGCTGGTTCGAGCGGATGCTGAAACCCATGCTGTCCGTGCTGCAAACCCTGCCCTTCTTTACGTATCTCTTGCCAGCAGTGATCTTTTTTAAGGTCGGACCGACAGCTGGGGCCGTCGCAACAATTACTTTTGCCATCCCGCCGATGATCCTGATGACCACTCTGGGCTTGAAAAAAGTCAGCCCCGAAGTGATCGAAGCAGGCCAGATGTCTGGATGTACCAAATGGCAGATGTTGCGCCACGTCTACGTTCCAGCCGCGCGGACCGAGGTTCTGGTCGGCGTCAATCAGGTGATCATGTTGTGTCTTGCGATGGTTGTTCTGACCGCCTTTATCGGAATGCCCGGTCTTGGCGCGAAACTGCTGGCGATGATGGGTAGTTTCAAGCTGGGCCGTTCTTTCGAGATTGGCGTAACCATCGTCCTTCTGGCTGTCACGTTGGATCGGATGTCAAAGGCCTGGGTCGTCAAACAGCCAGTGCACTTCGAACGCGGCACCCCATGGTGGAAGCGCCACCAGATTTCGCTGGTCGCACTGGGTCTGTTTGTTGGGTTCACTCTGCTGTCTCAGGTCTTCCCGATCCTGGCCGAAATTGGCCGCAAGCAGCATCTAAGCCAGGGCAAGGAAATCGACGTGGTTATCAAGTCGTTCCTGGCCATCGACATGATCAAAGGGACAACCGAATGGTTGCGCTGGTTTCTGAACGTCAAGGTTCTGATTCCATTCCGGAATACGCTACTCGCCATTCCAACTCCCGCGTTCATCCTTCTGGTTGTTTCCTTTGCTTATTGGGTTGGTGGCCGAAAGCCCGGCATCTACGCAGCAGTCTTCTTTACGATTGTCGCGTTCTCGGGCTGGTGGGATCGGTCGGTTATAACTTTGTATACCGTGATCTCGGCCGTTGCGCTGGCAACCATGATCGGTATCCCCCTGGGCGTTGTCGCAGCGCGGTCCGCGCGTTGGTCCAAGAGCATTTTGCTGGCTTGCGACACTGCGCAAACCTTCCCCAGCTTCATTTACTTGATCCCTGCGATCATGTTGTTCGGGGTCAATGATGTCGCGGTTGTGTTCTCGATTCTGATCTTCGCCGCCGTCCCGCTGATCCGGTACACCATTATTGGCCTCAGCAACGTGCCGCCGGAAATGACCGAGGCAGCAGATATGTCCGGCTCGACCCGCCGGCAAAAACTTATGTCGGTTCAGTTCCCTCTGGCGCTGCCAACTATGGCGGTCGGGTTTAATCAAGCCATCATGTTCGCCTTCTTCATGGTCATTATCGCGGCCTTCATTGGAACGCAGGATCTGGGGCAGGAACTTCAACGAACTCTGGCAGGTACCGAACTGGGCAAGAACTTTGTGCTCGGCATAAATGTCTCGCTGATGGCGCTTACCTTCGACATGGCGATCAGCAGCTGGGCTGATCAGCGCAAAAAGCGGTTGGGGCTCGACTAAGATGGCACAACAACAGAGCGCACGCACCGTTATCCGCTTCGATGACCCCGGATTTGTCCGGATGCGGATGGACGGCCTGCCCGATGCGCAGGTCTGGTGGAAGAATATCAGTTTCGATGAAGAAACCGGACAAGGCAGCTATCTGATGAAGATGGCGCCAGGCACACGTTCGAACCCTCATGTCCATTACGGGCCGGAAGAGTTCTTTGTGCTTGAGGGCGATCTGACCGACCACGACGGGTTTCGATATCGCAGCGGCGATTTTGTCAGCCTTGCTGCCGGGTTCAGCCACTATTCGCGAACCGAGGCGGGATACCTCTTGGTGGTCACCCATCGCGGTGCAACCGAAGCCATTCAGGAAAACACACTATGAATGTGAAGCCGGTCTTCGAAGTTCCATTCGAACGCAGCGGGGTTCTGGCCCCCGGCCTTCCGATCCTGCCGCATGGAACGGAACGCCACCCGATCCCCGGAATGGGGTCGCGCGCGGTACCGGTGTCCAAGGGCGATACCATCACGCTGCTGGATCGCGATGGGATGCAACCGGCTGAGATGGTCTTCTTTTCCCCTGACCGAAGCTCCGATGCAGCCATGCTGGGCACACAGGGGCATGGACGGCCCGAAGGTTTGATCGCAACCCTCGCAAATGGATCAGCATCTGGCAAAAAAGTTCTGCGTGCATTGGAAATCGCGGGCTTCGACATCGGAAAAGGCGACGCAATCCGGGCATTCGCTGACGGGTCACGCCCCGGCGACATGGTGCATTTCGTGGCAGAAAGCGATGGTCTTTTGATTGTCGCTGCACCAGGCAAGGCTATGCGCCCCGAGGACAACAACCCTCCTACGGATATCATCTTGTACATCCAGCGCTCAGCGCCCGGATTGGAAAAGCCCGATGTCGGACCGCCCGATCCGCTGGCCGATCCGCTTAAGGATTTCAATATTCAGCCGGGAAATGCGCACTCATATGAAGTGAAGGCCGGTGAATTCATCCAGATCGTCGATATTCGTGGCCGAGAGTGTTCCGATTTTCAGGCATTCAGCCGCCGCGCACTGGATCAGGGGATCGAGCGTGAAATCGACCCGACAACAACACGCAGCCTGATGGGCAGCTTGTATCCTCAACCCGGGATTTTCTCAAAGTACTGGTCAGTAGATCAAGAGCCTCTGATCGAAATCGTTCAAGATACCTGTGGGCGCCATGACACGTTCGGTCTGGCCTGTACGGCGCGATATTACGAAGACCTTGGTTACCCCGGCCATGTGAATTGTTCGGACAATATCAACAAGGATCTGGACCAATATGGCATCAAGCCGCGCGGTGGCTGGCCAGCGATCAACTTCTTTTTCAACACGATGCTGGATGACACCAACGCCATTGGCATGGACGATCCGTGGTCGCGACCCGGTGACTTCGTCCTGCTGCGCGCCCTGACCGATCTGGTCTGCGTCAGCACCGGCTGTCCCTGCGATATCGACCCGGCAAATGGCTGGAATCCAACAGACATTCAAGTGCGAACCTATAAGGCGGCCGAGGAATTCAAGCGGTCCTATGGCTATAGAAAATCTGCGGAGGCGGATGTGGAAGAAACTAAGAAAACAGCATTTCACGACTGCTTTGCACGGCACACCCGTGATTTCGTCGAATACAATGGCTATTGGCTGCCCAACACGATGACCAATCATGGCGCGATTGCCGAATATTGGGCTTGCCGGGACAAGGTTGCTGTCATGGACCTCAGCCCGCTGCGCAAATACGAAGTCGTGGGACCTGACGCCGAAGAACTGATGCAGCTTTGCGTGACCCGCAACATGAAAAAACTGAGCGTTGGTCAGGTCGTTTATACCGCCATGTGCTATGAGCACGGCGGTATGATCGACGATGGCACCGTCTACCGGTTGGGTGAGACGAACTTCCGCTGGATCGGTGGGAATGACACCAGCGGGTTGTGGCTGCAGGAACAGGCGCTCAAACGCAATATGAATGTCTGGGTGCGCAACTCTACGGACCAGTTGCACAACATTGCAGTTCAGGGGCGGCATAGCCGCGACATACTTTCCAAGATATTCTGGACACCGCCTCAGCAACCAACGATCGACGAACTGCCGTGGTTCCGGCTTTCGGTCGCGCGGGTTGGTGATGTGCAGGGGACTTCTGTTGTAATTTCTCGGACCGGCTATTCCGGAGAGCTTGGGTATGAAATCTTCTGCCATCCCAAGGATGCCGTCGAAATCTTTGATCGTGTCTGGGAGGTGGGCCAAGAGTATGGCATTGCGCCTCTGGGCCTGGCCGCATTGGACATGTTGCGGATCGAGGGCGGTCTGATCTTTGCCGGGTCAGAATTCGACGATCAGACCGATCCGTTCGAGGCCGGCATCGGCTTTACTGTGCCGCTGAAATCAAAGACCGACGACTTCATCGGGCGGGCGGCGATAGAGGAGCGCAAGGTCCACCCACACCGCAAACTGGTTGGATTTGAGATCGAAGGGGGTACGGTCCCCTCACCCGGTGACTGCGTGCGCGTTGGGAAAGCGCAGGTCGGAGAGATTACCAGCGCGATGAAATCACCCATCCTCGGCAAGGTCATCGCTTTGGGTCGGATTTCGGTTACCCATGCCATCGTTGGAGCGGACATCGAAATCGGGCAGCTGGACGGCCAACAAAAGCGGTTGAAAGCCAAGATCGTGCCATTCCCGCATTTCGATCCAACAAAGGAACGTGTGAAGGGAATGTACGCAGAAGCGACGGTTCCGAACGCTGCAGAATAGCCACGGTGGTGTGACATTAGCTTCTACCCGACCAAGGAATGCTGATGCTCGGACCTCATGCAATTCGAGTGGTGGCATTCCAGGTCAAATGCCTCTGGGCAGTGATATCGGATTGTTAAGGCTGAGCGGTCGGCCACGAACCACTGCAAGCCTTATTGCTTGGGTACCAATCAAAATAGTCTTTTGCTTCAGTGAGCTTTCGAACGCGTGGCTTTGCGCGCTTCCCGAGTGTGCCACTGAGATTTTGAAACAACAAATTGGATCCGCTGAAATGCCCTGCGGCATCGCCAACAAATCGTTTCTACCGGATAGCGTAACATGTAAGGGCTAATTCCACTTGTCCCGTCACAGAATTCATCCGCAAAAATAATGACGTCCATGCCGCATTCGCGAGCAAGCTTGGTGAGAATGCTAACCCACCGCCAAACGGTCCTGCATCCTGTCCGAGGCCATCGCGGACAGAGCGACCATTGTTGCGGCTGTTCCCAGAACCATTGCCAAACCACCGATCTGGTAAGTGAGGCCAGACAGCACTGTGCCCAGCAATCGGCCGGCCGCGTTGGCCATGTAATAGAAACCGACATCCATCGTGACCCGCTCGGCCTGAGAAAAGGACAGGATCAGATAGGAGTGCAGCGAGGAGTTCACGGCAAAGATCACTCCAAAGATCAGCAAGCCGATCACCAGCGTAATGGTCAGCCAAGTGGCGGGCCCCGAGGACAAAGCCACAGCGACGGTCAGGGCGGCAGGCACGCAGAACAGGGTTACGGCCCAATCGCGTGCGGCGCGGATCAATTGGGGCTCGGACCGGTCAGAGGCGCGCAGGATCTTCGGGGCGCTGGCCTGAACTGCGCCGTATAGGATGATCCAGGCCGCCATGAATGTCCCGATCATGAAAAAGGCCGCTCGGTTCCCGGTTTCGGACCCGTCGGACAATACCGCATAGAAATAGATCGGAATCCCGACCACAAACCACACATCGCGCGCGCCAAACAGAAACATGCGGGACAGGCACAGCCAGTTGATATTGGGGGATTTCGAAAAAACCTCAGAGAATTTTGCGCCTTTGCGTCCTTTGGGCAGGCCCGGAGGCATGAACAGAACGACCGCGATCAGGATGACGCCCAGCACCATAGCCATGGCCAGAACCGCCCAGTTAAAACCAAACGTGGCCAGCAGACCTGCGCCCAGCAAAAAGCCCAACCCCTTAACGGCATTCTTGGACCCCGTCAGAAGGGCCACCCAACGAAACAGGCCACCATCCTCGGTCGGAGCCAGCAGTTTCACAGCGGATTTCGATGACATCTTGGCCAGATCCTTGGCCACGCCGCTGGCACCCTGAACGATCATGACAAAGGCCACTTTGGCAGGAATTGCCCAATTAGGGTCTAGTTGAGTCAGCAGCAGCAGCGCCCCCACCTGCAGGCCAAGCCCCGCATAAAGTGTCGAGGTCAACCCAAACCGAGCCGCTAGCCAGCCCGCCGCCAGATTGGTGCCGATGCCGGCGATTTCATACAGTACAAACAGATAAGCCAGCTGGACCGGAGAGAAGCCCATCGTATGAAAATGCAGCAGCACCAGCATACGGAGTGCGCCGTCGGTCAGCATGAATGCCCAATAGGCCGCCGTGACCGCGATATAGGCGGACAACCCTTCGGGCTTCTGGGTCACAGGGCTGCTCCGACCATCAGGGCGACGTCGACCAGACGGTGCGCGTATCCCATCTCATTGTCATACCAGGCGTAGATCTTCACCTGTGTGCCATTCACCACCATGGTCGACGGGGCATCGATGATCGAGGAGCGCGGGTCATTGGTATAGTCTGTCGAGACCAGAGGGCGGGTCTCATAACCCAGAATACCCTTCAAATCTCCATCGGCGGCTTCTTTGAAAAACGCGTTGACCTCTTCGACGGTTGTTTCCCGCTCCACTTCGAACACGCAATCGGTCAGCGAGGCATTCAGCAGCGGCACCCGGACCGCGTGGCCGTTCAACCGGCCTGTCAGCTCGGGGTAGATCAAGGTGATTGCCGTGGCCGAGCCGGTGGTGGTTGGGATCAGCGAATTCAGGGCCGAGCGCGCGCGGCGCAGGTCTTTGGCGGGTCGGTCCACGATGGTCTGCGTATTCGTCACATCATGGATCGTGGTCATCGACCCGTGCCGAATGCCCAGATTTTCGTGGATCACCTTGACCACCGGCGCCAGGCAGTTGGTGGTGCAGGACGCAGCCGTCACGATGTGATGCGCGCTCGGATCATATGTGCCTTCGTTCACGCCCATCACGATATTGGCGGTCGGGCCATCCTTGACCGGTGCCGAGACGACAACCTTCCTGACGCCTGCATCAAAATATGGCGCCAGCTTGGTCTCGGTTTTGAAGGCGCCGGTGCAGTCAATCACCACGTCGACCCCGTCCAGTGGCAGCGCGTTCAGGTCGCGGGTACCGACAAACGGCAAGCGCATACCCTCTATGGTGACGCTGTCTTTGTCATAGTCAAAATCGGCATCCCAACGGCCATGAACCGTGTCGAATTCCAGCAGATGCGCATGCATTTCCGGATCACCGACCCCGTCATTGATCCAGGCGATCTTCGCGCCTTTCTCCAACAGGGGTTTCAGGGCCAGCTTGCCCATCCGGCCAAGGCCATTCACGGCGAAGGTAGTCATAATGTGTCCTCATCGGGTGTTCGGGCGATATCATCGACGGCAGATTGCAAGGCGATCCGGTCGAGGCTTTCGACTGGCAGAGCGGCAAAGGCCTCAATCCGACGCCTCAGCGAACCATAGGCGTTCTGGAAGGCCAGGCTTTTTTCAGCCTTCGTGCCTGTCGCCATGACCGGGTCGACCACGCCCCAGTGACCGCTGATCGGCTGGCCATCCCAGGCGGGGCATTCCTCATTCGCGGCCTGATTGCAGACGGTAAAGACAAAATCCATCTCGGGCACGTCAGAGGTGGCAAATTCTGACATATGTTTCGAGCGCAGAGCCAAAACATCATGCCCTTTGTCCTTAAGGACCTGCACCGCTATAGGGTTGAGCCCGGATGAAGGCTGCGTTCCCGCAGAATATGCGTTGAAACGCTCACCCGCCAGCGCGCGAAGGATAGATTCAGCAAATATCGAACGGGCGGAATTGCCAACGCACAGGAAAAGAACGTTATATTTTCGGTCCGCTGATCTGTCGCTTTCCCAGCCTGACGGGATACAGATTTCGGGGCGTCCGCGGCAGCAATCGTTCAGTAGGTAATCCAGCATCTGCTGCACATTCTGCATCTCGATCGAGTAGAGCAAAGAGGTACCAGACCGATTCTGCCGGACCAGCCCCGCCTGTCGCAACGCGTTCAGATAGTTCGATAATGTGTTGGGCTTGATCCCCAGCCCCAAGGCAAGCTCTCCGGCCGGGACAGCGTCAGGAAAGCGTCGCATCAACATGCGAAACACTGAAAGCCGTTGCGGGTGACCCAAAGTCGCCAGTTGTTCTGTTGCTATAATTTCCATATTTCATGAAATATAGAAATATATAACTGCAGTCAACCCGGTTCCTATTTCCAGTGCGCGCCGGACCCTCAATGAACGGTGATAACAAAATGCGGAAACAGGTGCTTCTGAGGTCATGAAACCCGGGGTTTCACCGCTTGCAAGCACCCGCACGAGGGTTTAAACGAGCCTCGCTTGCCTCAATAGCTCAGCTGGTAGAGCAGGTCCTTCGTAAGGACAAGGTCGGGGGTTCGAGTCCCTCTTGAGGCACCATTTACATTCAGAGGCTAACAGAAGTCGCAAACCCTTGAACGTAAAGTGATTTCTGCAGTTCGAAGGGTTTTGTCCCGCCAACTTGCCGTTTGGATTCTCACACCCGTAATTGGACGAAGGTGACATCGAAGCAGCCATCGCCGATAAGCTACAATCGCCACGGATCTCCTCGGCAGATCATCGCACATGCGGTGTGGTTATACGTTCGCATCAATCTGATCCTGCGTAACGCCTTGGTGCTATGTAAAAAGTGGTGAGCCGTGCAGGATTCGAACCTGCGACCCACTGATTAAAAGTCAGTTGCTCTACCAACTGAGCTAACGGCCCACTCTTTTGTTTGGATCCTTTGGATCCGTGGCGCTCTGTAAGGCATTTTCCCGACTGGGTTCAAGACCTTATTTCACACCTCGTTACGCCTGTAGTTTCTTTCGAAACGGCGTCCCGATAGGCGGCCTACTTAGGCAGGTGGCGCAAGGGGGTCAACCCCTTTTTTCACGAATCTGCGCCACAGGGTGGATTCCCATCCGCAGCAACGTTATATGCCCGCCATGCAAGGAATTCAGAACACCGGATTGCCCTTTATGAAGATGCATGGGCTGGGCAATGACTTTGTCATTGTGGATGCGCGCGCGCATGAGGTCGGGGTGACACCAGCCTTGGCCCAAGCCATTGGGCATCGGCAATTTGGGGTCGGCTTTGATCAGCTCGCCGTCATCGAAAATGGCGCGTCAGATGCCCATCTGGTGTTCTACAACGCCGATGGCTCGACCTCGGCCGCCTGTGGCAATGCCACCCGCTGTATCGCGCGGTTTCTGATGGAGGAAACCGGCAAACAGACCCTGACCCTGACCACCGAGCGGGGAACGCTGTATGCAAGCGATGCGGGGGACGGGCTGACTTCGGTTAATATGGGACTGCCGCAGCTGAACTGGCACGAGATTCCATTGACCGAAGACGTGGACACCTTGGAACTGCCGATCGAAGGCGCCCCAACCGCCACCGGCATGGGAAACCCACATTGCACCTTCTTTGTCGACAATGCCGAGGCGATTCCGCTGGCAGAGTTCGGCGCACGGTATGAATATCATCCGCTCTATCCAGAACGGACCAATGTACAAGTGGCACAGCTGATCGGTCCGGATCATATCCGCATGCGCGTATGGGAACGGGGCGTTGGCATCACCCTGGCCTCTGGCTCTTCGTCCTGCGCAACGGCCGTGGCCGCAGCCCGGCGCGGCCTGACCGGACGCAAGGTTCAGATCGAGCTGGACGGCGGCACAATCTGGATCGACTGGCGCGACGATGGCGTCTGGATGACCGGCCCCACGGCCCATGTCTTCTCGGGCCTGCTGACGCCGGAATTCCTAAGGTCGCTGGGATGAACCCGCCCAAATTCACCACGCTGGGCTGCCGCCTGAACGCCTATGAGACCGAGGCGATGAAAGAGCTGTCGCAACAGGCCGGTCTGACCGATGCGGTGGTGGTGAACACCTGCGCCGTGACCGCCGAAGCCGTGCGCAAGGCCCGGCAGGAAATCCGCAAACTGCGCCGCGAAAACCCGAATGCCCGGCTGATTGTGACCGGCTGCGCTGCGCAGACGGAACCACAGACCTTCTCTCAGATGGAAGAGGTCGACGCGGTGATCGGCAACACGGAAAAGATGCAGCCCGAAACCTGGAAAGGCATGGCGGCGGATTTCATTGGTGAAACCGAAGCCGTCCAGGTTGATGACATCATGTCGGTTACCGAAACCGCTGGCCACCTGATCGACGGGTTTGGCACTCGTTCCCGCGCCTATGTACAGGTTCAGAATGGCTGTGACCACCGCTGTACCTTCTGCATCATCCCATATGGCCGCGGTAATTCGCGCAGCGTCCCCGCGGGCGTTGTTGTGGACCAGATCAAGCGTCTGGTCGATAAGGGTTATAATGAGGTCGTTCTGACCGGCGTTGACCTGACCTCATGGGGCGCTGACCTGCCTGCCCAACCGAAACTGGGCGATCTGGTTATGCGCATCCTCAAACTGGTGCCGGACCTGCCGCGCCTGCGGATCAGCTCGATCGATTCGATCGAGGTCGATGAAAACCTGATGCAGGCTATTGCCACAGAACGCCGCCTGATGCCTCACTTGCATCTGTCGCTGCAGCATGGCGACGATCTGATCCTGAAGCGGATGAAACGCCGCCATTTGCGTGACGATGCGATCCGCTTTACCCAAGAGGCCCGCAAGCTGCGCCCCGAGATGACCTTTGGCGCTGACATCATCGCCGGTTTCCCGACCGAGACCGAGGCCCATTTCGAAAACTCGCTAAGGCTGGTTGCCGATTGCGATCTGACATGGCTGCATGTCTTCCCCTACTCCAAACGCGAAGGTACACCCGCCGCCCGCATTCCGCAGCAGGTCAACGGCAATGTCATCAAAACCCGCGCCGCCCGTCTGCGTACCGCTGGCGAGGTGCAGATTGCCAAGCACCTGACCGCTCAACTCGGCAAAACCCATCACATCCTGATGGAGACCCCCCATATGGGCCGGACCGCGCAATTCACCGAAGTCACATTCAATACCCCTCAACCCGAAGGGCAAATCGTGACCGCGACGATCACCGGCCGCTCGGATACGCAGCTCAGCGCCTGATCCGCCTCTTCATCTGGCCAAAAAATACCTCGGGGATGAATTGGCCGCAGGCCAAGAAGGGGCTGGCCCCTTCCACCCCCAAGCAACAAAAAACCCCCGCAACCAATGGCGCGGGGGTTTCTAACGTGTCTGAGAAAAACGCTTAGTGTTTCTTCTTGCCTTTAACGCCTGCCCACAGACGCTTGTTGACCAGGTACAGCAGGACCGACAGAAGCGTCAGGAAGACAACACCGACAAAGCCCGAATACTTACGCTCCATCATCTTCGGTTCAGCCGTCCACATCAGGAAGGCTGCAACGTCTTCCGACATATGCTCGACGTCATTTGCGTGGCCATCGGCAAACTCGACCTGCTCATCCGAAAGCGGGGGCGCCATCGAAATCCAACCACCGGGGAAGGCGGTGTTTTCGTACAGAACCGTTCCCGCTTCTTCCTTTTCGTGGCCCGTATAACCATCCAGCAACGAGGCGATGTATTCCGGGCCGCCCATGCCGTTGACCAGCTGGTTGATCCCCAGACCGTAAGGGCCGTGGAAACCGGCACGCGCCTTGGCCATCAGGCTCAGGTCGGGTGCGCCAACGCCATCATTGGCGGGGAAATGGTCAACGGGTTTAGCCGGGCGGAAATCGTCCAGCTCGGGGTCGAACACTTCAAAGTTGCCCGCCGCATAGGCGGTGACTTCGTCTTCCGAATAGCCCAGCGCTTCGAGGTCACGCAGAGGCACATAGCGCAGGCCGTGACAGGCCGCGCAAACCTCGGTGTAAATCTGCAGGCCGCGCTGTAACTGGTGTTGATCCCAGGTTCCGAACGGGCCTTCGAATGAGAATTGGAAGTCCTCGATATGCTGTTCGCCTCCGCCTGCCGCGTTAGACGCGACAGGAGCAAGTGCGATAGCAAACGCGGCACCGATTGCAAGTTTCTTGAACATGTTTCCGGTCCCTCTTCTTACTCGGCCGGCGTGGCATCGGCGTCAGCCTTGCCATAATGCGCGTTGAAGTCTTCTTCGATGGTTTCCGGCTGTGCATCGGGTTTTTCGATGACACCCAGAACCGGCAGGATCACGAAGAAATAGCCGAACCAGTAGGCCGATGCGATTAACGAGAAGGTCGCATAGGGCTCTTCTGCGGGCATCGCACCCAGCCACATCAGGGCAAAGAAGTCGACGATCAGCAGGTAGAACCACCATTTGAACATCGGCCGGTATTTACCCGAACGTACGGTCGACGTGTCCAGCCACGGCGCCAGAGCCATAGCCAGGATCGCACCAAACATCGCCAGAACACCAAAGAACTTGGCGTCAATGATGCCGCCGGTGATGAAGCTGGCGAATTGAACAACCCAGACCTCGCCGGTAAAGGCACGTAGGATCGCGTAGAACGGCAAGAAGTACCATTCGGGCACGATATGTGCCGGTGTTACCAGCGGGTTGGCTTCGATGTAGTTATCCGGGTGGCCCAGATAGTTCGGCATGAAACCAACGATTGCCCAGAACACAACAAGGATGACCGCCAGTGCGAACAGGTCCTTGATCACGAAGTAAGGCCAGAAGGGCAGCGTGTCTTTCTCGGCCTCGGCTTTCGAACCGCGGCGAACCTCAACACCTGTCGGGTTGTTGTTGCCGGTGGTGTGGAAAGCCCAGACATGCACGATGACCAGCGCCGCAATTACAAAGGGCAGCAGGTAGTGCAGCGAGAAGAAGCGGTTCAGCGTGGCGTTGTCCACAGCCGGTCCGCCCAGCAGCCAAGTCTGGATCGCGTCACCCACAAACGGGATCGCACCAAACAGGCCGGTGATCACGGTCGCACCCCAGAAAGACATCTGACCCCAGGGCAGAACATAGCCCATAAAGGCAGTGCCCATCATACAGAGATAGATCAGCATCCCGATGATCCACGTAACCTCGCGCGGGGCTTTGTATGAGCCATAGAACAGGCCGCGGAAGATGTGGATGTATACCGCGACAAAGAACAGCGATGCGCCGTTCATGTGCAGATACCGCAGCATATAGCCGCCATTCACGTTGCGCATGATGTGCTCGATGCTAGCGAAGGCCAGATCAACATGCGGAGTGTAGTGCATCACCAGAACGATACCGGTGACAATTTGCAGGACCAGGCAAAACGCCAGGACGATGCCCCAGATCCACCACCAGTTCAGGTTCTTGGGGGTTGGGATCATCAGGGTGTCATAGATCAGGCCGACGATGGGCAGGCGGCTGTTCAGCCACTTCTCGCCACTTGTCTTCGGCTCATAGTGATCGTGGGGAATTCCGGACATCTGGGTCTCCCTTAGCCGAGTTTGATGGTGCTGGCGTCCGTCCACTCAGCGGGCGGAACGGGCAGGTTTTCAGGTGCAGGACCTTTGCGGATACGGCCAGCCATATCGTAATGCGAACCGTGGCAGGGGCAGAACCAGCCGCCAAAGTCACCAGCATCGCCCAGCGGGACACAACCGAGATGAGTACAGACGCCCATCTGGACGATCCAGGCACCTGCGGCTTCGCCTTCCGGCGACGGCATCACGCGGTTTGCATCCGTGGCCGGTGCATCAGCATTCAGATTGAAGTTACGGGCCAGCGGGTCAGGCAGGGCATCCACGCCATCGGCGTCCTGCTTCTGCGCTTCGTCGATTTCGACACCGGTGCGGTGACGGATGAACACGGGTTTGCCCAACCATTTGACGGTCAGCTGGGTTCCGGGCTCGACACCGCTCACATCCACGCGGATCGAGGACAGGGCCTGAACGTCTGCCGAGGGGTTCATTTGGTTGATCAGGGGCCATACGGCTGCACCCGTCGCAACGACACCTGCGCCGCCAGCGACGTAGTAGAGGAAATCTCTGCGGGTGCCTTCGTGGTCTTCTGCGTGGGACACGAGGTTTTCTCCGATTCCGGCGCCCGGCAATACCGGGCAAACATGCATCAGCACCGCATCAAAGCGGCGTCTCATCGCGGCTATCTATCCGGGAGAAATCGGTTCGTCCAGCGGTCATAGGCGCGCACTACGCCGCATCTTGGCATTCATGTCACAACGAAAGGCGTTTTTTTCAAGGGATGGGCCGGATTACCCGTGAAGGTTTGCCCTGCCGCGCGGGTGGTTCACGGAGTGATTCGGATGGCAACCAGGCAACGAAAACACCCTCACAACACAGAACCGAAGACTGTTGATCGGCGAAAATCTGCAAAATTCTGACCTGATTTTGCCACGCAAAAATCCACTTCGATTGAATCTACCTTGGTAAAAATAATGAGTTAAAAATAGATATTTTTCAACACACTAGACGAGTCTCAATTCGATTGCACATTTGGCTGGAATGTCCCAAGGGCCTGTAACAGGACCAACCTTAACGGGATTTTTCCATGCCAAAGCTTTTTACAGCCACTCTGACCTTCGCCCTGACTCTTTCATCGCAATCCTTCGCCGCCGGCGATCCGGCAAAGGGGGAAAGCCTCTACAATCGGTGCTCTTCGTGCCATGCAATTATCAAAGATGGAAAAGTTCTGGTCAAAGGCGGCATCACCGGGCCGAATCTCTATGGGGTCGTAGGCCGGGTGGCCGGAACAGAAACCGATTACCTGAACGGAAGCGAACGCCTACCAATCGGGATGTACACCGATGACATGATCCGTGCAGGCCAGGAAGGGCTGGTCTGGACACAGGAAAACATCGTCGAATATTCGCAGGACCCGATTGTTTTCCTGAGGGATTATCTGGATGACGAAACCGCCCGTCCGAACATGAGCGTCAAACTGAAAAAAGGGGCTGAGGATGTCGCCGCTTATCTGGCGACCTTCAGCAACTGACCAGCCCGTCCGCTCACCTAGACCGCATGAGCGCGGCGAGGTGAGTGGTCTCGCTTCCGAACCCGTCTACCGCCACATGATCTGCGGCG
The DNA here is from genome assembly GCF_059611825.1 of Ruegeria sp. CDSA221. Lineage (NCBI taxonomy): Bacteria > Pseudomonadati > Pseudomonadota > Alphaproteobacteria > Rhodobacterales > Roseobacteraceae > Ruegeria > Ruegeria sp. CDSA221. The sequence goes on from NZ_JBXWPK010000009.1 coordinate 18,518, forward strand.
ACTAGACGGACATCGTCCGGCTTGTTCTGGTTCAGCTTCCAGGTGCCCTGAATGTCATCTACCTGCAATTTGCAGGGCACAATCATGCGCATCATCTTGTCCAGAGCCTCCGCGCTCATCTTGCTGGCGCTCCAGGGTGGCTTGGGGTTCAACCGGCGCTCATAAAAATCCGACTGACGATCGAGTAAATCGCGCAACGCGTCCTGCGGAAGAAGCGAAAGCGTTCCGGTCAGGTGCACCGCCACATAGTTCCAAGTGGGCACCTGATCCTCAATCCCGTACCAGTCGGGCGAGATATATCCGTCAGGCCCCGATACAGCGATTCGAACCGTGCGCGGTTCATTCAATGCCCGGACGATCGGATTGGACCGCACCAGATGCAGCGAGGCTTCTGCGCCATCTTCTGACAACAGAAACGGCACATGGCTAAGCAAAGGCCCCTGGTCCGCTGACAAAGCCAAAACACCAAATGCGCGCTCGCGCGCAAAAGCAATATGACTGTCACGATCCTCGGCGCGGAAGGCGGGATTGGGGTGCATGGCGGTCCTCCTGCAAAAGCTCTTGCAGAACCGCGCACCTATTGGCAAGGTGCGCCTCGTTCTCAGGGCGGGGCGGAATTCCCCACCGGCGGTATGCGGGCGATGACCCGTAAGCCCGCGAGCGGCCCCTTTTCGGGGTGTCAGCAGATCTGGTGAGAGGCCAGAGCCGACGGTTACAGTCCGGATGAAAGAGAACGTGCAGTGTGCCGGTAACCCCGCGCGCCTGCTCGTGATCGCCTTGGGTGACGTGTCATGTCGTGCTGGCAGCGAAAAGTGGGAACCGGTTTTCGCAACCGCCAGCAGACCACCAAACCGGAAGGAGATCTTGATGACACACACCCGCTATGCGTTTGTTAAGGCCAGCTGGCATGCCGATATTGTCGACCGTGCACTCGACGGATTTCTGGAATTGATACCCGCCGATCAAGTGGACGTGTTCGACGTTCCAGGTGCGTTCGAAATGCCCCTGCTGGCCCGCGATCTTGCCCAGACTGGGCGCTATGCAGCTGTGACATGCGCGGCCTTTGTGGTGGATGGCGGCATCTACCGGCATGATTTCGTGGCGCAAGCTGTGGTCGACGGGTTGATGCGCGCAGGTCTGGATACCGGTGTTCCGGTTCTGTCTGTTTCGCTGACGCCACACCAGTATCAAGAGACGGACCACCACAATACCATCTACCGCGCGCATTTCGTGGATAAGGGGCGCGAGGCGGCACAGGCGGCGTTGAAAATCACCGCGATGCGGACGCAGCTGTCCTCGGCGGCCTGACCGGAAAGGGTTGGGGTGCTGGGCCCCAACCGCAAATCCGCTTGAGGCTACGGGCCTTGCCCGCTAATCACGATGCTCAGAAGGAGCACCCCTTATGTCGATGAACAGCTTTGGCCATCTTTTCCGCGTCACCACCTGGGGTGAAAGCCACGGTCCCGCCTTGGGTGCCACTGTTGATGGCTGCCCGCCGGGGGTGACCATCGACGCAGAGGTGATCCAGCACTGGCTGGACAAGCGCAAACCAGGACAGAATAAATACACCACCCAGCGGCGCGAGCCCGATCAGGTGAAAATCCTGTCCGGCGTGTTCGAAGGGCAGACGACCGGAACTCCGGTCCAGCTGATGATCGAGAACACTGATCAGCGGTCAAAAGACTACGGCGATATCATGGAAAAGTTCCGCCCGGGCCATGCTGATATCACCTATTGGCAAAAATACGGTATCCGCGATTATCGCGGCGGTGGCCGCAGCTCGGCGCGCGAAACCGCCTCGCGCGTTGCCGCCGGGGGCCTGGCCCGCGAAGCGATCAGGCAGATCGCACCGAATGTGCAAATCACCGGGTACATGACTCAGATTGGCCCGCACAAGATCGACCGCACGAATTTCGATTGGTCACAGATTGAACAGAACCCATTCTGGACGCCCGATGCGACAGCCGCCGAAGATTGGGCCGCCTATTTAGACGGGTTACGCAAGTCCGGCAATTCGGTCGGGGCAGTGGTTGAGGTCGTTGCGCGTGGTGTCCCTGCCGGGATTGGTGCGCCAGTTTATGCCAAGTTAGACACTGATCTTGCCGCAGCGATGATGTCGATCAACGCAGTCAAAGGTGTTGAGATCGGCGAAGGCATGGCCGCCGCTGAACTGACCGGCGAGGCCAATGCCGATGAAATCTTCATGGGGCAGAACGGCCCGCAATACAGCTCGAACCACGCAGGCGGCATACTGGGCGGGATTTCGACCGGGCAGGATATAGTCGTACGCTTTGCGGTCAAACCGACCTCGTCGATTCTGACCACGCGCAAAACGATCACCAAGTCCGGAGAAGAGACCGAGATCATCACCAAAGGCCGCCATGACCCTTGTGTCGGCATCCGTGCGGTTCCGGTTGGCGAAGCGATGATGGCTTGCGTAATCCTTGACCACCTGCTGTTGCACCGGGGTCAGATCGGCGAGAACCGTGGCCATATCGGCTGAGCTGCGCACCCGGCTGCGCGGCATCGTCGCACAGCGCATGAAAACAGATCCTGCCCATGATCTGGCGCATCTGGATCGCGTTTGGATCAATGTACAGGCCATCGCGGACACGCAAGCAGATATTCGGGTTCTGCTTGCGGCAAGCTATCTTCATGACCTAGTCAACTTGCCCAAAGATGACCCCGACCGCCACTTGGCCTCACGCCGGTCTGCTGCCGAGTCAGAGCCTATTCTGGAGGAATTGACGTTTTCACGACCCGAGATCGACGCCATCCAGCACGCCATTGCTGCACACAGTTTCTCGGCCGGGATACCGCCAGAAACACCCGAGGCCCGCTTCCTACGCGATGCAGATCGGCTTGATGCACTGGGGGCCATCGGCATTGCGCGCACCTTCGTAGTGGCTGGCGCATTGGGGCGCGACTTGTATGACGCCGAGGATGCCTTTGCCCGCGCCCGTGATCTGAACGATCAGCAATTCTCGATTGACCACTGGAAGGTCAAACTGTTGAGCCTGCCGGCAGACATGCTGACGCCCAACGGGCGCGAATTGGCACAGGCGCGTGTGGCACGGATGATCCGGTTTCTTGAGGCGTTCAGCGAAGAGATCGGCCAACCCCTGCCCGACACGTGGAAATCTGCCTGATTGGTACAATCCAATCGTTGATCTTTCCCAGTCAAAGGCTCAGGTTCCCGGCCAATGGCACAATCCCTGACTTCCCACCGACCCATGCTTGCCGTGGGCCTGAAACTGGCCGCGTTGGTTCTGTTCACCTCAATGTCTGCACTGGTCAAGGCCCTGTCCGAAGATTTCCCGCCCGGTGAACTGGTGTTTTTCCGGTCGCTCTTCGCCATTCCCGTCATCATTGCCTGGTTGCTTTGGCGCGGAGAGCTGGCGCAGGGCTTTGTGGTCAAAAAGCCGATGGGTCATTTCTGGCGCGGCGTTCTGGGCACCAGCGCCATGGGTCTGACTTTTACGGGTCTCAGCCTCTTGCCACTCCCCGAGGTCACCGCGATTGGCTATGCCACCCCGATCTTCACCCTGATTCTGGCCGCGCTGATTCTGGGCGAGCGCATTCGCATGATCCGCATCGGTGCCGTCGCGCTGGGATTGTTGGGCGTGCTGATTATGGTTTGGCCCAGGCTGGGCACCACCCAGATGGAGATGGCAGCCACAATCGGGGCGCTTTGCGTGCTGGCGGCCACACTCGCCCGTGCCTTTGTGCAGATCCACATCCGGCAGCTGGTCAAGGTGGATCACCCGGCCGCGATCGTGTTCTATTTCTCGATGACCGCTACCCTGCTTTCAGCTCTGACCGCGTTTTGGGGTTGGACCATGCCGACGCTTAATCAGGCTCTAATTATGATCATAATGGGGTTGATCGGCGGTGTTGCACAGATTCTGGTCACCTCGTCCTATCGCTTTGGTCAGGCCTCGATGCTGGCCCCTTATGACTATACCACCATGCTGTTTGCCATATTCATCGGCTATATCTGGTTTGATGAGCTGCCGACGCTTGCGATCCTGTTGGGTGCGACGCTGGTGATTGCGGGCAATGTGGTCGTGATCTGGCGCGAACACCAGCTGGGGCTGGAACGCGGCAAGGCTCGGTCCCTGACCGATCACAAAGCGTGACTTTACCTTTTTCAAACTTGCCCTAGTTTGGGCCCAACAATCACAGAGGTGCCCGAATGAGCGACGCGCAGGATCACAAAGAAAAGATGCAGCAGGTGCAGGCCAAGCACCGCAAAAAGGTCTCTGAGGCCGTCGACCCGGGCCGTGGTCTGGTGCTGATCAATACCGGCAAGGGCAAGGGCAAATCCTCGGCCGCGTTTGGTGTCGTGATCCGAGCGCTGGGATGGGGTCAGAAAGTTGCCGTCGTACAGTTCATCAAGGGCAAGTGGAAAACCGGCGAGCGGCGGTTTTTTGAAGAGCGCAATCTGGTCACCTGGCACACGATGGGCGAGGGCTTTACCTGGGACACCCAGGACCGCGAGCGCGATATCGCCGCTGCCAATGCGGCCTTCGACAGGGCGCGCGCGCTGATGGAGAGCGGTGAGTATGATCTGGTCGTTCTGGACGAGATCAATATTGCCCTGCGTTATGAATATCTGACCGTCGATCAGGTGATCGACGGGCTCAAGGCGCGGTCCGACAAGACCAGCGTGTTCCTGACCGGCCGCGATGCGCCAGAACCACTGCGCGACTATGCTGATCTGGTCACCGAAATGACCGAGGAAAAGCACCCGTTTCAAGCCGGAATCAAAGCTCAGCGCGGCGTGGATTTCTAGGATTAGAGTCTGCTTTGCAGAGCGAGTAGTCCGGGTTGAAGGAATGCAAGTGCATAGTCTGATGAGCTGACAAAACTGCCCTTGACTGCGCACAGGCCTGAACGCCCAGACTATGAACTCTACAGCATTCCCAATTCAGAAGAACGCTTGGAGCATTTTATGAGCTGCCTGAGTGTTCGCTTTACAAGAATTATGAAAACCGCCCGATCCGGTCAACTCGACTTGATTCACGGTTAAGTAGGAGTTTTGCTAAGGGTTTCGCTTCCTAAAATTAATTAGTTGTCGCAAGCACCGATGCACTAACTGTTTGATTATTATCAGAAAATCTCAATATCACTTCGTACCTAATCACCGTATCAAACCCGGTTAAGGTTCTAATCATTGACGGTGTATGTTTACGGTACTGCTCTACTGTCCAATAGCCGGTCATTGATGCAACCGGTTCATTGTCTCTAGTCGGCACGAAGTTTTCGCTTCGAGACCTGTGAGGTCCCGCAATCTTAAATTGATGGTATATAAACCAGTTTTGAATCCTATCTTGATTTGACAGGCTTCTAGCTATCCGAAACACACAGACTGCGGCTCCTTGCCCCGTACCAACTCTGTCCCAATCAAACTTAAGTAGGTTTGGTCGTTCTTTGTTTTGTTCTTCTTCTGTGAGGCAGCTCTGTACATCTGGATATGCCTGAATTGCCCTTCGAAACTGGCCCCATCGAGCTTGTTCAGAATCCATGACGTATCCGATGAACAAGTACGGCTCGCCTTCTTGCGTGGATAAATGGTCATACTCAATCGTGCAGCTATCGTTAGCGCGACAATGCTCCCAAACGTCAACCGGGGCGTTTTCTGACAGAGCCACACACCCGGAGCAAAACCACACGATTGATGACGCGATCCCCAAAAGCCTAGCTTGTTGCTTTGTCATAGAGAGCACTCACTCAACCAAAGGCAGCGCGCCTGATTTATGCTCACCCTAGGGGTACATATCATTATGGTACTAGTCGGGTATACCCTACCTGACCACTTCGTAACCTCAGTTTCCGCGAGTGTCTTCGAGAATCCCATGCCCCTCGCACCCAGAACGCATAAAGCTCCTTACCCAACACTAAGACAAGGTGCAGCACCTGTAACTATGGGCTCAATTCGGTCATTGTAAGATAATTTACGCACTCACATATCTACCCGTAGCTGTTAACGGTTGCCCAAAAGCAGAAAACCCCGCCAAGGCGGGGTTTCAACTTGGTTGCAGGTTATGCCCGCACCAGTTTTTCGTAATCGGCGGCAATCTCGCGGGTCAGGTCACCGACCTCGAACCTATAGTCGCCGATTTGGCCCACAGGCGTGACCTCGGCGGCGGTGCCGGTCAGCCAGCATTGTTCGAAATCGGCCATCTCTTCGGGCTTGATGCGGCGCTCATGCACGGTGATGCCTTTGTCTTTAAGCATCTGGATCACGGTTTGACGGGTGATGCCGTTCAAAAAGCAATCGGCCAGAGGGGTATGAACCTCACCGTCTTTGACGAAGAACACGTTGGCCCCGGTCGCTTCGGCGACATAGCCGCGCCAGTCCATGAACAGCGCATCCGAGCAGCCCTTGGACTCGGCCTTGTGCTTGGAGATGGTGCAGATCATGTAGAGACCCGCCGCCTTGGCGTGAACCGGGATGGTTTCAGGGCTGGGGCGTTTCCATTCGGCGATGTCCAACTTTGCGCCCTGCATCTTGGCGTCGCCGTAATAGGCACCCCAGGGCCAGACCGCTACGGCCATGCGGACCGGGTTCTTGGCCGAAGCCACGCCCATATCCTCGCCCGAACCACGCCAGACCAGCGCACGGACATAGGCGTCCTGCAGGCCACTTGCCTTCAGCGCGTCTTCCTTTGCCGCTTCGATCTGGTCGATCGTATAGGGCATCGGCATGTCCAGCGCCTCGGCCGAGGCGACCAGCCGTTCAGAATGCTCCCGACTTTTGAAAATTTTGCCGTTATAGGCCCGCTCGCCCTCAAAGACCGAAGACGCATAGTGCATCGCATGGCTCAGAATGTGGACATTCGCCTCGCGCCAGGGCACAAGTTCTCCATCCATCCAGATGACACCGTCACGATCATCATACCCCGCCATGCGAAACCTCCCTGCCTGGGTTGAATATTCCAATTATTGCGCAATATAGGTCCGAAGTGGGCATAAAGTTGCGCAAAAACTGCGATTCGATACCTGTCCGCTCTTGGAATGTCAACAACGCTGACATAAACTCGGACCTGTGTAACGAATGAGGCAGAATATGTCAGATACCCGCCCCGCCCAGGCCTTTGGCGGAGAAAGCCTGTTGTTTCTTACGGATGAACAGCTGCGGCAGGGGATCGAGGCGATGTTTTTCGCCTATCGCGGGTTCACGGCGGACCCGGATCGCATTCTGACACAGCTGGCCTATGGGCGGGCACACCACCGTGCTATCCACTTTATTAATCGCGCGCCGGGGACGACCGTCAATAACCTGCTTGCTATTCTAGGAGTGACGAAACAGTCTCTGAACCGGGTCCTTCGGACATTGATTGACGATGGGTTGGTCGAAAGCAGGGTCGGTACGGTGGACAAGCGCGAACGGCACTTGTTTCTGACCGAAGCCGGGAGGGCGCTTGAAACCAGGCTGTCCGAGGCCCAGCGCGTGCGGATGCGCGCGGCCTATAAGGACGCAGGCCCAGAAGCGGTGTCTGGGTTTCGCAAAGTGCTTGAAGCAATGATGGATGCTGATATGCGTCATGCCTATACCAAATTGCGGGATACGACCTCATGAGTGATATGGACGCCCATCTGTTGATCGTTGACGATGACGAGCGTATTCGCGATCTGCTCAAGAAATTCCTGATGCGAAACGGGTTTCTGGTGACCGCGGCGCGGGATGCGGCCCATGCACGTCGGGTGCTGTCGGGGCTGGATTTCGACATGATCGTTCTGGATGTGATGATGCCCGGCGAAGATGGTGTCAGCCTGACCAGAGCCCTGCGCGAGACCCACACCACCCCGATCCTGTTGCTGACGGCGCGGGGCGAAACCGAACACCGTATCGCCGGGCTTGAGGCGGGGGCCGATGATTATCTGGCCAAACCTTTCGAGCCCAAAGAGCTTTTGTTGCGGATCAATGCGATCCTGCGCCGGATGCCGGAAACCCCGGCACAGGATGCCGCAACCAAGATTCTGCATCTCGGCCCGATCCGCTATGATGTTGAGCGCGGTGAGATGTGGCGGGGAGAAGAAACGGTCCGCCTAACCGCAACGGAAAGCCAGCTGATGAAGATCTTCTCGGCCCAGCCCGGCGCCCCTATCAGTCGCGCCAAGCTGGTCGAGGATCTGGGCCGTGATAAGGGTCAGGCGCAGGAGCGTGCCGTGGATGTGCAGATCACACGGCTGAGACGCAAGATCGAGCAAGACCCGAAACAACCCCGGTACCTGCAGACCGTGCGCGGGGCCGGGTACATGCTGGCACCGGATTGATTGAGCCGCTGCGTGGCGGTTCCTTGCCTTCGGCGAAGGTATTTTGACCAGATGAACAGGGGATTGTGATGAAAACTGCCCTTTTGACCCATGCGGATTGTCTTGGGCACGTGACGCCCGAGGGGCATCCGGAACAAATCGCGCGGCTGGAACATATCCTTCATGCGCTGGATAGGCTGGACCTGGATCGTGTGACCGCGCCGCTTGCAGCCGATGATGACCTGCTGCGTATTCACCCCGAAAGCCATATTCGCGACATCCGCAAAAGTCGCCCGACAGAGGGATTCCGGCAGGTGGACGGCGATACATTCATGTCGCCGGGATCTGTAGATGCGGCCTATAGGGCTGCAGGAGCTGTGGTAAAAGCCGTGGATTTAGTGCTGGGCGGAGAAGCCCCAAATGCGTTCTGTGCCATTCGCCCTCCCGGCCATCACGCCGAGAATGAAACCGCCATGGGATTCTGCCTGTTCGGCAACGCCGCATTGGGGGTGAAACACGCGTTGGATCATCACGGTCTGCGCCGCGTCGCTGTGGTGGATTTCGATGTGCATCACGGCAATGGCACGCAGGATTTGCTGTGGGATGAGCCGCGCGCGTTGGTGATCACCAGCCAACAGATGCCCTTGTGGCCGGGATCAGGCCGCGCCGACGAGACCGGCGCCTTTGACAACGTCCTGAATATTCCACTGTCCCCCGGAACTGGCGGCGCCGAGATGCGCGCCGCCTACGAAACATTGGCTTTCCCGCGACTGCGCGCCTTCAAACCCGAGCTGATCATAATCTCTGCCGGGTTTGACGCCCATCAGGATGATCCGCTGGCCAATCTGAACTGGGCCACCGAAGATTTCGCCTGGATCACTGCCGAATTGTGCAAGATTGCCGATGAGCATTGCGCGGGACGTATCGTCTCGACTTTGGAGGGCGGGTATGATCTGAAAGCGCTGGCCGAGGCCACCCGTGCCCATGTGGAAGAGTTGATGAAGGCAGCCCGATGACAGACACACCCGTTGACCAGATGACATTCGAACAGGCGATGAAAGAGCTTGAGGCCGTTGTCGGCCAGCTGGAGCGCGGCGATGTGGCGCTGGATCAGTCTATCGCCCTGTATGAACGCGGCGCGGCGCTGAAGAAACGCTGCGAGGATGAGCTGAAACGGGCCGAGGAAAAGGTCGCCGCCATCACCTTGGACGCTGATGGTCAACCGACCGGGACGACTCCTGTCGAAGGTCAGTAAATGTTTCGCGAAAGACTGGCGCAGGATGCGACGCTGATTCAGGACCATTTTGATCTGGTTCTGGGTGCGCTGGACGATCTGGATGTGACACAGGCGATGGCCTATGCCACGCAAGGCGGCAAAGGTCTGCGCGGGTTTTTGGTGCTGGAAAGCGCGCGGCTGCATGATGTGGATACAGCGCGGGCGATCTGGCCTGCCACGGGGATCGAGGCGTTGCACGCCTATTCTCTGGTGCATGATGACCTGCCCTGCATGGATGACGACGATTTGCGTCGCGGGCGCCCGACAGTTCATGTGAAATGGGATGAGGGCATCGCGGTTCTGGCAGGCGACGCGTTGCAGACGCTGGCATTCGAACTTTGCACCCGTCCCGAAATTGGCCCCGCCGAAATTCGCGCGGAATTGGCCTTGTCTCTGGCGCAGGCAAGCGGAGCGCAGGGCATGGTGCTGGGCCAGGCGCTGGATATCGCGGCGGAATCGGCAGACTCTCCGCTGACGCTGGAAGAAATCACCCATTTGCAGGCAGGAAAAACCGGAGCGCTGATCGAGTGGTCTGCATGCGCCGGCGCGCGTCTGGCCCAAGCTGATCTTGCGCCCTTGCGCCAATATGCCCAATCCCTTGGTCTTGCTTTTCAAATCGCAGATGACATCTTGGATATAGAGGGTAACGCCGAAATTGCGGGCAAGCGCCTTCAGAAGGATGCCGAGGCGGGAAAGGCCACGTTTGTGTCTCTGCTGGGCCTCGACGCCGCCAGAACCCGTGCCGCGGAGCTGGTGGAACAGGGCTGCGCCGCGTTGGAAGGCTATGGCGCGTCGGCTGAAACCTTGAAGGACGCCGCCCGCTTCGTTATTGCCCGGGACAGCTAAGCCAGGAACGCGCCATATGTCTGACCGCCCGAACACTCCTCTGCTGGATCTTGTGAACCGCCCGGCCGACCTGCGGCAGTTTTCGGACGCGCAGCTGCATCAGGTGGCGCAGGAATTACGGGCCGAGACGATCTCGGCCGTATCGGTCACCGGCGGGCATCTGGGTGCGGGTCTGGGCGTGGTGGAACTGACCACCGCGCTGCATGCGGTATTCGATACGCCGCGTGACAAAATCATCTGGGATGTCGGGCACCAGTGCTATCCGCATAAAATCCTGACCGGGCGGCGCGACCGGATCCGTACCCTGCGCCAACCAGGTGGGTTGAGCGGGTTCACCAAGCGCAGCGAAAGCCCCTATGACCCTTTTGGCGCGGCGCATTCCAGCACCTCGATCAGTGCGGCCCTTGGCTTTGCCGTGGCGCGAGATCTGGGTGGCGTGACGCCCGAAGGTCTGGGCGATCCGATTGCGGTAATCGGCGATGGCTCGATGTCGGCGGGTATGGCGTTTGAGGCGATGAACAATGCGGGCCACCTGAAAAAGCGCCTGATCGTTATCCTCAACGACAATGAGATGAGCATCGCACCGCCGGTTGGCGCCCTGTCCAGTTATCTGTCGCGCATTTATGCCGAAGAACCGTTCCACGATCTGAAAGCCGCCGCCAAGGGCGCGGTGTCCCTGCTGCCGGAACCCTTCCGCGAAGGGGCCAAGCGCGCCAAAGAGATGCTCAAAGGTATGGCCGTGGGTGGCACCTTGTTCGAAGAGCTGGGCTTTTCCTATCTCGGCCCGATTGACGGGCACGATATGGACCAACTGCTGCCAGTGTTGCGTACGGTCAAGGCACGGGCAACCGGCCCGATCCTAATCCATGTGCTGACCAAAAAGGGCAAGGGCTATGCCCCCGCCGAGCAGGCCCGCGACAAGGGCCATGCCACAGCGAAATTCGATGTTGTGACGGGTGAGCAGAAGAAGGCGCCGTCAAACGCACCGTCCTATACTTCGGTTTTTGGCAAGACGCTGGTGGAAGAAGCCGCGCGGGACGACAAGATCGTCGCCGTCACCGCCGCCATGCCCGATGGAACCGGGTTGAACCTGTTTGCCGAACGCTACCCGTCACGTTGTTTCGATGTAGCGATTGCGGAACAGCATGGTGTGACGTTCTCGGCGGCTTTGGCTGCGGGCGGGATGAAGCCGTTCTGCACCATGTATTCGACCTTCCTGCAGCGCGGCTATGATCAGGTCGTGCATGATGTGGCCATTCAGCGCCTGCCCGTGCGATTTGCCATCGACCGCGCTGGTCTGGTGGGCGCTGATGGGGCGACCCATGCCGGATCGTTTGACATTGCCTATCTGGCCAACCTGCCGGGCATGGTCGTGATGGCCGCCGCAGACGAGGCCGAGCTGATGCATATGGTGGCCACCGCCGTCGCCCACGACGAAGGCCCGATCGCCTTCCGCTATCCCCGCGGTGAAGGCGTGGGCGTGGACCTGCCAGAGCGTGGTGAAGTACTTAAAATCGGCAAAGGCCGGATAATTCAGAAGGGCGCGCGCGTGGCATTGCTGTCTTTCGGTACGCGCTTGGCCGAAGTACAAAAAGCCGCCGAGGCCCTATCCGCACGCGGCATAACCCCTACCATAGCCGATGCACGTTTCGCCAAACCGCTGGACCGCGACCTGATCCTGAATCTGGCCTCCGATCATGAGGCGCTGATTACCATCGAAGAGGGTGCGATTGGCGGTTTCGGCAGCCATGTGGCGCAGCTACTGGCCGATGAGGGTGTGTTTGATCAGGGCCTTAAATACCGCTCGATGGTGTTTCCGGATATCTTCATTGATCAGGCAAACCCGGCGGATATGTATGCGGTTGCCGGTATGAATGCTGAACAGATTGAGGCCAAGGTCCTGTCTGTTCTGGGTGTGGCCACAATTGGTGAAAAACGCGCCTGAGGGACCATTGAGGTTATCAACTCCAAGGAAGATGGAACCTCAAGAGAGCTCTCCAGTGAATGACGATTGAACTAAGCCAACATAAGTAAAAGATATTGCAAGTTTGTGATTTCACACGTGTCGCTTTGTTTTGCCTTTTTGACCCTTTCCGCATTGCTTACACAGTCGCGGCCAAAAAAATACGGGCACCGAGGCGCCCGTATTAGCTTTTTCTCGATCTTGATCAGTGAACCGTCTCGACCTTGTGGAAATCCAGATCACGGTCTTCGGGCATCCCAGTTATGCTCAGCACCTCTTTGCGCTTGGTGATCAGGATATAAACCACACAGGCCAGATAGAGGCCGACAACAACTGCACCGATCCACTGGATCTGCAACCACTGACTTTGGAACAGCAGGGTCAGGACAAACAGCAGCACCACGTTGCCGGCCACATAGACCGCCTTACCAAATCGTGCGACTGTCATGTTCAGGTTGTCTGTATAGAGCCTGATCAGCGAATCCAGCGAGTTGATCACAAAGGTCACGCCCACGATCACCATCGCGATGTTGGTGATGCCTGCAGTGCTGATGCCGTTCAGGTGGTAATAGTAGAGAACAGTGAACCAGATCGCCAAAGGGATCGACGGAAAGATCAGCAGAGCAGCCAGTAGTTGCCAGGTCTTCAGCCCACCTACAAAGCGAGATGTGAACTGGCCGATCATGATCGACCAGGCAAACCACCAGAACAGGTAGAAGGCGTGATAATCTGTCAGCGGCAGGACAAACTTGTGCAGGTTGGTGAAATAGGCACCAACATTGCTTCCGGTTTCCACAAAGCCATTCACGCCCATGCCCGCAGCAACCCACATGCCCAGGATCAGTGCCAGGAACAAAAAGGTCGAGCCCACCGACAGGATACGCACGTATTTCAGGTCGGTCGAAGAATAGGCCGCTGCCAGAATGACGACAAACACGATGACATAGAAGGTGGTGACCACTGACTCGCCGTCTCCGACCTCGGGCAGGTAGCCGGGCAGGTAGATCAGGAACAGGCTGGCGGTGAAAGCGCAGGTGCCGATGATGACCACATTGTTGATCAGCTTGACCAGTGGGATTTCAAAGAACTTCACGCGCGGCTCGATGACACAGAAATAGAACGCGGTCAGAAAGTAGAACGCCCAGATCAGAAAGCCCCAGAACCCGAATTCGATCGCCAGTGGGTTGGCAAACGCATAGGCGGGGTCTTCGGCATAGCCGCCGAATTCGGTCAGCGGAAACATGATCAGGCCGACATCCAACCCGGATGTGAACAGAATCGCGATGAAGGTGAACAGATGAACCGGCGTTACGCCAACGATCCGCAGATTCCACCACTTCACCACAAAGAAGGCAACAAGGCCCAACGCCAGCAAGACGCCAAATGATAGTATGTACTCCAATAGCACCGACAATCCTCCCATTAATGTCAGTTCATGACGCTGTTATAGTTTATTGGCTGATCAATCAATAAAAACAGCACTGCTTGCGGTGCGCGCTTATTCGGTCAACAGTGCGCGAAAATCTGAACAGGGGGTCGCGATGGATTTTCGCGCAATGGCCATGGGGCTGACATTTGCGTTTATCTGGTCTTCGGCCTTCACCTCGGCCCGGATCATCGTGGCGGACGCATCGCCGTTGTTTTCCCTGGCTCTGCGGTTTCTGATCTCGGGTTTGATTGGCGTCGTGATTGCACGGGCGATGGGCCAAAGCTGGCGGCTGACGCGGTCACAATGGTATGCCACCATCCTGTTCGGGATATGTCAAAATGCCCTTTATTTGGGCCTAAACTTCTATGCGATGCAAACAATCGAGGCCTCTGTTGCCGCAATCATCGCCTCGACCATGCCATTGCTGGTTGCCTTGGCCAGTTGGCTGTTTATGGGCGACAGATTACGGCCAGTTGGAATTGTCGGCCTGTGTGCCGGGTTCGCCGGTGTTGCTCTGATCATGAGCAGTCGGATCGGCGACGGCGTTGATCTGTTCGGCGTCATGCTTTGTGGCATTGGAGCGCTTGCGCTGACATTTGCCACGCTCGCAGTGCGAGGGGCGACATCGGGCGGGAATTTCATGATGGTGGTTGGCTTACAGATGCTGGTCGGATCGGCCATTCTGTTTGTTGCAGCACCGGTATTCGAAACGATTCATATCCACTTGACGGTGCCGCTGGTCCTGGCCTTCACCTATACAACTCTGTTTCCCGGCCTTCTGGCCACGTTCATCTGGTTCCTGCTGCTGGATCGGATCGGCGCAACCCGGGCGGCCACGTTTCACTTTCTCAACCCGGTCTTTGGTGTCACCATCGCCGCGATCTTGTTGGGCGAAAAACTGGGGCCGCTGGATGCGGTCGGGGTTCTTATCACAACACTGGGCATTCTGGCGGTGCAACTGTCCCGCCAACCCGCTGCAAAACCGGCCTGACCTTGCACAACTGCGCGAGCTAGGCAGAACGCCCTTTGCTTTCCGCCAATAATCCCCATCTATTATGCGAACCACCAGAAGTCCGGAGGAGCAATGACCCGTTACACCAAATCCCCTGAGGCCGTCGCCGCATTGTCGCCCGAGGAATACCACGTCACGCAAAACAGCGGCACCGAACGGCCCGGAACTGGCAAACTGCTGAATAACAAAGAACCCGGCATCTACGTGGATATCGTCTCGGGCGAGCCTTTGTTCGCCTCGGCGCATAAATACGAATCCGGCTGCGGCTGGCCCAGTTTCACAAAGCCGATCGTACATGAGCATGTTGAAGAGGTTCACGATGCCTCGCTGGGTATGATCCGGACCGAAGTTCGCTCGAAACATGGCGATAGCCATTTGGGGCATGTATTTCCCGACGGCCCCCGCGAACATGGCGGGCTGCGATACTGTATCAACTCAGCCTCATTACGGTTCGTCCATCGCGATCAGATGGAAGCCGAAGGCTATGGCGAATTCCTGATTCATGTGGAGGAGATCGAATGACCGAACATCGCGCCGTTCTTGCCGGGGGCTGCTTTTGGGGCATGCAGGATCTGATCCGCAAACGCCCGGGCGTTTTCCGCACTCGCGTCGGATATACTGGTGGAGACGTGCCCAACGCCACTTATCGCAACCACGGCACCCATGCCGAGGGAATCGAGATCTTTTACGATCCTACCGTGACCACCTATCGCGATCTGCTTGAGTTTTTCTTTCAGATCCATGACCCGACTACGGTGAACCGGCAAGGGAACGACATGGGGATGAGCTATCGCTCGGCCATTTATTATGTCGATGACGCCCAGAAACAGGTCGCCCTGGACACCATTGCCGATGTGAATGCCAGTGGCATCTGGCCCGGCAAGGTCGTGACCGAGCTGGAACCCGTTGGCGATTTCTGGGAGGCCGAGTCCGAGCATCAGGATTATCTTGAACGCATCCCGAACGGCTATACCTGCCATTTCCCGCGCCCGGATTGGGTTCTGCCCAAACGCGACGCGGCCGAGTAAGGATTAGGCCCGGATCAGGGGCTAGTCAGACGCCACCCGCGGCCTTCCACTGGCCTCGACGGTGATCATTGCCTCAACAAAGACCTCCTGCGCTTCGATACGGGCGGTGCGGATATCCCGGTCGACGATCACTCGGATATCCTCGGCACCGGCCCCGCGCACTTCTCCTTCCGCCTCAGCCCTCAGGATGGATTCCAGCAGCGCCATCGCCTCGTCAGAATCGCTAAAGTCCTGAGGCCCGTCTTCAAGATGCACCCTGTACCGCCCTTCGGATGGCGCCGTGACGGTCCCGGCCCGGCGCAGTGTCAGCCTGCCAACAACTGCTCCAATCGCATTGGCCACGCCCGCGTGTCCCGGCAGAATCATGCGGCATCGCAATCTTTCCCCGACTGCGGGGTAATAGCTGGGGGCCGACGCCCCAAGACCGATCACATCCACATTCAGTGCCGCGTCCAGCGCCACCAAACCGCGATGCCCGGCCAGACCTTTCCGCGTCAAAACATGCCGGGCCAGATCGGGTGCCGGAACGCCGAAATCTTCGGCTTCTTCTGAAAAAGCGGTCTCTAACAAGGTCAAAGAGGTCTGTTCGGTCAGCTGATCAACGATCATCTGCGCCAACAGATCCGGTGTTGCAGCCAGCATATCACCGGTGCCAATCCGTTTTCGCGCCACTAGTTCCAACGCTTTGCGTGCAGCCTCTGCGTCCCAGGCATCCAAACGGCCCAGGACATGGCTGGCATCCGAAGGTGTCACGCCGGATACCTGAACGATTCCACGATCCACCAAACGAGTAAGTGCGCCTGTCTCCATCCGCGTTTTAAGCAATTCAGACAGCGGCAGGACCTTCTGCCCCAAGCGATCCACCAGGGCGGTTTCCCTTGCCCCCAGACCTTCGGCATGAACACCCGGTACCAGACGTGCGAACCGGGTGTCATGTTCACCCACGGTTGGGGCCCGCAACTGCGCATCCAAGGCCGTGTGAACCTCGTCGGGCGCTTCTGACGCGATCAGAGATACGGGCAAAACACGGCGCGGTCCCAGGAAGATGCCGCCGCCCAGCCCTTCGGTTACAACATGTACCTGACTGTCCCCGCCCAACCCGTGGGTCCGCATGGCGACGGCCTCCACCATGGTGCGAAAGCCGCCAACCCTGGCACCTTCTGGATCAATGGCGGGCTTGCCATCCCGGATCAAGGCGACATCGGTCGTGGTACCTCCGATATCTGATACCAGCGCGTTCTCGGCTCCCGTTAGCCAGCGCGCCCCGACGATCGAGGCCGCAGGGCCGCTCAAAATCGTTTCAATCGGTCGATCCCGCGCCTGTTCGGCGCTCATCAACGCTCCGTCGCCACGAACCACCATCATTGGCGCTGAAATTCCTAGCGTCACAAGCTGATCCTGTGCCCGTCCGATCAAGCGGTCGATCATGCCAATCAACCGTGCATTCAATACCGCTGTCACCGCACGTTTTGGGCCATTCAACTTGGCCGACAGATGGTGCGAACATGTCACCGGCGCACCCGTCCGATCAGTAATAATGCGGGCGGCCTCAAGTTCATGCGCCGGGTTTCTGGTGGCGAATTGCCCGGCCACCGCGAAGCCGGAGATACCAGAATTAGAGTCTAAAAAGGCCTCAATCGCCTGAACATCCAATGGCCTGGCCTCTGTTCCAGCATGCGTGTGACCGCCCGCCACAACCAAAGCTGGATCCCCATTCAAAGCATCCCGCAGACCATGCTTTTCCAGATCACTCTCCCTGAACCCGATATAGATCAGAGCAACCCGGCCACCCTGCCCTTCGACCAGCGCATTCGTGGCCAATGTCGTTGACAAGGACGCCATCGAGATCTGCTCGGGCGACACCTGGGCCTGCGTCAGCGCCGCAGAAATCGCCTTGCCGACACCAATCGCCAGATCAGCCCGCGTTGTCAGAGACTTGGCTGAAGCAATCACCTCAGTCTCATCCCGGACCAGCACCGCATCCGTATAGGTTCCGCCTGTATCAACCCCCAAAGCCAGCGCCATCGGGTTCTCCTTCCTGTTCGCTGTGATTGGGTTTAGCGGTTTGCACCGACACGTCCAGCCTGTTTGCGGCACCTAGGAGAGTTGTTTGACCGCCCAGCGCGCGGCATCTGCCACGGCTGAATCCGGATCCTCTGTCAAATCCTGTGCAATCGGTATCAACCCCTGCAGGCACGAGTTGCCAATGGCGTACAGCACATTTCGCACAAACCGGTCCCGTCCAATCCGCTTAATTGGAGAGCCCGAGAATTTCGTTCGAAATTCCGGATCGTCCAGGCCAGCCAATTCCGCCAGCCGAGGAGCCTTCAGATCCTCACGCGCTGCATAGCGCATGTCACTTGCCGTGACTGCGAATTTGTTCCAGGGGCAGGCGGCAAGGCAATCATCGCAACCATAGATCCGATTGCCGAGTTTCGCGCGCAGGTCATGATCAACCGGACCCTTGTGTTCGATTGTCAGGTAAGAAATGCAGCGCCGCGCGTCCAACTGATAAGGCGCCGGGAATGCGTCTGTCGGACAGGCGGCCAAACAGGCCCGGCAGGATCCACAGTGATCCACCTCTGCTTGATTCGAAGGTAGGTCCAGAGTTGTAAAAACAGACCCTATAAAGGCCCAATTTCCCCAATCGCGACTTACAAGATTGGTGTGCTTACCCTGCCATCCCAACCCCGCAGCATGACCCAAGGCCTTTTCCGGAACCGGGGCGGTATCGACAAAGACCTTCACCTCGCCACCAGCCTCGGCTATCAACCAGCGGGCTAACCTTTTGAGCCGCTTCTTGACCAGGTCGTGATAGTCCTTGTTCTGCGCATAGACTGAGATCGCCCCCTTCTCGGGGTGGTCCAGAATCTCGGTTGGATCATGTTCGGGCGCATAGCTTTCTGCCAACATGATCACCGATTTCGCCTCGGGCCAGAGCGCTGCCGGATCGCCTCGCCAATGGGTCCGCTCGGCCATCCATCCCATTTGCCCGTGATATTCGGCCTGCAGGAACGCCTCCAGCCGGGCGGGCACTTCGGGGACATCCCACGGGCGACAAATGCGACAAGACACAAAGCCCTCGCTCAGCGCCTGTGCCACCAGCCTATCCTTTAAACCCGATCCGCTCTTCATCTGGCCCTAAATACCTTCGGGGGAATCGCGCCCCAAGGCGCGATGGGGGGCAAACAGCCCCCCTTGTGCGACCCTATCAGAAATCCAGATCTGCGTAATGGGCCGGTGGGCGGAACCCCGGAACCTGATCTGCAAGAATTGACCGGAACGCAGGCCGGGATTTGATCTTGGCATACCAGTCCTTAACCGCCTGCGACCGGTTCCAATCCACGTCCGAGATATAATCCAGCGCCGATAGATGCGCCGCAGCCGCAAAATCGGCCAATGTCATCTGATCCCCGGCCAGCCAACGGCGGTGATCCAGCAACCAGGCCATGTAATCCAGATGATACTTGATGGCCTTGGCACCTTGTTTGACATTCTTACTGTCGGGATAGCCCTGTCCGGTGACCTTCTTGTTCACACGCTCATAAACCAGTTTGGATGTTACCTCGTGATGGAACTTGTCATCAAACCAGGCCACCAGCCGACGCATTTCGTATCGTGCCTCCGGCGTTTGGGGCATCAGCGCAGGATCGGGCCGGGTTTCCTCGATATATTCGCAAATCGCGTTGCTTTCGGACATGATCTTTCCGTCCAGACGAAGAACCGGGACTTTTCCGGCCGGGTTGCGCCGCAGGAAATCCGGGTCTTTCTCCCAGTATTTCTCCTCGACCAGCTCAACCTCGATCTTCTTTTCCGCAAGCGACAGGCGCACTTTGCGGCAATAGGGGGACAGGGGAACATGAAACAGACGCGCCATGGGCTTCCAATCGAACCAGTGATTACACTCAAGCTTTAGCCTTGCAGGGCCTTGGGTTTCAATCCTCGAAACAATCCGCGCGACCATCTGCGCGAATGGTGGCCGCCCCATCGAGGATCGAGGCAGCCCGTCTGCGTGTGCGGACCGACGGATCCCGAACGGACCTGTTTTTGGGAGAAGGCAGGATTGCGGCAATACGTGCGGCCTGAACTGGCGACAGCTGGGCCGCGGTCACATTGAAGTTGCGCTGGGCTGCGGCCTCAACGCCAAACACACCTTCGCCAGTCTCGGCCACGTTCAAATAGACCTCGAGAATGCGCTGCTTGCTCCAGAAAATCTCGACCACGGGGGTGAGAGATGTCTCAAGCGCCTTACGCACCCAACTGCGCCCCTGCCACAGGAACACATTCTTCACCACTTGCTGCGTGATGGTAGAGGCGCCACGTGTACCGCCTTCCTCCAAAGCATCGCGAATGGCATCGACATCAAACCCCCAGTGCAGGCAGAAATTGGCATCCTCTGCCGCCACCACAGATCGCGCCATGACGGGCGAGATCTGTTCAATCGGCACCCAATCGCGCTGAACCTTGCCCAGCCGCCGCCATTCAGACCAGATCGTATGGGTTACCGGGGGATTCACCACAGAAAAAAGCACCACAAGCGCCACAACAAACGCAACCAGACCCAATACCGCGCGGGTCACCCAGCGGCGAATCCGCGATTGTGTCTGGTTCTTTGCCTTCGACGCTTTACTTTTCTTACTGCTCGATTTGCGCGCTGCTTTCTTTGCCATATTGTTGCTATACGACGCGGCGACGATGTTTGGAACGGATTAAATCGCCAAAGCGCGCGCCTCGCGCGGACGTATCACGGGACGGGCGGTTTCTGGCAGGACCGCATCGCGGGTCTGCAATTCGGGAAACAGGGCCAGAACTTCAGCCTTTGTCTCGGCGTCAGACTGAGAGAGCGCGTGCCCCGGGTAATAACTTTCGCTTTTGGCCCCATTTGCAATGACGATCTCATGGCGCGAAAAGAGAAGATGAATATAGTCGATCTGACCACCCTCAACACGCGTAACAGAATCCCCGTTGACCAGGCAATGCGCTGCGATCAGCACTTCGGAATGGCCGAACAAATACGGCGCCCGCCAGTCCGAGACCAACATCCGGTGCTGTGGCGACACGATCAAAGGCTGTTCCAGCCCTAGCACGCCAGCCTCAAACCGGATGGGCGCCAGCTTGCCTTCGGCCTCAACCGTGGTCCGCCCCACCCAAAGCAGCGGCTGCGCACCGTTGTCCGATGTGATGACCATATCACCGGGCTTCAGATCTTCGATAAGACGCGGGCCATCAGGCGTTTCAATCAGCGTTCCGGGGGTGAAACAGGGCGGGCCAAGATTGCCAACATCTAGCGGCCCCTGCGTGTTGACAAAGGTTGATGAGACAAACGTGCCCGGTTGCAGAACCTGCCCGTCTGTTGGTGTAAAGACACGGGTTCCGTCAGCAAGATAGAAGGTTGTGCCAGTATAGGTGACATTACCAACGCCTGTCACGTTAATCGTAACAACATCACCCGGCCACGACGAAGTAACATCCTGGCCGTTTACCGTATCCCCGCTGGGTGCGTCGATCTCGCCATCGTCATCCACATCGGTGAGGTTGAATTTATCAACAACTACCGATGTACCGCCCGGTGGCGGATTCGCGGGGTCAAACGAATAAAACTGATCAAGATAGGTGGTTGGCATCTAACAGACTCCTACGCGTTCGCACGACTGCAAAGCAGCCTAACCGCAACTTCCGAACAAAAAGTGACGAAATCTAGGCTTATTGGGCCCGTTTCGACAAGCAAACGACCACCTAGGACCAATAAAAGAAAACCCCACGTGGTTTAAAAGACACGCGGGGTTGCCATTTTCATTAGTCCTCAGATTACTCTGCAGGAACCGCTGTTGCCTCGACCGCCAACGGATAGCTGAGCTTGTTCAGCATCTCTTTCGGGCAGACCTGGATAAAGTTCGCCTTCTCGACCTCCCAGTGCTGTAGGATATCCGCAGCCTTGCGGCTAATGGTTTCGGCCTGGTGGGTTTCGATCAGCGATTTAAGCTGGTCTTCCCAATGGCCAATGGTCACGGGGCATGTCACCAGCGTTTCCATATTCATCAGCGCCTGCGCCTTGCCGTCGGGGTCGTACAGATAAGCCATGCCGCCTGTCATGCCCGCTCCGAAATTGGCGCCGATACTGCCCAGGATCACGGCGACCCCGCCGGTCATGTATTCGCACCCGTTCGAGCCGCAGCCTTCGATCACCACCTTGGCGCCTGAATTGCGCACTGCGAACCGTTCTCCGGCGCGGCCTGCTGCAAACAGATACCCGTCCGTGGCCCCATACAGAACCGTGTTGCCAATGATGGTGTTGTCGTCTGCCTTCAGCGGGCTGACCTGCGGTGGACGCACAACAATCATACCACCAGACAGACCCTTGCCGACATAGTCATTGGCATCACCCGAAACTTCAAGCTTGAGTCCCGGCGCTGCAAACGCCCCCAGCGACTGACCGGCAGAGCCCTGCAGCTTCACGTGCAGGTGATCCGACTGGAACGTGTTCCGCATCCCAAAATTTTGCACGATATGGCTGGAAACCCGCGTCCCAACGGTTCGGTGCGTGTTTTGCACCGCGTAAGACAGCTGCATTTTCTCGCCGTCTTTCAGGAACCGGGCCGCATCGCGCACGATTTCTGCGTCCAGCGTATCGGGCACCGCGTTCCGGTCTCTGTCACGATTATAGACGATGTTATGGGCACCATCGACGGTGATCAGCAGCGGGTTGAGGTCCAGATCATCCAGATGCGCCGAACCGCGGCTGACCTGCGCCAGCAGATCGGCCCGACCGATGATGTCGTCAATCGACCGCGCACCCAGGCTGGCCAGCAGCTCGCGCACTTCTTGCGCGTAGAAGGTGATCAGGTTGACGACCTTATCGGCATTACCGGTGAATTTGGCGCGCAGGCTTTCGTCCTGAGTACACACGCCAACTGGGCAAGTGTTGGACTGGCACTGACGCACCATGATACAGCCCATCGCGATAAGGGCGGCAGTGCCTATACCGTATTCCTCGGCCCCCATCATCGCGGCCATGACGATGTCACGACCGGTACGCAAGCCGCCATCGGTTCGCAGGGTCACGCGATCCCGCAGGTTGTTCATCGCCAGAACCTGATGCGCCTCGGTCAGGCCCATCTCCCACGGCAGACCAGCATATTTGATGGATGTCGCAGGCGACGCGCCGGTGCCGCCATTGTGACCCGAAATAAGGATAATGTCCGCTTTTGCCTTGGCTACACCTGCAGCAATCGTGCCAACACCCGAGGACGCCACCAGCTTGACCGTCACCTTACAGCGCGGGTTGATCTGTTTCAGATCATAGATCAACTGCGCCAGATCCTCGATCGAGTAGATATCGTGGTGCGGCGGCGGCGAAATCAGCGTTACGCCCTTGGTCGAGTGGCGCAGTCGCGCAATCAGGTCGGTGACTTTCATGCCCGGCAGCTGACCGCCTTCACCGGGTTTTGCACCCTGGGCAACCTTGATTTCCAGCTCTTCGCACTGGTTCAGGTATTCTGCGGTCACACCGAACCGGCCCGAGGCTACCTGTTTGATCTTGGCCGAGGGGTTGTCACCATTGGGTTCCGGCACGAAATGCGCCGGATCTTCGCCGCCCTCGCCGCTGTCGGATTTCGCCCCGATCCGGTTCATCGCAACGTTCAGCGTCTTGTGCGCCTCGGGCGACAGCGCCCCCAGCGACATGCCCGGCGTCACGAACCGTTTGCGGATCGAGGTGATAGATTCCACCTCTTCAATCGGGATCGGCTTGCTCAGCGGTTTGAAATCCATCAAGTCGCGCAGATGGATCGGCGGGTTCGATTGCATCTTGGCCGAATACTGCTTCCACAGCTCGTAAGACGCCTTGTTGCAGGCCATCTGCAGCATGTGCATCGAGGTCGCTTCCCACGCATGGGTCTCGCCTGATTTACGGGCCTTATAGAAACCACCGATCGGCAGCACGTCCAGACCGCTTTCCCAACCCTTGGCATGGATCTCTTCGGCCTTGGATTGAATACCCGTAACACCGATGCCGGAAATCCGGCTGGTCATACCGGGAAAAAATTCGGCGACCATGGCACGGCTGAGGCCCACGGCCTCAAAGTTCAATCCGCCACGATAGGATGAGATCACCGAAATCCCCATCTTGGCCATGATTTTCAGCAAGCCCTGGTCAATCGCCTCGCGGTACCGCGCGACGTTCTCGGTCAGGCTGCCATCCAGCAACCCGCGATCAATACGATCGGCCAGAGAATCTTCGGCCAGATATGCGTTGACCACAGTGGCCCCGCACCCGATCAGAACGGCAAAGTAATGCGGATCAACGCATTCCGCCGACCGCACGTTCAGCGAACAGAAGGTGCGCAGACCTTTGCGGGTCAGATGCGAATGCACTGCGCTTGTTGCCAGGATCATCGGCATCGCCACGCGACCCTGACCCGAATTCATGTCGGACAACACCAAATGCCCCGCGCCCGAGCGCACGGCCTCTTCGGCTTCGGCTCTAATACGGGCCAAAGCTGCGCCCAGCGCCCCTTGTCCGGCTTCAAAGCTACAGTC
Source organism: Ruegeria sp. CDSA221 (assembly GCF_059611825.1). Lineage (NCBI taxonomy): Bacteria > Pseudomonadati > Pseudomonadota > Alphaproteobacteria > Rhodobacterales > Roseobacteraceae > Ruegeria > Ruegeria sp. CDSA221. Next base: position 42,872 of record NZ_JBXWPK010000009.1, read on the forward strand.
GATTTCTGCCAATGGGGCATTGAAGTTTTCTGCCAGTGCTTCCCATTGGGCATTGCCCACAAACGGGCTTTCCAGCACGATAATTTCGGTCTGGCTGCTGTCTTCATCCAGCACGTTTTTCAGGTTTCCGAACCGGGTTTTCAGCGACATCACACGATATTCGCGCAACGAGTCGATGGGAGGATTGGTCACCTGGCTGAAGTTCTGGCGGAAGAAATGGCTGAGCGGACGGTACTGTTTCGACAGAACAGCCGATGGCGTGTCATCCCCCATCGAAGCCAGTGCCTCTTTGCCATCTTCGGCCATTGGCGCCAGAATCTGCTCCAGTTCCTCGATCGAATATCCGGCCGCGATCTGACGCTTACGCAGCTCCTCGCCCGCATAGATCGGCGCTTCGGTGATGCCAGCCAGAGACTCGTCCAGATCGTTGATCTTGCCGACCCAATCGCCGAATGGCAGTGCGCGGGCCAGCTTGTTCTTGATCTGCGTATCGCGATACAGCTTGCCCTTTTTCATATCCACGGCCAGCATTTGGCCCGGGCCCAACGCGCCTTTTTCGGTCACGCTGGCCTCATCAATCGGGACCATCCCGGCCTCGGAGCCTGCAATTACAAGACCATCTCCAGTGACCACATAACGCATCGGACGCAATCCATTCCGGTCAAGACCGGCACAGACCCAGCGGCCATCGGTCATGGCCAACGCGGCAGGGCCATCCCAGGGTTCCATCACCGAGTTGCAGTAAGAATACATGTCGCGCCAGGCCTGCGGCAATTCCACCGCCTGCTTGGACCAGCTTTCGGGCACCAGCATGGTTTTCGCCATCGGGGCCGAGCGGCCTGCGCGTACAAGAACTTCGAATACAGAGTCTAATGCGGCAGAATCCGACGATCCACCAGCGATGATCGGTTTGATATCCTCAGCGTAATCGCCAAAGGTGCCGCTGGCCATGCGGATTTCATGGCTTTTCATCCAGTTGACGTTGCCCCTGAGGGTGTTGATCTCACCGTTGTGGGCCAACATGCGGAAGGGCTGGGCGAGCCACCATTGCGGGAAGGTATTCGTGGAATAGCGCTGGTGATAGATGGCAAAGGCGGATTCGAACCGTTCATCCATCAGATCGGGGTAGAAAACCGCAACCTGCTCGGCCAGCATCATGCCCTTGTAGATGATTGACCGGCAGGACAGTGACGCCAGATACAGCCCGGAAATCCCGGCCGCTGCGGCAGCCTTTTCAATGCGGCGACGGATGACATAAAGCTCACGCTCGAATGTCTCTTCGTCCACGCCTTTGGAATTCGAGATCAGGATCTGCTCAATCTCGGGCCGGGTCGCGTTGGCCTTTTCGCCGAGGCAGGTGACATCAACCGGAACGTGGCGCCAGCCATAGATATAGTAGCCCATGCGCAGCACTTCGGATTCCACGATGGTCCGGCACTGTTCCTGCGCGCCGAAATCGGTGCGGGGCAGAAAGACCTGACCAACCGCGATCAGCTGATCCAATTTGGGCTCGTGCCCGGTGCGACGGATCTGGTCATAGAAGAAAGGAACCGGGATCTGCACATGGATACCCGCGCCGTCGCCGGTCTTGCCATCCGCATCTACCGCGCCGCGGTGCCAGATCGCCTTGAGCGCGGCGATGCCAGCATCCACAACCTTGCGTGACGGCTTGCCATCGACTGAGACCACAAGCCCCACACCGCAGGACGAATGCTCTTCTTCCTCGGAATAGAGACCGTTTTCGGCCATGAACTGACGTTTGGCTTCTTCGGCCCGCACCCAATCGGCATCATATTTGGTCATTGGCTGTCTCCTTCTTCCGGTAGGGCGTACATGGCTTCGACCTCAGCTTTGGTCATCTGCCGACGCTCGCCTGCGAACGCGTACCCGTCGGGTTTTTTGTCGATATAAAGTTCCAGTTGCAGCGGGTTGTCCGTTTCGTCGAACAGGCCTGCTGCCATTTGGGTATGCCCGTGCATTTCACCCGGCAGCGTAATCCGGTACCACAGGGCCGATCCGCAATCGGCGCAAAATGCACGTTCCGCCCAGTCCGAGGACGTAAAGGTCTTAACCGGCCCAAGGGCCGCATACCCCTCTTGCGCGGGAAACGTTATCAGCATCGAGCTAGTCCAGCGGCGACACTGGTCGCAATGGCACGCGCCCAACGATTCTTTCGCCGGGGTGGCAGTCACTGTGACCGCGCCGCACATACATTGGCCTTGCAATTCGGGCATCTCTGTCCCTCCTGTCGCGGGGCTTATTCGGCTGCAACCGCAGCCGTGTTGTTAAAACGGTCAAGGATCGCGTCGGCGCAGTCGCGCCCATCGCGGATCGCCCAGACCACCAGCGAGGCACCGCGCACGATGTCACCGATGGCATAGACACCGTCCATCTCGGTCTCGCCGGTCTCGAATGCTGCTTTTACAGTGCCCCAGCGGGTCACGGGCAGGTCAGGCTGGCCAAACAGGGTGGGCAGGTCTTCGGGCTCGAACCCCAGCGCCTTGATCACCAGATCAGCGTCTTCGACATAGTCCGCGCCTTCGATCAACTCGGGGGCCTGACGGCCGGTGGCATCGGGCTGACCCAGACGCATCTTCTGGACCAAAACGCCGGAAACCTGATCATCGCCGGTAAAGCCCTTTGGCGCGCTTAGCCATTCGAATACGACGCCTTCTTCCTCGGCATTCTGCGTTTCGCGCTGCGATCCGGGCATGTTCGCGCGGTCGCGGCGATACAGGCATTTGACCGAGGTCGCACCCTGACGGATCGAAGTCCGCACGCAATCCATCGCGGTATCACCGCCACCGATCACGACAACTTTTTTGCCTTCGGCATTCAAACGGCCATTGTCGAAATCTTCGACCTCGTCGCCAAAGCTTTTGCGGTTCGAGGCTGTCAGGAAGTCGATGGCCTTTTCAATACCCGTCAAACCGCTGCCAGGCATGGACAGGTCACGCGACTTGTAAACGCCGGTTGCGATGATAATCGCATCATGTTTGGAACGGATTTCCGCGAATTTGGCGGCGTCCACGTCGCAATTCAGAACAAACTCAACCCCGCCATCAGCCAACAGGTCATTGCGGCGCTGAACAACGTCTTTTTCCAGCTTAAAACCCGGAATTCCATACATCAGCAGTCCGCCTGCCCGGTCATGGCGATCATACACGGAGACCTGAATACCCGCACGGCGCAGCATGTCCGCCGCTGCCAGTCCACCAGGGCCGCCGCCGATGATGCCGACGCTTTCGCGGCGCTCAGCACCCGGTACGACCGGCTTGACCCACCCCTTTTCCCAGGCTGTGTCGGTGATATATTTCTCGATCGAGCCAATGGTAACAGTGCCGTGCCCGGATTGTTCGATCACGCAATTCCCTTCACACAGGCGGTCCTGTGGGCAGATGCGCCCACAAATCTCGGGGAAGGTGTTGGTGGCCTGACTGGTGTGATAGGCCTCCTCCAGACGGCCCGTTGCGGTCAGGTTCAGCCAGTCGGGAATGTTGTTGTGCAGCGGGCAATGCGACTGACAATAAGGCACACCGCATTGGCTGCAGCGGCTGGCCTGTTCTTCAGCTTTGGCAGCAGCGAATTCGGCATAGATTTCGTCAAAGTCTTCCGTGCGGGCATCGGCGGCCCGTTTTTCCGGCATTACTCGGTCGATCTGCACAAATTTCAGCATCGGTTGCTTGGCCACGGGTCAGACTCCATGAATTGGCTTGGTCGCGCCTCTTTAAAAGATGCGTAGGGGGATTAAAAGTCAAGTGTGCTGACCTTTTTTCAAAAACTTTGCGGGATTCCACCGATGGCCAGTGAGAAATACAGGATTTTAGTTCCGATTCGGACCTATTTGCATCCTTTTCTTTTCCTTACCGCGCTTATACGCAGGGATCACAAAGAACACGTGACGGCAGCACGGGCAGGTAAATGAGTCTTTTTCAGTTGATTCTTGCAGCAGTCATTCAGGGAATTACCGAATTTCTGCCGATCTCATCTTCGGGTCATCTGATACTTTTACCCAGCCTGACCGGTATGGACGATCAGGGGTTGGCCATCGATGTCGCTGTGCATGTGGGCACTCTGGGCGCCGTAATTCTGTATTTCTGGTCTGATGTAAAAATGGCGATTTCCGGACTGCCCCAGGCTCTTTTGGGGCGCACCGATACACCACAAGCCCGATTGGCCCTGGGGCTGATTCTGGCCACGATCCCAACCGTCATTGTCGGAGCGATCCTGTTCAAAACCGGGCTCAGCCAGTCTCTGCGCTCAATGACGGTCATCGGCTGGACGATGCTGGGGTTCGGCATATTGCTCTACTGGATGGACCAGAAAGGGCCGCAAAGCAAAGAAACCTCTGACTGGGGCCTGCGCGATGCGATGATCATGGGCCTTTGGCAAGTTCTGGCGTTGATCCCCGGAACATCCCGGTCCGGGATCACGATCACCGGGGCGCGCCAGCTTGGATACAGCCGCGAAGACGGTGCACGCATCGCGATGTTGATGTCCATACCCACGATTCTGGCATCCGGAGCGCTGCTGTCCACAGAGGTCATCCGCCAGGCAAATGCCCAACTGGCGTTCGACAGTGCTGTTGCTGCGTTCTTTGCGTTTCTGTCCGCGCTGCTTGCCTTGTCGCTAATGATGCGCCTATTGCGCAGCGTCAGCTTTACGCCATACGTGATCTACCGCGTAGTAGTGGGCGCAATCCTTCTGGTCATCGCCTACAGCTGATCAGGTCCGCATATTGCTGGCCGAGTTCTGTATGTCATCATACTGACCCGAGGGGCGGAACTTCCACAGATAATCCGGCAGGACCGATTCCAGCGTCGCCGGCTCGATCCCCAGATCGGCAAAGCCAAGCGCGCTATCTGAGACAACATTGTCGTGACGCAGATTCTTGAGCTGATCACGCGTCAGGATATTGTTCGGAAACAACTGAAAGCTCGCAAATTTCATTACGTCCAGCATTCCCGCCATGATCCGGGCCACCCAAAAGGGAATCCCAAGGATAATCCGGTGGCGGTTGATCACATCCAGCATCTGCAGCATCAACGCACGGAAGGTTTTCACTTCGGGTCCGCCCAGTTCGTAGACACCCCCGCTGGCCTGCCCCAGCACGCCCTGCACCGCAGCCTTAGCGACATCATCCACATAGACCGGCTGAAATTGCGTCTGGGCCCCGACCAGCGGCAGAAATGGCCCCATCCGGGTCATCGCAGCGAAACGGTTGAAGAACTGATCCTCGGTTCCGAAAATCACCGAAGGGCGCAGGATCATTGAACCCGGCATATGCGCCAGAACACCGGCCTCGCCCTGCGCTTTGGTACGAGAGTATTCGCTCCCCGCCTCGGCATCAGCACCAATGGCCGAGATATGGACCATACGGGTTATACCTTCAGCGGCTGCTAGACGCGCAACCCGTTCAGCCCCTTCGGTTTGAACGGTATCGAATTCATTCCGGCCAATCTCGTTCAACACACCAACACAGTTGACCACCGCATCAGCCCCCCGCATCGCCAAAGCAACCGAAGCGTCATCGCGGATGTTACACAGGACAGGTTCGACTTGCCCCACCGCACCGTAGGGTCTAACAAACATCGCTTCGTTCGGACGGCGCACCGCAACCCGAACGCGCCAGCCTTCATTCGCCAGACGTCGCGCAATATACCGGCCAACAAATCCGGATCCGCCATAAATCGTGACCAGTTTGGACATTTGAGGGCTCCTGCTATTGGGTCCTGATCCGATCTACCGCCCAATGCCCTTTCAAACAAGGCGCAATAACGCCGCGCAGCCACGAAAAAGCAACGCGGCACAGACGCTCGAAAGCAGTGGTTAAAAAACTTTCAAAAAACTTTCCGAATCCGGTTGACGCCTTCCGCCAGTAGGCTTAAACGCCCCTCCACGACACCTGCCCAGGTGGCGGAATTGGTAGACGCGCTAGCTTCAGGTGCTAGTGTCCGTATGGACGTGGAGGTTCGAGTCCTCTCCTGGGCACCAAATCCCCTAGATAATTTGATACTTATCAAGCGCTTGCGCTTGTGTGCCTTGCGCGCGCTGAAACGCTGCACGCTGCAAAAGGGTGATATCCCGCGCAGGGACCCAGCGTTCGCTTAAGATCGGACGGGACTTTAAAGCCAATCCCGCAAAATGGGGATCAGCGGCACGTCTGCGGCGGGCATGGGATAGTTGCGCAGGTCGTTGGCGCGGACCCATTTCAGGGCCTGACCTTCGTTCGATTGCGGAATGCCCTCCCATTTGCGACAGGCGAACAGCGGCATCAGCAGGTGGAAATCATCATAGCTGTGGCTGGCGAAGGTCAGCGGCGCAAGGCAGGAGGACCATGTGTTGATGCCCAGTTCTTCGTACAGTTCGCGGATCAGGGCGGCCTCGGGTGTTTCGCCGGGTTCGATCTTGCCGCCGGGAAACTCCCACAGGCCCGCCATGGATTTACCTTCGGGGCGCTGCGCCAGCAGCACCCGGCCCTCAATGTCTATCAGGGCGACCGCAGAAACCAGAACTGTTTTCACGACCGGTAATCCGCGTTGATCTCGATATAGCCATGGGTCAGGTCGCAGGTCCAAACGGTGGATTTACCCGCGCCCAGCCCTAGATCGACGCCGATTACAAGGTCCTGAGCTTTCATGTATTCGGCGGCGTCTTCCTCGCGGTAATCGGGACTGACCCAACCTTTTTCGGCCACAAGGATGTCTCCGAAAGAAATGCTCAGCAGGTCACGGTCGGCAGCTGCACCCGATTTTCCGATGGCCATGACGACGCGGCCCCAATTCGGGTCTTCGCCCGCAATGGCGGTTTTTAACAGTGGTGAATTGGCAATCGCCAATCCATGCACCTTGGCGTCGGCATCGGTGACGGCCCCGGTCACACGAATTTCTACGAATTTCGTGGCGCCCTCGCCATCGCGTACCACTTGTTGGGCAAGGTCCAGCATCACGGTTTCCAAAGCCTCGGCAAAGGCGGCATTGTCTGTCGCATCCACCCCCGACGCCCCAGTAGCACACAGCAGCAGGCTGTCCGACGTCGAAGTGTCGCTGTCGACGGTGATGCAGTTGAAAGTGCGGTCGGTTTGCGCACCCAGCATCTGCTGCAGCGCGGATTGCTCGACCTGGGCGTCGGTGAAGATATAAACCAGCATCGTCGCCATATCAGGCGCGATCATGCCAGAACCCTTTGAAATCCCCGCAATAGAGACCGTTTTTCCATCAATCTCGACCTGCGCCGAGGCTCCTTTCGGAAAGGTATCCGTGGTCATGATGGCCCGCGCTGCATCTTCGATTGCGTGGCGACTGAGCCCGGATTTCAGGGCCTCAAGCTGCGCCACGATGCGGTCATGCGGCAAGGGCTCACCGATCACACCAGTTGACGAGGTAAAAACCCGTTCGACCGGTACGCCTGTGGTCTTGGACACTGCTTGCGTCACCTCGGCGACCGAGCTTTGGCCATAATGCCCGGTAAATGCATTGGCATTGCCCGAATTCACAAGGATCGCCGCCGGCCCGTCACTTGGCCCGCCGATCTTGTCCTGACAATCCAGCACGGGTGCCGCGCGTGTGGCCGAGCGGGTAAAGACCCCAGCCACTGATGTGCCTGGATCAAGGACCGCCAGCATCACATCAGTGCGGCCTTGATAGCGTACGCCGGCTTCGACGGTCGCAAAGCGCACACCGTCAATCGCGGGCAATTCGGGAAACGCCGCCGGGGCCAGCGGAGAGACTTTGGTGATCGAGGCCACGGGGTTACTCCTGAATCAGGTCCAACTGACGCACGATGCCCGGGGTCACATCTTCGAGCGCAGGGCGTTCGATCTGTGCAGCCTGGGTCAATTCGCCGATACGGGCCTGAATTGCTTCACTTTGCAGATCCTGTGCCAGCTCGTCGCGTACCGCATCAAGTGCGGGCGCTTCGGATTTGCGCTTGTCATTCAGAATGATCACGTGCCAGCCGAACTGTGTCTGCACCGGGTCCGACACCTGATCCTTCTCAAGCGCGACAACGGCGGTTTCAAACTCGGGAACCATCTGCCCCTTGCCGAACCAACCCAGCACCCCGCCATTCGGGCCGGAAGGACCGGTTGATTTTTCTTTGGCCAGCTCGGCAAAGTCGGCGCCATCATCCAACTGAGCCTTAAGGTCTTTGGCCTCATCCTCGGTCTCGACCAGAATATGGCTGGCATTAAACTCATCTTCGCCTTCAAACTCGGCAAAGCGCGCATCATAGGCGGTCTGAATGGTTTCTGCCGTTACAACTTCGTCGATCAGGGCATTTACAGTCTGAACCGCCAGCAACGACCGCGTCTCGTTCTCGATGGCCAAGGCGTTCAGATTGCTCAGCCCTTCTTGCTCTTGGCCCAGCAACTGCTGCTGAATCAGCTGTTCGATGATGAAATCATACAGAACATCATCTTCGACCTGCTGGTAGTTGGGGGGCAGTGTCGCAACTGTTGCGATCACATGCGCCAGAGTGATTTCTTCGCCGTTTACGCGGGCGACCACCGTGCTGGCATCGGGCTTGGTTTCGGCGGCCAATGGCAGCGCCATCACCGTTGCAAGGGCCAGCGATGGCAGAAAAGTGAGGCCTTTGGGCATGGAATCATCCTATTTCTTTGCCACGGCAGGGCGCAGCGTTGACACTCCGGAACCTGCCGCTTACATCGCTTTGAAGCCTTGGACAGGGCCGCCTTTCACCCCCCGTATCTATGGGTTGCGCGCAAGGTGGGCAAGCCTGTCAAAACCAAGACAAGAACAGATCCGCTGGAGTGAACATGCTGGGACTCGGAACGCTCGCCAAAAAGGTGTTCGGAACACCGAACGACCGCAAGATCAAGGCGACCCGCCCCCTGATCGAACAGATCAACGCGCTGGAGCCCGAGTTCGAGAATCTGTCGGATGACGGCCTGATCGCAAAGACCGCCGAGCTGCGCAAACGTGCGCTGGAAGGCGAAAGCCTGGATGATCTGCTGCCCGAGGCGTTTGCCAACGTACGCGAAGGGGCAAAACGCGCGCTGGGCCTGCGTGCCTTTGATGTGCAGTTGATGGGCGGCGCCTTCCTGCATCAGGGCAATATTTCCGAGATGAAAACGGGTGAAGGCAAGACATTGGTTGCGACCCTCCCCGCCTATCTGAACGCGCTGACCGGTAAGGGCGTGCATGTGGTCACGGTGAACGAATACCTGGCCAAGCGCGACTCTGAATGGATGGGCAAGGTGTTTGCCGCCGTGGGCATGACCACCGGTGTCATCTGGTCAGGGCAGCCCGATGCCGAGAAAAAGGCTGCTTATGCCTGTGACGTGACCTATGCCACCAACAATGAGCTGGGTTTTGATTATCTGCGCGATAATATGAAGGCGGAACTGGATCAAATTTACCAGAAACACCACAATTTCGCGATCGTGGATGAGGTCGACTCGATCCTGATTGACGAGGCGCGGACGCCGCTGGTCATTTCCGGGCCCTCCGAGGACCGGTCGGACCTGTATACCGCGATTGATGCGCTGATTCCGTCATTGGGAGAAGATCACTTCACGCTGGACGAAAAGTCCCGGAACGTGACCTTCACGGATGAGGGTAACGAGTTTCTGGAGCAACAGTTGATTGCCAACGGCCTGATCCCAGAAGACAATTCGCTGTATGATCCTGAAAGCACCACAGTCGTTCACCACGTGAACCAGGGCTTGCGCGCGCATAAGCTGTTTACACGTGACAAAGATTACATCGTGCGGGACGGCAATGTCGTTCTGATTGATGAGTTCACCGGTCGCATGATGCCAGGTCGTCGCCTGTCGGAAGGTCTTCATCAGGCCATCGAAGCCAAGGAAAACGTGCAGATCCAGCCCGAAAACGTAACATTGGCCAGCGTGACGTTCCAAAACTATTTCCGCCTGTATGACAAGCTGGGCGGCATGACCGGCACCGCGCTGACCGAGGCTGAGGAATTTGCCGAAATCTACGGTCTGGGCGTTGTCGAAGTACCAACCAACAAACCGATCGCGCGTCTGGATGAGGACGATCAGGTCTTTCGTACCGCGGCCGAAAAATACGGCGCCATGATCGACGAGACAAAGGAAGCCCAGAAAAACGGACAACCGGTCCTTCTGGGCACCACGTCCATCGAAAAGTCCGAATTGCTCAGCCAGATGCTCACCAAAGAGGGTATCCAGCACAATGTTCTGAATGCCCGCCAACACGAGCAAGAGGCGCAGATCGTTGCCGATGCGGGCCGATATGGCGCAGTAACCATCGCCACCAACATGGCCGGTCGCGGTACTGATATTCAGCTGGGCGGCAATGTGGAAATGAAGGTTCTGCAGGCGCTGGAAGAAAACCCCGATGCCGACCCGGCCCAGTTGCGCGCCACTGAAGAGGCGCGCCATGCCGAAGAAAAAGAAAAGGTTCTGGCCGCAGGAGGCCTTTACGTGATGGCCTCGGAACGCCATGAAAGCCGCCGCATCGACAATCAGTTGCGGGGCCGTTCAGGCCGTCAGGGCGATCCAGGCCGCACCGTGTTCTATCTGAGCCTTGAAGACGATCTGATGCGTATCTTTGGCTCGGAACGTCTGGACAAGGTTCTGACCACGCTAGGCATGAAAGAAGGCGAAGCCATCGTCCACCCCTGGGTGAACAAATCGCTGGAGCGGGCGCAATCCAAGGTCGAAGGTCGCAACTTTGACATGCGCAAGAACGTTCTGAAATTCGACGATGTGATGAACGACCAACGTAAAGTGGTCTTCAGCCAGCGGCGCGAAATCATGTCCGCTGACGATCTGTCAGAAATCGTATCAGACATGCGTGAACAGGTGATCGACGATCTGATCGACGAATATATGCCGCCGAAATCCTATGCTGATCAGTGGGATACCGAGGGTCTGCACGAGGCGGTCAAGGACAAGCTGACCATCGACGCCCCGGTTCAGGACTGGGCCGCCGAAGAAGGCGTGGATGACGACCAGGTGCGCGAACGGCTGATCAATGCCGCCGACGAGATGATGGCGCAAAAAGTGGCCGCGTTCGGCCCCGAGAACATGCGCAACATCGAAAAGCAGGTCTTGCTGAACACGATCGACAGCAAATGGCGCGAACATCTGTTGACGCTGGAACATCTGCGCTCGGTCGTGGGCTTCCGCGGCTATGCCCAGCGCGACCCGCTGAACGAATACAAGAACGAAAGCTTCCAGCTGTTCGAATCCATGCTGGATTCGTTGCGCGAAACCGTGACCCAGCAGCTGTCCCGCGTGCGACCGCTGACCGAAGAGGAGCAGCGCGAAATGCTGACCCAGATGCAAGCGCAGCAGGCACGGGCGCAGCAGGCGGTAGATCAGGCCACTGGTCACGCCGAAGCGGTGGCCGAGGCCGAAGCCTCGGGTGATGCGCGGCCTGGATTTGTCGAAGACGACCCGGCAACTTGGGGAAACCCGTCGCGCAACGACAAGTGCCCCTGCGGTTCAGGCAAGAAGTTTAAGCATTGCCATGGCCGGTTGACCTAACGTCACCACAATCGAGACACAATGAGTCCGCCTCACGGCCACATATTAGCCGTGATTCAACTGCAGGGTGCGAATCGCTCCTTCAACTGGGGAGGGTGTCTTGTTTGTAATTAAGAACTACGTAACCACTGGCGGCACCGTTGCTTGTGCATTGGCCATTGGCTACCTCATGCAGAACGGAACCCCTGCGCAACCGCGAGGGGAGCGGGCTTCTGTTGATGTGGCATCAGTTACAGATCAGGCTTCAATCATCCCCGGGTTAAGCGAAGTCGTTCTGACCTCATCTGCGCCGGTTCACGGAACAAGCGAAGAGACCGGGTCCGACAACCGTTTTATCGAATCCAGTCGATCAGAACCTGTCAATTCCGTTGACTGCACCCTCAGTGCGCGCGCTACTGCCGTTCCCGGTGCTGCCGCCCGGCTGGTCGTCAACGCCCCCTGCCACAGTAATGAATCCGTGGAAATTCACCATAGCGGTCTGACAGTCACACAGCGCACCGACGCAGTAGGGCGCATGGACATGACAATCCCGGCCCTGTCAGAATATGCGATCTTTCTGATCTCGTTTGAAGACCAGCATGGAACAGTCGCAACCACCCATATCGCTGACATTGCCAATTACGAACGCATTGCCCTGCAATGGCAGGGTGAAACTGACCTGCAAATTCATGCGCTGGAATTCGGGGCCATCTATGGCGGCAATGGCCATGTCTCGGCCGAGACCCCGACCGAAGGCGCCGGACAGGTAGTGCGTCTGGGCAATACCGGAACCGGGGACATGAAAAACATCGAAATCTATTCGTTCCCTGCTGGTCTTTCCAACCAAAACGGGTCGATAGAAATCACTGTCGAAACCGAGGTGACTTCAGAAAATTGCGGGCGCGACCTGAACATCCAGTCGCTTGAATTGCGGGATGATCGGTTGAGATCAAAAGACAGGACGCTGAGTTTTCCTGAATGCTCCCGCACCGGAGAGTTTCTGGTGTTGAATAATCTCTTCCAAGACCTGACAATCGCCGCAAACTAAATCCGCAGGCAGGCTCGGGCATCTTATGACATTCTTTCGTGTGGCAGCGGCTGCACTGGCTTCCGTTACAATCGCTTCGGGCGCACAGGCGCAAGACATCTCGCTTATGTCGCATGACGGCAAGGTTGAAGTCACCGGTGACCTGCTGGGATTTGACGGCGAGTTCTATCGCGTGGCAACACAATTCGGCACGCTGACAGTTGATGGGTCCGGTGTGACCTGTACCGGACCTGCCTGCCCAAGCCTGACCGATTTTGTGGCTGAAATCCGATTTGCCGGATCTTCGGTCATGGCGGAAAAGGTTCTACCAGCGCTGATTGTTGGCTTCGCACAGCAGCAAGGGTTGTCGGCGACCCCAAACAGGCTGACCGCCAACACATTTTCTTACGAACTGCACCAACCCGGGAGGGCAGCACCGCTGGGTCGGTTCTTCTTTGACGCAGGGAACACTGAGCGCGGATTTAGGGCGCAGGCAGAAAACCAGGCTGATATTGTTCTGGCGTTGCGCGAAATCCGACCCGAAGAGGAGCAAGCCGCACAAGCGGTAGGCCTTGGCGATCTGACCCGCACCCGCCGGGCCCGCGTCATCGCGCTTGACGCTTTGGTACCAATCGTTGCCAACTCGAACCCGTTACAGCAAATCTCGCTTGCGGAATTAACCCGGGTGTTTTCGGGCGAGATTACGAGTTGGGCCGAGTTGGGCGGACCCGATGCGCCAATTTCACTGCACCTTCCGGAAGCCGGTTCGGGTCTAGCCCAGAATGTCGAAGACAGGCTTCTGGCACCCTCCGGCACAGCCCTTTCCGAGGCGGCCATTCGGCATGACCGCAGTACTGATCTGGTGCGTACCGTAGCTGCGGATCCCTTTTCAATAGGTGTCGCAAGCCAAGCCGAAGCCAGCACCGCGCGTGCCCTGCCTTTGACCGGCGGGTGCGGTCATGCGCTGGCGGCAACTCGGCAGTCAATCAAGACCGAAGATTATCCGCTGACCTCGCCTATGTTTCTATACCTGCCGGACCGGCGAATGCCGCGTTTTGCACGTCAATTCCTGGCCTACACCCAAGGAATCGAGGCGCAGATGGCAATACGCGAAGCTGGCTTTGTCGATCAAACCCCCGAGACTATGGGTCTTGGGGTGCAAGGGGATCGACTTGCCAATGCGATCGCGTCGGGCGGATCAGAAGTTGGTATGGAGGAACTTCAGCGGCTGGTCGAGATTTTCAGACCCATGTCCCGCCTGTCACTGTCCTTCCGGTTCGAGCCCGGTTCCTCGCGCCCGGATGCGCAGTCACGGTCCAATATCCGACATCTTGCCCTTCTTTTGGAATCCGGGACCCTCGATGCCCGAAAGCTTAGGTTTGTCGGCTTCAGCGATGGCGAAGGGGCAGCGTCAACCAATGCGCGGATCGCATTGTTGCGGGCAAAAACCGTTCGCAATGCCGTATTGGCCGAGATTGAAACCGCTATCGGGGACAGCGTCGAAATCACGGTCGACGCCTTTGGCGAGGCCATGCCCATGGCCTGCGACGACACGGAATGGGGCCGAAAGGTCAACCGCCGGGTCGAGGTCTGGGTTCAATAGCACTCACAGATAGCCTTCGGACCTGAAGCTCAACTCGTTCGACTTTCCAATGATCAGATGGTCATGCAGCGTCAGGCCCAGTGCCAGGCAGGCATCCTGAATTCGGTTGGTCATGTCGATATCCGATTGCGACGGGGTCGGGTCACCTGACGGATGGTTATGCACAAGTATCAACGCCGAGGCATTCAGCTCCAGCGCCCGTTTGGCAACCTCGCGCGGATAGACAGGGACATGATCCACCGTGCCCTTGGCCTGCTCCTCATCAGCGATCAGCACGTTTTTGCGATCCAGATAGAACACACGGAATTGTTCGGTCTCACGATGGGCCATGGTGGTGTGGCAATAGTCCAGCAATGCGTCCCATCCGGAAATCACATGTCGCCGCATCACCCGCGCGCGGGCCATACGATGGGCGCAGGCCTCAAGGATTTTCAGATCGGTGATCACAGTATCCCCGACACCTTTGATTTGGCGCAGCCGTTCCTCGGGCGCGGTCAGCACCCGATTGAAATCGCCGAACGTTTCCATCAGCGCACGCGCCAGCGGTTTCACATCCTGCCGGGGGATTGAACGGAACAGGACCAGTTCCAACAGCTCATAATCCGGCATGGCGGCGGACCCGCCAGACAGGAACCGTTCGCGCAGCCGCTTGCGATGATCTTTGATGTAGGAGGGTAACCGACCCGTCGGCAGCGGCTGCGCGGGGGCTTCGTCTGTATCGAACAGCATTGGGGCTTCGGAAAAGGCGTCCTGTGTCATGCTCTCAGCCTGACGCAGAATCGGTTTCCAGATGGTTAACGCACCTCACCTGCCATGCGGGCAGTGGCGCGGCGGACAACCATATGCAACACGATGGAAAACACCCCCAAGGTCAGCATCGCGGCGAACATCAGATCAGTCTTTGCACGGCCATTGGCCAACAGCATCAAATATCCCAACCCTTGGGACGAGCCGACCCATTCACCAATCACCGCCCCGATCGGCGCATAGACGGCGGCCAGCCTCATCCCCGACGCCAGCGAGGGCATCGCCGCCGGAATGCGGATATACCACAGCACTGCACGCGGACTGGCCTGCATCGTGCGCGCAAGGTCCAGATAGCCCTGCGGCGTCCGCATCAGCCCATCGAAGAAAGACGAGGTGATCGGGAAATAGATGATCAGCACCGCCATCGCGACCTTGGACCACAGACCATAGCCCAGCCAAAGCGTCAGCAACGGGGCCAGCGCAAAAACCGGCAGAGCCTGCGTGAACACCAGCATCGGCTGTACCAAAACTCGCGCCGCCCGCGAATTGGCCAGTTGCAGCGCCGTGACCACACCCAGAACCGTCCCAAAAGCCAATCCAATCACCACTTCGACCGCAGTGATCCAAGTGTGTTCGGCGATCAGCCAACGGTTCTGCCACCAGGTCTCGACCACCACGGCGGGGCTTGGCAGGATGAATTTAGGCAGGCCGGTCGTCCAGACGATCCCCTGCCAGATCGCAATCGCAAACACGGTGGCTGCAAGGGCTGAGAGATATTTCATGCGACCGCCTCGCGCAGCAAGCGCAACAGCGCACCTTGCGTCTCAAGCGTCTCAAGGTCGTCCACATGGCGCGGGGCAGGTGCATGCGGCGGTTCACAAGGGGTAAGGCCCTGCTGTGTCATCACCATGATGGACTGGCCCAGCCGGGCGGCCTCACCCGGGTCATGGGTGACCAGCAGAACAGTCCGGCCCTGCAATGCCTCGACCGCAAGATCCTGCATGTCGGCGCGGGTGCGAGCATCAAGGGCCGAGAACGGCTCATCCAGCAGAACAATCGGGCGGTCTTCCATCAACGTCCGGGCCAAGGCCACGCGTTGGCGTTGGCCGCCCGACAGTTCGGCGGGTTTCTTGGTCATATGATCCTGCAATCGCATGCGCTGAATCAGACGGTTGCGCCGCTCCAGATCGACCGACTTGCCCCGAAGCCGCGCACCTAACGAGACATTCTGTGCAACCGTTGCCCAGGGCAGCAGTAGATCATCCTGCGCCATATAGGCCACGCGGTCCTGCATCGGAGCACCGTCACCGGCGGTGATCTGCCCGGTGAACACGGCACCTGTATCAAGCCCGGCAATCAGACGTAGAATTGTGGTTTTACCGACGCCCGATCCGCCCAACAGGCAAGTCCACTGCCCGGCCCCAAGGGTCAGGGTAAGCGGCGCGAACAACGTCGCCCCGTCAATCGTAGCCATGCCGTTGATGCTCAGATCGGGCGCCCGTGTCATGGGGTCAGGCCCATTTGCCAGAAGTTGACTTCTAGCTCGGTTGCGGTGCGGAAGGTCTGGCACAGGCGGTCCCAGCGAGGCGAGGCTGCAAAGTTCTCACCAATACGCCGTATTAGAGCCTGATCTAACAGTTCTCCGACCGCTTCGCACGCGCCTTGGTAGTCGTCACTGGCATAGGTATTGATCCAGTCACGATAGACCTCGGAAGTTGCCTCGGAGGCCAACCGCGTCCCGATTTCGCCATAGCCCATCACACAGGGGGCCAGAGCCGCCAGCAGGTCCAGCAAATCGCCACTATACCCGGCCTCAAGCACAAAGCGCGTATAGGCCAGGTTTTCGACGCGTTCAGGGGTTGCGAACAGCTCCTCCTGGGAAATCCCGGCGGCCTCGCAGATACCGATATGCAGCTGCATTTCCTCGGCAACCAACGCATTTACCGTGGCCACGGCCGCCAGCATTTCGGAGTGAGTCTCGGATTTGACAACCGCCAGCGCCCAGGCGCGGGAAAAATGGATCAGGAACACATAGTCCTGTCGCAGGTAATGCAGGAACGCCGCGCGCGGCAGCGTTCCTTCTTTCATTCCTTCCACAAAGGCGTGGCGGGTGTAATCCCGCCACGACCCTTGCGCAGCATCGCGCATCAGCGCGAAAGCTTTGCCGTAATCGCTCATTGCGCGGTCACGTCGATGGCAATGTCGCTGACCGGGTTCAGGCTGTCGATCATGCCGCTGTTCTTCAGGAACTCCTCGAACCGCGCATAGCGACCCGCATCAAACGCCGCCGGACGCAGCGCGAACCGGGGAAGCGTGTCGACCCAGGCGCGGGCATTCAGCTCATCCTTCAGCTCGGTCGAGGTGGCCGCGAAGATTTCCCAGCTTTTTTTCGGATTGTTGACGATGTACTGGGTCGCTTTCTGGGTCGCGGCCAGGAAACGCGCGACCTTATCGGCATCCATCGTGTCGGGATTGGCGACATAGATCAGCTCGTCATAGGGCGGGATGCCTTCCTCTTCGATATAGAAACACCGGCCCGCGACACCTTCGATATCCATCTGATTCAGCTCAAAATTCCGGAACGCCCCGATAACCGCATCCACCTGACCGGTCATCAGCGACGGCGACAGCGAGAAGTTGACGTTGACCATCTCAATCTCATCCAGACCGATATCATGCTGACCCAGAAGGGTTGTCAGGATCGCCTCTTCGACACCGGCGACCGAGAAACCGATTTTCTTGCCCCGCAGATCGGCCAGCGACTTGATCGGGCCATCATCCAGCACCAGCAGGCAGTTCAGCGGGGTGGCAACCAGCGTGCCGACCCGTTTCAGCGGCAAGCCCTCATGGATTTGCAGGTGCAGCTGCGGCTGATAGGACACCGCCAGATCGGCCTGACCAGCGGCCACCAGACGCGGCGGCGCGGAGGGGTCCGCGGGCGGAATGATCTCAACCTCAAGCCCCTGGTCGGCAAAATAGCCGTTTTCCTGTGCGACGATAATTGGACCATGGTCAGGGTTCACAAACCAATCCAACAAGACGGTCATCTTATCCTCGGCCCAGGCCGGCGCGGCAGCCAGCAGGGCGATTGCAGCGATCAGTTTTTTCATATCTCGCGGTTCCTTCTGTTCACGAGGTTGAAGCCGCGACAAGAACAATCTCGCCCGGCCAATTCGGTTGAATTCGTTCGGCAGCGCGCCAGGCGCGCAATCCGGTAGCACAGCACAATGCCAGCCTTTTGCCCTTATTAGGGTCTATCTGATTCAGATCATCCGGCGATATCCGTTGCGCATCAGGATGTACCGGGCGCGGGGATTCCTCGGGGCTGCGCAGCTCGATGATCTGGTCATCTGTCGTCAGTTGCCCGGCCGAGAGAAACCGGAAACAGCTGTTCGGCTCGGGCGCATCGTCAAAGCGGAAGGCCGTGCTACGGAGTGTCCGACCATCGTATTGAACCATCTGACCCAGCACCGAGGGCGTCAGCCCAAGGATCAGGTTCAGCGCCATCTGCGCCTGCATCGCGCCTATCGTCCCAACGACCGAGCCCAGAACACCAGCGGTGGCGCAGCTTGCGCCGCTGTCCGGCGCATCGGGAAACAGCGCGCGCAAGGACGGCGCGCCGCCGCAGAAACCGCCGACATAGCCCATCAGCCCAAGCACCGAGGCGCTGATCAGCGGCTTGCCCTGCGCCAAGCAAGTGTCCGAGAGGATATAGCTGGCCGCATAGCTGTCTGCACAATCCAGGATCACATCCGCCTGAGCGACCAAATTTCCAGCATTTTCACTTGTTAGAGCCTTTTTTTTGCCACTGACGTCTATGTCCCCATTGATCGCCTTGCATCGTGCCGCTGCACGCTCAGCCTTGGGATGTCCGCAATCCGTTTCAGTAAACAGGGTCTGCCGATGCAGGTTGGACAGCTCAACCCGGTCCCCATCCAATATCGTGATCTGCCCGATCCCAGCCCCAGCCAGCAGCGGCAGGACCGGTGCGGCCAAACCGCCCGCACCGACCACCAACACACGTGCCGAGGACAGGCGCGCCTGCCCTTCGGCCCCAACCTCTGGCAACAGCGTCTGGCGGGCATATCGGCTCATCTGGTGACCTCGATCCACTGGCGCAAGCGCGCCTCGGGGTCCGCGTTCAGGGTGATATCGGTCACAACCGAGACGATATCCGCCCCCGCCTGCAAGACACCCGGCGCACGTTCGACGCTCATCCCGCCAATGCCAACCAGCGGCGTATCTCCAACACGCGCTTTCCATTCTGTGACGCGGGGCAGACCCTGCTGCTGCCATTTCATCTTTTTCAGGATGGTGGGATAGACCGGGCCAAGCGCCACATAGTCGGGGTCCATGGCCAGCACGCGCTCTAACTCATCATCATCATGGGTGGACACGCCCAGTTTCAAACCCGCCTTGCGGATGGCAATCAAATCGGCCTCGTCCAGATCCTCTTGCCCCAAATGCACCCAGTCACAGCCGGCGTCGATGGCCGCCTGCCAATAGTCATTGACCACCAGAACTGTCCCATTTGCGCGGCACAGGTCACGCGACTTGGCAATCTGGTCACGCACCACATCCATGGGCTGGTCCTTGACCCTCAGCTGTACCAACTTGATGCCCAGCGGCAGCATCCGGCGCAGCCAGTCCGAATGATCGAAGATCGGATAAAACCGGTCGAGTGTCATGACAGAAATGCCTTTCCAATAACCGGGGTCGAAGGTTCCGCCATATCGCGCGCCTCGATCGGGTCGGCCTGATGGGCCAGTTGCCCGGCCTCGATCGCGCGGGCCATCGCGCGGGCCATCAAAACGGGGTCCCCGGCGCGGGCCACAGCAGTGTTCAGCAGTACAGCGTCATAACCCAGCTCCATCGCGTGGGCGGCGTGGCTGGGCAGGCCGATGCCCGCGTCAATCACCAAGGGCACATCCGGGAACTCTGCCCGCATCGCCCGCAGGGCATATTCATTGTTCAGCCCCCGCCCTGACCCGATCGGCGCGCCCCATGGCATCAGCACCTCACACCCGGCGGCAAGCAGCCGTTCGCCAACAATCAGATCGTCGGTCGTATAGGGAAAGACCTGAAACCCGTCACTGGTCAGAATGCGCGCAGCTTCGACCAGCTGGAACACATCCGGTTGCAGGCTGTCCGTATGGCCGATCAGTTCCAGCTTGATCCATTTGGTATCAAAAACCTCACGCGCCATTTGGGCGGTGGTTACCGCCTCTTTGACCGTATGGCATCCGGCGGTGTTGGGCAGCACCAACACGCCCAGATCGCGGATCATCTGCCAGAATGCCTGCCCCGCCCCTGATTCTCGGCGAAGCGAGACCGTGGCAACACCCGCCCCGCTTTCGCGAAAGGCCTGCTCCAGAATAGCCGGGCTGGGATATTGCGCCGTGCCCAGCATCAGCGGGTTGGCCAATGTGGTTCCGTAAAAGGATTTCATCCTCAGCCCCCCTGCATCGGCGCGACGATTTCGATCCGATCCCCTTCTGCCAAAGCATGGGCAACACGCAGCCCCGAGGGCACGAAATCTTCGTTCACCGCAGTGGCGACACGGCCCGAATAGCCGCATTCCATCAGCAATTCCGATAAGGTCTCGGCCCGCACCTCGCGCGGCTCGCCATTAAGCACGATCTTCATCGACCATCTCCGAATGTTTGTGTTCAAGCGCCAGATCGGCAACGCCTTGGGCCAGCGCCGGTGCCAGCAGATACCCGTGGCGGTACAGCCCGTTGGCGTAAATCGTCCTGCCCCGACGCCGGATCCGAGGCAGATTGTCGGGAAAGGCCGGGCGCAGATCGACGCCGATCTCTAGCACCTCGGCCTCGCCAAAAGCGGGGTTCAACGCATAGGCCGCGCTGAGCAGTTCCAGCATCGAGCGCGCGGTGATGCGGGTTTTATCCTCAGATTCAATCATCGTCGCGCCCAGCATGTAGATGCCATCGCCACGCGGCACGATGTAAAGCGGCATCCGAGGATGCAACAGGCGCACGGGCCGGGTCAGCGTCACATCAGGGCAGCGGATCACCAGCATCTCACCCTTTACGCCCCGAAGATCAGACAAAGCGTCCCGCGCCTGAAGACCACGGCAGTCAATCGCGTTCTCCAACCCAGCAGGGGCGGGTTCGCGATGAAAGGCAACGCCCCGCGCGATAAGATTGTCGAAGACATCCTTTAGCGCCATGCGTGGGTCTATATGGGCTTCGCCCTTGAAATACAGACCGTTGCCGAAACCATGTAGATCAGGCTCTAATGCAGCTAGTTCCCGCTGATCTACCTCATGATACCCCTGCGTTCGACGACCAAATCGACGCAAATCCGGCAAGTCGCGCGCACCGCAAACGACCAAAGTACCGCGCTGATGAACCTTGGTCCGGGTCGCCCACCAGTCAAAAGCACCCTGCCCCAGGCGCAAGACCGGCTCTTCGGCATTTTCGAACTCGCACCACGGGGCCAGCATTCCCCCGGCCCACCAAGAACAGCTATGCGGACCCGGCAGGCCGGCGGGGTCAAAGACTTGCACCCGTGCGCCGCGATGAGCCAATTCGGACGCGACAGCCAAACCGGCCACTCCTGCCCCTATGACAGACCAGATCGTCACGCCGGCCAGACCCGATGGAAATGATGCACCGGACCATGGCCCCGGCCCACGCACAGCCCATCAGCCTGGGCGATAGCGCCTTGCAAATAAGCATGTGCCTCTGCCACGGAATCCCGCAAGCTCAGACCTTTGGCCAACCCGGCGGAAATTGACGAGGACAATGTACACCCAGTCCCGTGGGTGTTCTTTGTGTTCCGGCGCTGCGCTGTGAATTCATCCACCAATCCCGAACCGTCGACCAACAGATCATGACATATCTCGCCCTGTCCATGCCCACCTTTCATCAAAACAGACGCGGCCCCCTTTGCGCAAAGGGCCTGTCCCTGAACCACCATTTCATCCGGAGACTGCGCTTCGGACTGTCCAAGCAGGCGCGCAGCCTCGGGCAAATTGGGCGTCAGAACAGTCGCGCGTGGTATCAGAAGGTCCATAAGGGTCCGGATTGCGTCACCCGCCAGCAATGCATCCCCGGATTTCGCTATCATGACAGGGTCCAAAACTATGGGCCCGGCATAGCCCGACAGGGCATCTGCAACGGTCTCGATAATCTCGGGTGTTGCCAGCATGCCGATCTTGATCGCCCCGACATCCAGATCGTTCAGCACGGCGTCGATTTGCGCGCGGATCACACACAGAGGAATGCCATGAACGGCTGTCACGGCCAGGGTGTTTTGCGCAGTCACCGCCGTAATAACGCTGGCCCCATAAACGCCCAGCGCCGACATCGCCTTGAGGTCCGCCTGAATTCCGGCCCCGCCTCCGCTGTCGGACCCTGCAATGGTCAGGGCAATTGCCGCCATGTCGTTGCTCCATCTTCTAGGGGCAACGGGGCAGGGAAAACGTCTGTATTCATAAGACCGTTCCCTCCGCCGGTATTGCCCGGATCAGGTTCGATGGGTTGATGCAGCAGCACCTCTCAGCCTTGCGAACAAGGCACCCCAACGGTTGCGCGGACCATTTCAGGCGCGGCGACAATAATCAAGCGAAGAATTACGAGGCTCTGCCTCGCGCTCCGAGGTATTTTTGGCCAGATGAAATGCGGATCACCTGCTTCATCTGGCCCTAGATACCTCGGGGGAGTCGCGGGGGGCAGCGCCCCCTTTTTGGGAAAAGACTTCAGCCCTTCATCCCGTCCCAGAAGGATTTGACGGAGGAGAAAAAGCTGTTGGATTCCGGGTGATTATCTTCACCCAGGTCGTCGAACTCGCGCAGCAGCTCTTTCTGGCGGCTGGTGAGGTTTACCGGAGTTTCCACGGCCAGCTCAATGAACATATCTCCAACACCGCCACCGCGTAGGGCTGGCATGCCCTTGCCGCGCAGGCGCATCTGGCGACCCGATTGGCTGCCCGCTGGAATCTGCACACGCCCGCGGCCACCGTCGATGGTTGGAACTTCGATCGAACCACCAAGCGCGGCTTTGGCCATGCTGACCGGCACCCGGCAATAGAGGTTCACGCTGTCACGCTCGAACAGCCTGTGATCTGAGACCTCTACAAAGATGTATAGATCACCCGGAGGGCCACCGCGCATTCCAGCCTCGCCTTCACCGGCCAGACGAATGCGCGTGCCGGTTTCGACACCGGCTGGAATGTTAACGGACAAAGCGCGTTCTTTTTCAACGCGGCCCGCACCCTGACAGGATTTGCAGGGGTTCTTGACGATTTGACCCAGGCCCGAACAGGTCGGACAGCTGCGTTCTACTGTGAAAAAGCCTTGTTGCGCACGCACCTTGCCCATACCCGAACAGGTCGGACAGGTGGTGGGCTCAACACCGCCTTCAGCCCCGGATCCGTCGCAGGACGAACAGGCAACCGCTGCCGGGACATTGATGGTTTTCTGCTGACCTGAATACGCCTCTTCCAGCGAGACGCGCAGGTTATAGCGCAGATCCGAACCACGTGCAGCACGACGTCCACCGCCCCCGCCCCGTTGGCCGCCCATGAAATCGCCGAACAGGTCGTCGAACACATCCGAGAATGCACTGGAAAAGTCGCCCTGACCAAAGCCAGCGCCAGGTCGGCCACCGCCGCCCATGCCATTTTCGAATGCAGCATGACCGAACCTGTCATAAGCCGCCTTGCGTTCGGCATCTTTCAGGACGTCATAGGCCTCGTTCGCTTCTTTGAACTGTGCCTCTGACTCCGGATTGTCCTTGTTGCGGTCGGGATGTAATTCTTTGGCCTTCTTACGAAAGCCTTTCTTGATCTCGTCCGCTGATGCACCCTTGGATACGCCGAGCACATCGTAATAGTCGCGTTTTGACATCAGTATTTCCTTCTGCCTCAACGTAATCGGGCCGGCCCGGTGACCGGACCGGCCCGAATTGGCCCGGTTACCCGTTAGCTACGCTTGTCGTTGTCCAGATCTTCGAACTCGGCATCGACGATGTCATCCTCGCCCGGTGCAGCATCCGCAGCGGCAGGTTCATCTTCGCCGTCTTCAGCTTGCGCTTTGTAGATGGCTTCACCCAGCTTCATGGCCGCTTCGGTAACGTTCTGGATGCCCGACTTGATCTTGTCGGCATTCTCGGTTTCCAGCTCGTCTTTCAGCGCGGCAATCGCCAGCTCGATGGCTTCGATGGTTGTTGGATCAACCTTGTCGGCATGTTCTTCCATCGACTTTTCTGTCGAGTGGATCAGGCTTTCCGCCTGGTTCTTTGCGTCGACCAGCTCGCGGCGTTCCTTGTCGGCCTCCGCGTTCTCTTCGGCGTCCTTGACCATCTTTTCGATGTCCTCGTCGGACAGGCCGCCCGATGCCTGGATGGTGATCTTCTGCTCTTTGCCAGTGCCTTTGTCCTTGGCCGAAACCGAGACAATGCCGTTGGCGTCAATGTCAAAAGTCACCTCGATCTGCGGCATGCCGCGCGGTGCTGGCGGGATATCTTCGAGGTTGAACTGACCCAGGATCTTGTTGTCCGCAGCCATTTCACGTTCCCCTTGGAAACAGCGAATGGTCACCGCGTTCTGGTTGTCTTCGGCGGTCGAGAAGACCTGAGACTTTTTCGTCGGGATCGTGGTGTTGCGGTCGATCAGTCGGGTGAACACACCACCCAGCGTTTCGATACCCAGCGACAGCGGTGTCACGTCCAGCAGAACAACGTCTTTGACGTCACCCTGCAGAACACCGGCCTGAATGGCGGCGCCCATGGCAACCACTTCGTCCGGGTTCACACCTTTGTGCGGCTCTTTACCGAAGAATTTAGTGACCTCTTCGATCACTTTCGGCATCCGGGTCATACCACCGACCAGAACAACCTCATCTACATCGCCAGCCGACAGGCCAGCATCTTTCAGAGCAGCCGCGCAGGGCTTCATCGACTTCTTGATCAGATCACCAACCAGCGATTCCAGCTTGGCACGGGTCAGTTTCATGACCATGTGCAGCGGCTGGCCGTTGGCGCCCATCGAGATGAACGGCTGGTTGATCTCGGTTTGTGAGGTCGAGGACAGTTCGATCTTGGCTTTTTCCGCAGCTTCTTTCAGACGCTGCAGCGCCATCTTGTCCTGGGACAGATCGACACCGTGTTCCTTTTTGAACTCATCCGCCAGGTAGTTGACGATGCGCATGTCAAAGTCTTCACCACCCAGGAAGGTGTCGCCATTGGTCGATTTGACCTCGAACAACCCGTCGTCGATTTCCAGAATGGTTACGTCGAAGGTGCCGCCACCAAGGTCATAAACCGCGATAGTTTGGGTTTCTTCCTTGTCCAGACCATAGGCCAGAGCGGCAGCTGTCGGCTCGTTGATGATCCGCAACACTTCCAGGCCGGCGATTTTACCGGCATCTTTGGTCGCCTGACGCTGTGCATCGTTGAAATAGGCCGGAACGGTGATGACGGCTTGTGTGACTTCCTCACCCAAGTAGCTTTCAGCGGTTTCCTTCATCTTGCCCAGAGTGAAGGCCGAGATCTGGCTTGGGGAGTACTTTTCACCGCGGGCTTCGACCCACGCGTCGCCATTGCCGCCATCAACGATGGCGTATGGTACCATTTTCTTGTCTTTTTCGACTTCGGCATCATCCACACGACGACCGATCAGGCGTTTGACGCCAAAAACCGTGTTGTCAGGGTTGGTGACCGCCTGGCGTTTCGCAGGCTGACCGACCAGTCGCTCATCTTCGGTGAAGGCGACGATCGAGGGTGTGGTCCGCGCCCCTTCGGCGTTTTCGATGACCTTCGGCTGCGAACCGTCCATGATGGCAACGCACGAGTTGGTGGTGCCGAGGTCAATCCCGATTACTTTTCCCATATGTTCAATCCCTTTCTCTTCAAGGCGATGTCCCGAGGCCCGACCCGTTATGGCATCTGGCCCCGATCTGATTTGCGCAATGGTCCTACACCATCGCGCGTCCCGGCGTATATAAGGACGGGAACAGGGGCCTGCAAGCATTCACAAATGCAGGTTTTCAGGAATCTGCAGCCTTTTTAGCAAGGTTTTGGCAAGGATTGAGGAATCTGGAATGGCGCGGCTGCTTTTACGCGGTTTTGAAATCAGGAAAGCTTACCTTGACGGAGTTGCCCAGGCACAGCTGATCACGCTGTTGCGTCCGATTCTGAAATCAGCACCTTTGTTCCGCCCGACCACCCCTTCGGGCAAGGAAATGTCTGTTCGCATGACCTCGGCCGGGGCGCTGGGTTGGGTCACTGACAAGAACGGGTACAGGTACCAGCCGCACCATCCAAAGGGCATGGAATGGCCCACCATTCCAGACTGCATTCTGGATATCTGGCGCGATCTTGCCAGCCCCGAACGTGACCCCGACTGTTGCTTGGTCAACTACTATGGCGAAGGGGCGCGAATGGGCCTGCATCAGGATAAGGACGAGGCCGATTTTTCCTGGCCGGTCCTTTCGATCTCATTAGGTGACGACGCGTTGTTCCGCATTGGCAACACGACCCGAGGGGGCAAAACGGAATCGATCTGGCTTGGCTCGGGCGATGTTGTTGTGATGGGCGGACCCGCGCGCCTAACCTATCACGGGGTAGATCGCATTCGTTTCGGGTCTTCAAAACTGTTGCCAAAGGGCGGGCGGATCAACCTGACCTTGCGCGTGGCGGGTTAACGGCGTGCGCTCCAGCTTTGCGACACATGCTGGCGGGTAAAGAAAATTCCAAGCAAGCCGATCAACAACAGAGCCAACCCGACCCAGACAGGATATTCCCAGTTGGTATTGCGCGGATAGTAATTTCGAAAAACGAAACCCCGACACTGGTCGATAATGTGAAACAGCGGATTCCAGGCGAACATGGTCAACATGAACCCGCCCAGCGCATTGCCGACGAACATTTTCCCCGAGAACACCATATTCAGACGCCGGTAAATCGTGCTCATGATCGTCGCAGTGGTCGGAAACCAGGGCTTGATCGCCATGAACACCACGCCGACCGCACAGCCCGTGAACCAGGCCAGCATCAGCATGGCAAAGGCGCCACCGGGCTCCTGAATTTCCAGCGGAGCAACCGATACGCTGTAGACAAACAGAATGATGACGATTGTCAAAACCTGAGTATACAGCGACCCGAAAGCAGCAGCCATAAGCACGACCATCATGTTCATCGGCGAATGCAGCATCATCGGGTTATTACCCGTGTCCACTCCGGAAACCGAACCGACGGCTTTAATGTGCGTCAGAAACAGGAAAACCCCAGACAGCAGATACAGAATGAACTCACCCCGGATTTTGGCAACGCGCGCGCCAAGAAGGGACATGATCACGTAAAACACACTCACCAGCACCAGAACCTGGAAAATATTGATAAGCACCGAAAGCACAGCATTGCTGTGTTGAGATCGGACATTCCGGACCACGGCGTGAAACACCAGTTCCGCCGTCGTAAACGCACCGCCTATAAGCGACCGGTTTCGCTTGTAATAAAACACCCGAAGCGTCTTTCCTGTATTATTGCCTGCAATCTGGCACGAAATTCTTGCCGTTCCGTAACCAGCACAGCATAAGGCCGTCAGGTTATTCGATCAACAAATCACAGGAACGGAGCTTTTTTGTGACCTATGATGCCCTCATCCCCGTCATCCGACGTCTGGCCCTGGAAGCGGGCGATACGATCATGGACATCTATAACTCGGATGAGTTTGACGTGAAGGTCAAATCCGATGCCAGCCCCGTGACCGAAGCAGATGAGGCCGCCGATGCGCTGATCTCGGCCGGTCTGCGCGTGGCGTTCCCCGATATCCTGCTGGTGACTGAGGAACAGGCCGCCTCGCATTCTGAAAAAGGCGATACGTTCCTGATCGTTGATCCGCTGGATGGCACCAAAGAGTTCATCAACCGGCGCGGCGATTTCACCGTTAATATCGCGCTGGTCGAAAACGGCACCCCAACGCGTGGCGTGGTTTATGCGCCAGCCCGCGGCCGGATGTTCTATACTTTGGCCGACGGGCAATCGGTCGAGGAAACCGGCGCGCTGGACAAGGATCAACCCGGCGCCGTGGCTCCGATTTCGGTCTCTGATCCAGACAATTCCGCGCTTTTGGTCGTGGCCTCGAAGTCACATCGTGACCAGGCGACCGACGATTACATCAACAAATATCAAGTGCAGGACAGCAAAAGCGCGGGCTCGTCGCTGAAATTCTGCCTGATTGCGACGGGCGAGGCAGATATCTATCCCCGCGTTGGCCGCACGATGGAATGGGATACCGCAGCAGGTCACGCCGTGCTGACAGGTGCGGGCGGCAAAGTTGTCCGGTTCGACAATCATGCGCCGCTGACCTATGGCAAGGACGGCTATGCAAACCCGTTCTTTATCGCCTACGCTCCGGGTGTAGACCTGAAGGAGGCCTGATGTCCGTTCTGATCGCCATTCCCGCCCGCTACGCCTCGACCCGCTATCCGGGCAAACCTCTGGTGCCGCTCACCGGGGCCAGTGGCAATGCAATGACTCTGATCGAGCGGTCATGGCGCGCGGCCAGTTCGGTCTCGGGCGTGGACCGCGTTGTGGTTGCCACCGATGACGACCGCATTCGCGAGGTGGCCGAAGGGTTCGGGGCCGAGGTTGTGATGACCTCGGAAACCTGTGGCAATGGCACCGAACGCTGCGCCGAAGCGCATGATGTGCTGGGCGCAAGCTATGACATCGTGGTGAACCTGCAGGGCGATGCACCGCTGACCCCGCATTGGTTCGTCGAAGATCTGATCACCGGTCTGCGTGCCGCACCCAAGGCTGGGGTGGCCACTCCGGTTCTGCGCTGCGACGGCGATGCACTCAACAGCCTGCTGAATGACCGTAAACACGGGCGCGTCGGTGGAACAACCGCCGTTTTCGCCGCCGATCACGGCGCGATGTATTTCTCGAAAGAGGTCGTGCCCTTTACTTCACAGACTTATGCGGGTGGGGATGAAACGCCGGTGTTTCACCATGTAGGCGTCTATGCCTACCGCCCTGACGCGCTGGCGGCTTATCCGTCCTGGCCTGTCGGTCCATTAGAGCAACTGGAAGGGCTGGAACAGCTGCGTTTCATGGAAAACGGGCGTAAGGTTCTGTGTGTTGAGGTCGAATCCAAAGGCCGCCAGTTCTGGGAACTAAACAATCCGCAGGACGTTCCCAAACTTGAAGAGATGATGGCCGCGATGGGGCTGGACTGAGTGCCGCAGGCTGTCGCACCCTGAAAAACCGGAATAACGGGATCTGATATGACACATATCCTTGTAACCGGCGGTGCCGGATATATCGGATCCCATGCCTGCAAGGCGCTGGCGCTGGCCGGGTACACACCTGTCACCTATGACAACCTGATCACCGGTTGGCAGGACGCGGTCAAATTTGGCCCGTTCGCACAGGGTGATCTGCTGGACCGGGCGCGGTTGGATGAGGTTTTTGCCAAGTATCAGCCCGCTGCCGTGATGCATTTCGCCGCGCTCAGCCAGGTGGGTGAGGCGATGTCCGAACCCGGAAGATATTGGGCGAACAATGTCACCGGTTCGCTGACCCTGATCGAGGCCGCCGTGGCGGCTGGATGTCTGGATTTCGTGTTTTCGTCGACCTGCGCCACCTATGGTGAACATGACAATGTGGTCCTGGACGAAAACACCCCGCAAAATCCACTGAACGCTTACGGCGCCTCCAAACGCGCGATCGAGGATATCCTGCGTGATTTCCAGGCCGCTCACGGGATGAACCACGTGATTTTTCGCTACTTCAACGTGGCTGGCGCCGATCCGGACGGAGACGTAGGCGAATTCCACCGCCCCGAGACCCATCTGGTTCCGCTGATGTTGGATGCGATTGACGGCAAGCGCGACGGGCTGACTGTGTTCGGAACCGACTATGACACGCCCGACGGCACCTGCATCCGCGACTATGTGCATGTCTGCGATCTGGTGGACGCGCATGTTCTTGGGCTGCGCTGGCTGGAACAGGGCAAAGACAGTCGCGTTTTCAACCTGGGCACCGGGTCCGGCTTTTCAGTGATGGAGGTGATCGAACAGTCGAAATCCGTCACCAATCGCGCAGTGCCCTATACAATCGGTCCACGCCGCGCCGGAGATTGCACCAAGCTGGTTTCGGGCTCGGACAGGGCCGGGCAAGAACTGGGCTGGTCCCCCAAAAGGTCCGTGTTAGAGACAATGATTGCCGATGCCTGGCGCTGGCATCAGAACGGGCATTACGACAGATGAGGGCCGCGTGAGCGATACCCTGCCGCCAATCGGATGGGTGCAACGCTATCGCTTGCGCCTGAAACGCAGGCGGCTGTTGTGGCGATCCTTTCGCAGCCGCCATCAGTTAACCCAACTGGTCGACCGAACCGACCAGATACGCCCGGGTGCGATACTGGTCTTTACCACCCTGCGAAATGAAATCACGCGCCTGCCCTGGTATTTCCATCACTACCGGTCGCTGGGCGTTGATCATTTTCTGATCGTGGACAACGGCAGCGATGATGGCTCGGTCGCATATCTGAAAGATCAACCGGATGTATCCCTGTGGCAAACCGATGCCAGCTATCGCGCCTCACGATACGGGCTGGATTGGCTGACCTGGCTACAGATGCGATTTGGTCACGGCCATTGGACTTTGATGGTGGATGCGGATGAATTGCTTATCTATCCCGAATGGGACAGCCATCCGCTGCAGGATTTGACCCAACAGCTAGAGGCACAGGGGCGCGACGCTTTCGGGGCGCTGATGCTGGACCTCTACCCCAAAGATCAACTCGGTGCACAGCCCTATGAGCCCGGAACCGACCCGACCAAGGTTTTGGGGTGGTTCGATCCCGGCCCCTTCCGCGCCAAACGGCAAACGCCGCTGGGCAACCTCTGGGTTCAAGGCGGTGCACGGGAACGCGTGTTTTTTGCTGACCGGCCCGAGCGGTCACCAACTTTAAACAAACTACCGCTGGTACGCTGGTCGCGGCACTATGCTTACGTGAACTCCTGCCATTCCGCCCTGCCCCGAGGTTTGAACGCCACCTATGACGGACCGGGGAGCCACGACCCTTCAGGCGTGTTACTGCACACAAAGTTCCTGCCCGAGGTGGTCATCAAATCAAGAATCGAGAAAACCCGAGCGCAGCATTTTCACGACCCGGCGGAGTTCGACAACTATTATGATGGCATAATTAACCGCTCGATCATGTGGGATCCACAATCGGTGGAGTATATCGGATGGCGCCAACTGTGTGAGCTTGGCTTGATGGGTAAAACTGACTGGAAAAACAACGTTTCGGACTAACTACTTTTAAATGCGTTGCTTCATTAGATAGTAAAGTGGCATAAAATGGCATTCGCCCGGCTCCACTCTGGCTTGTTCAGGCCCCGGGTATGCTCGCGTATAAACAAAGGTTGGGCAGTCGCGTGAGCCTGTTGGATTCATACCGAATGAGATTGCGGCGCAAGCGCCGCCTGTTGCGTTGCGTTCGCAAACGACGCGAATTAGAAGCGGTTTCCGACAAAACCAACGCCATTCAACCCGGTGACATCCTGTTGATGAGCGTGGTGCGAAACGAAAAAATCCGCCTGCCCTATTTTCTGGAATACTACCGAAAACTTGGCGTTGATCGCTTTTTGTTTGTGGACAACAACAGCGACGACGGCACCCGCGAGTTTCTGAGTAGTCAGCCGGACGTATCGGTCTGGCGGTCGAACGGCAGCTATAAGCGGGCCACATATGGCACTGATTGGTCGAACTATCTGCTGCGCAAATACGCCGATGGGCACTGGGTTCTGACGGTCGATCCGGATGAGTTCTTCATCTATCCGTTCTGCGACACGCGGCCCATTCGCGCCCTGACCGACTGGCTTGATGGCTGTGCCGTCCGCAGTTTCGGCACCATGCTGATCGACATGTACCCGCAGGGCCCGGTAGATGCCGAACCCTATCGTGAGGGGCAGGACCCCTTCGAGATTGCCCGTTGGTTCGATGCCGGAAATTATGTGATCAGCAAAAACCCTGAATACGGGAATCTCTGGATACAGGGTGGACCGCGCGCCCGTGTCTTTTTCCGCCAAGCTCCGGAAAAGGCGCCTGCGTTGAACAAGATACCGCTGGTCAAGTGGGACCGTCGGTATGTCTATGTCAGTTCGACCCATTCGCTGCTGCCACGCGGGCTGAACCAGGTCTATGACGATTGGGGCGGCGAAAAAACCAGCGGGGCGTTGCTGCATGCCAAGCTGATCAACACCTTGGGCGACAAGGCACATGAAGAGATGGAGCGGCGTCAGCACTATCGCGGGTCCGGCGAATATCGCGCCTATGCCGATGGGCTGAACGACCGTCCGGTGTTTTGGTGCGACTGGTCCGAGGCTTATATCAACTGGCGACAGCTTGAGATTCTTGGCCTCATGTCGAAAGGGAACTGGGCATGAGCAGCCTTGGCGTCATCATGCTGGTGCATGCCGCGCTTCCAAGGGCGCACCAGGTCGCGCGCCATTGGGCGGCATCCGGCTGCCCGGTGGTGATCCATGTCGACCGCAAGGTTGCGGACACTGTTTTTGATGACTTTGTAGCCTCCTGTGCGGACGAATCTCTGATCCGGTTCTCGGAGCGCCACACCTGCAACTGGGGCGGTTGGGGCATTGTTGCAGCCTCGCAATCAGCGGCTGAACTGATGCTGAAGGCCTTTCCCGATGTACACCATATCTTTCTGGCCTCGGGCGCCTGCCTGCCGCTACGGCCCGTCGATGAGCTGGTCACATATCTAGCGGAACGGCCCCGTGTCGACTTTATCGAAAGCGCAACAACAGCTGATGTAAGCTGGACGATTGGCGGACTGGATCAGGAACGATTTACTCTGAGATTTCCGTTCTCGTGGCGTAAACAGCGCAAATTGTTCGACGCTTACGTAAAGCTACAGCGGACCATCGGAATCCGACGGTCGATACCCGAAGGTCTGGTGCCGCATATGGGCAGTCAATGGTGGTGCCTGACCCGTCAAACGCTGTCGGCCATTCTGCAAGATCCCAAACGCAAAACATATGACCGCTATTTCCGGCGCGTCTGGATTCCCGACGAAAGCTATTTTCAGACCCTAACCCGGCTTTATTCAACACATATCGAAAGTCGCTCCCTGACGCTGTCCAAATTTGATTATCAAGGTCGCCCGCATATCTTTTATGACGATCATCTACAGCTATTGCGACGGTCGGACTGTTTTGTAGCACGCAAGATCTGGCCCCAGGCCAATCGGCTTTATCAGGCGTTTCTGACCAACCAGGCACAGGCGATGAAGCCTACAGAACCCAACCCGGGCAAGATCGACCGGTTATTCTCGAAAGCGGTCGATCGCAGGACCCGAGGCCGGGATGGCCTGTATATGCAAAGCCGCTTTCCCCGCCACGGCAGCGAGAACGGACTGACGTCGTTCCCCTATTCGGTATTCCAGGGGTTTACCGAACTGTTCGCAGATTTCGAGCCCTGGCTATCGGAAGCCACCGGAACAAAGGTCCACGGTCACCTCTTCGGTCCCGAACGTGCGGAATTCGCCGGCGGGGCGCCTCTGGTCAACGGCGCACTAAGCGATTGTGCCAGCCTGCGGGACTATAACCCTACAGCGTTTCTGTCGAACCTGATCTGGAATACTCGGGGCGAGAGGCAGTGCTTTCAATTTGGCCCCACGGATACGCAGGATATCAACTGGTTTCTGGCGCGCGACAGAAATGCGCAGATTTCCGTTGTCACAGGCGCCTGGGCCATTCCCCTGTTCCGTTCGAATGGAAATTTCGCGGATATCCGTAACGAAGCCGCCCGCCTGCAACAAATCGAGACCAAACAGCTTGAGGTTTTAACTTCGGTCTGGACCAAGGCCAAAGTGCGCACCTGGTCGCTGGCCGAGTTTGTGGAATCTCCGATGGAGCCTCTGCAATCAATTCTGGAAGAAACCGGATGCCAGAATCCCAGCCACCTGACCCAAGCCCCTACGATGGTCGACCTGTCCGGGTTCGGGAAGTTCCTACAAAACCTAAAGAACCAGGGTATGCACCCTTATCTTATGGGAGATTTTCCAGCCGATGACATTTTTGGCCGGCAACTCAGGCCTTATCGAAAACCATATCTGGTGCAATAGCGTTTCATGTCATCCAAGTTCGACTATTTCGTAATACTTGCCGCCATGCGGACCGGATCGAACCTGCTTGAGGCAAATCTGAACGCATTGGAAGGAGTCTCCAGCCATGGTGAGGCCTTCAATCCTCATTTCATTGGCAGGCTAAAGGGGGACAGCCTGTTGGGCGTCACTCTCGAAGAACGCGACAATGACCCTAAAACCCTGCTGAACGCCATCCGATCAGCTGAGGGTGAAATGAACGGGTTTCGCTTTTTCCAGGGCCATGATCCGCGTGTGTTAGAGCCTGTTTTAGATGATCCGAGTTGCGCCAAGATCATTCTGACGCGCAACCCTCTGGACAGCTATATCTCGTTGAAGATTGCGCGCGAGACCAAGCAATGGCAGCTGAAAAACGTCAAGCGGCGGCGCACCGAGCAGATCGCCTTCAACCCTCGTGAGTTCGAAAACTATCTGGACCAGCAACAGGCCTTTCAACTGACTTTGCTGCATCATCTTCAGGCCAGCGGGCAAACCGCCTTTTTCATCGCTTACGACGATCTGAACCGGCTCGACAGCCTGAACGGCCTGGCGGCCTGGCTTGGGGTATCGGGTCGGTTGACCACGATCGACGACACGCTCAAACCCCAAAACCCTGAGCCGGCCTTGTCCAAGGTGACAAACCCTGATGAGACCGAACAGGCCTTGTCGCGCATCGACAGTTTCAGCCTGCACAGAACTCCGAATTTTGAACCCCGGCGTGGCGCGGCCGTTGCGACCTATGTCGCCACGCCGAAAACCCCGTTAATGTATCTGCCCGTGCGGAGCGGCATTGAAGGGGTTGTGAAGCAATGGATGGCAGCGCTTGATTCAATCAGTGCGGATGACCTGATCACTGATCAAAACCGCAAAAAGACCCGCCAGTGGTTACAGGATCATCCGGGGCATCGCAAATTCACCGTGGTGCGGCACCCGCTGGTACGCGCACATTCGGCCTTTTGTTCCTATATCCTCAGCACCGAGCCCGGCGCCTATCTGAAAATCCGCAATATGCTGCGCAACCGGTTCAAGCTTCCGATCCCCGGACAGTTACGCGCTGAAAACTACCCCATCGAACAGCATTATGAGGCATTCTCGGCTTTTCTGACCTTCCTGCGGCAAAACCTGGCGGGACAAACCCCTGTGCGCGTTGACGGCGTTTGGTGCAGTCAGGCGCAGGTGTTGGAGGGCGTAGTCGGTTTTGCCCTGCCGGATCTGATCCTGCGCGAGGAAGAAATTGCAACTGCCCTGCCTGATCTGGCGCGGCGGCTGGGTCATGACAGCCCGCCCGCGCCCGGCAATACCAGACCAGATATCCCGTTTTCACTGAGCGATATCTATGACACCAAACTTGAGGCGCTGGCGGCCGAAACCTACCAGCGCGACTATATGCAATTCGGGTTTGACGTCTGGAAGCCGGTTACGGGCGCAGCGTAATCACTGTGCCGCGATTCACCATCGCATAGATCTCTTCGATCTCTTCATTCTTGACAGCGATGCACCCTGCCGTCCAATCCGATTGCTTCTTGGCACGCTTTTTCTCGGACCGGGTTTTCGGCTCGCCGTGGATGAAAATGTCACCGCCCGGATCAACGCCCGCAGCCTTGGCCTCTGCGATATCCTTCGAATCCGGATAGGAAATCCCCAGCGACAGGTGATAGCGGCTTTTGGGATTGCGCCGGTCGATCAAATAGGTGCCCTCTGGCGTGCGGCCGTCGCCGCGTTTTGTTTTGGTGCCATTGGGGGCAAAGCCAAGATCGACCTTATATTCCTTGAGGACATGTTCATTGTGCAGAAGATAAAGCTTCCGCGCGCTTTTGTTGATGACCATAGAGGTCACCTCGGGGCCATCATAGGCCAGAAATCTGGGGTTGGCCGAGGCGCAGGCCGAAAGACCCAGCGTAGCCACAGCACCCATTCCAAATGCTCGACGATCCATGTTTAATGCCTGCTTCTGCTTTTTTTTGTGATTATGCCAGAAATCCAGAAAACTGAAATCACTTTTTGCTGTTCGACTGCTCAAGCAAGCGGCGTTCGATGGATTCCAGCCTTTCCAGCACCTCATCACGATAGGCATCGGTTTTCACCTCATCCTCGGCGTGATGGGCATCCTGCATTGAATTCACGATCAGACCAACCAACAGGTTCACCACTGCAAATGTCGTAACCATGATGAAAGGCACAAAGAATATCCACGCATAGGGATAAACCTCCATCACCGGGCGCACGATGCCCATGGACCAGCTTTCCAGCGTCATGATCTGGAACAACGTATAGGCCGACAGGCCCAAATCGCCGAACCAGTCCGGGAATGTGCCCGAGAACAGCTTGGTTGAAATTACCGCGCCGATGTAAAACAGGATCGCCATCAGCAGGAAAACGCTGGCCATACCCGGCAAGGCCGAGATGAAACCCTCAACCACCCGGCGCAGCCGTGGCGCGACCGAGATCACCCGCAAGACCCGCAGGATCCGCAGCGCCCGCAGAACTGACAGGCCACCGGCGCTTGGGATCAGGGCAATGCCAACAACGATGAAGTCAAACAGGTTCCAGCCATTGGTAAAGAACCGCCGCCCCGTGGCGACCAGCTTCATCGCGATCTCGGCAACGAAGATGGTCAGGCAGAGGCTGTCCAACACCACGATCAAGGGACCCGCGGCCTCCATCAGCGTCGGTGAGGTTTCCATGCCGAGCAGGATGGCGTTGAAGATGATGACACCTGTGATGAACCGACCGAAGGTCGGGTTTTCAGTGATATCATGCAGGCGCTGGGCAAGCCCCATTCTGAAACTCTCCTGTTTGGTCATGATGCGGGGTTTAGTGCAAACCGCGCGGCAAGTTCCGTGTGTGACGACCATCGAAATTGGTCCACCACCTGTACCCATTCAAGGGTATAGCCTGCGTTAATCAGGTTTTTTGCATCCCGCGCAAAGGTCACGGGGTTGCATGAGACATAGGCGATGACCGGGGGCAGCGCTTGCGCCAGCTCGGCCACCTGCGCCTCAGCCCCGGCGCGGGGCGGGTCCAGGACAACCGCGTCAAAGTTCTTCAGCTCATCAGGCATCAATGGGCGGCGGTACAGGTCGCGCGCCTCGGTCGTGACCCGTTTCAGACCTTGCGCGCGACGCCAGCCTTGATCCAGAGCGGCGGTCATCAGGGCCTCACCCTCAACCGCGTGTACTTCGGCGTCCTCGGCCAGTGGCAATGAGAATGTCCCGCAACCCGCAAACAGGTCCACAACCCGCTTCGCGCCCTTGGTTGTCTGCAAAACTGCCTTTAATAGAGCCTGTTCTCCGTCCTTCGTGGCCTGCAGAAATGCCCCTGGAGGCGGCACGACAGCCGCCACGCCAAACCGCTGAACCGGGGCATGGCGCGAGGCGATCACCTCGCCGTCCCAGCTGAGCCGCGCAAGCCCATGTGCCTCGGTCGCCTGTGCCAGGGCCAGTTCCAACGGACCGTCCAGCGGTTTGCCGCCTTTGACGGCGACATCCAAACCGCCCTCGGACAGGGTCAACGTAACGGCCAACGCCCCCTTTCGGCTACCGCCCAAAAGGGCAAGCGCCTCGGCCACGGGGACAGCTGCAATCAGGGCCGGATCAAGCAGATGACAATCAGAGATTTCGGTAATCGTGTCCGAGGCACGGCCATGAAACCCGGCCATAGTGCCTTTTTTGGTCCGCCGAACCGCAACTGTGGCCCGCCGCCGCGAGCGTTCAGGCGAGGTGTGAATGGGCCGCATCGGGGCATCGAGCCCCTGCGCGGCCAGCGCGTTGCGCACGACCTCGACTTTCCAATCCGCGACGAAATCATCCGCGGCATGCTGCAGCTGGCAGCCACCGCAGGCTTTGTAATGACGGCAGGGCGCTTTGACCCGCTGGTCCGAGGGGGTCTCGACCCGTATGTCGCTCAGCACTTGACCAACCAATGTCCCGCTGACCACCTCCCCCGGCAAGGTGCGGGGGGCGTAGATCGGTCCATCGGCGATGCCGTCGCCCTGATGACCAAGGCGTAAAATGCTGTAATGCTGCGTCATGAGGGCCTGATAGCTGGGCTTTACCCACAACAAAACCCTTATTCGGCGGCGGCGGCCTGAATAAACCCGCCCGATTGGCGATCCCAGAACCGGGCATAAAGCCCGCCCTGTTCCAGCAAGTCGTCATGGCTTCCCATTTCAACGATCTGCCCTTGATCCAGAACGACGATCCGGTCCATCTCGCTTAGCGTCGACAGCCGATGTGCAATCGCCAATACCGTCTTGCCCTGCATCACGCGATGCAGCGCGGTCTGGATCGAGGCTTCGACCTCGGAATCCAAGGCCGAGGTCGCCTCATCCAGCACCAGAATCGGCGCGTTTTTCAGGATGGCGCGCGCAAGTGCGATCCGCTGCCGCTGACCGCCGCTCAGCTTAACGCCGCGCTCGCCCAGATGCGCATCATAACCCTTGCGGCCATGGGCATCCCGCAGGCCAAGGATAAACTC
The DNA here is from genome assembly GCF_059611825.1 of Ruegeria sp. CDSA221. Lineage (NCBI taxonomy): Bacteria > Pseudomonadati > Pseudomonadota > Alphaproteobacteria > Rhodobacterales > Roseobacteraceae > Ruegeria > Ruegeria sp. CDSA221. The sequence goes on from NZ_JBXWPK010000009.1 coordinate 81,338, forward strand.
ATGCGCTTCGGCCTTTCGCGCCGCCGCAATCATATCCTCTTCTGAGGCGTCGGGGCGGCCATAGAGGATATTCTCACGCGCCGAGCGGTTGAACATCGCAGTTTCCTGCGTGACCATTCCGATTTGACTGCGCAGACTGTCCTGCGTTACCTGTGACACATCCTGCCCATCAATCCGAATTGCGCCGTTTTCCCCTTCATAGAGCCTGAGTAGAAGCGAAACGAGCGTAGATTTCCCCGCACCCGATGCCCCGACGATACCCAGCTTTTCGCCGGGATGTACGGTCATGGTCACGTCAGTCACGCCGCCAATATCACCGCCATAGGCAAAGCTGACATGGTCAAACTCGATCTGGCCTTGGGGCGCGCTCAGCCGGGTGGCGTCGGCTGCATCCTCAACCCGGTCGCGTTTGGCCAGGGTTTTCATGCCATTCTCAATCTCGCCGACATTGGCATAGAGCCCCATCAGCGTGAAACTGACCCAGCCGGTCATCTGCGAAATTCGCACGGACATCGCGCCCGCCGCGACGATATCACCGGCGCTGGCCATCCCAGACCGCCACAGCAGCAAGGTCACCCCCAGCAACAGCACGGGCAACACCCCAGCCAGAACCATCAGTATGAACCTGAAACTGGCGGAAAGCTTGCCAAAGGCCAGCATCTTTTCGCGCAGATCGACCATCGAGTTTCGGGCTGCCTGATCCTCGAACTCGGAATGGGCGAACAGCTTGACGGTTTTGATATTGGTGATCGTGTCGACCACCTGCCCCGACACCATCGCCCGCGCCCCGGCCCGCGCCGCTGAGCGTGCCCGGATGCGTGGCAAATACCAGCGGATCAGCAGGAAATACACCGCCAACCAGGCGGCGAAGGGCAGCATGACCAGCAGATGAATAGACCCTAACAAAAGCAAAGTCCCTGCCAGAGACGCCAGCGCAAATACCATTGCGCTTATCGTCTCGGACACGACCGAGGCCATCGCGTTCGAAGTTTGCATCTGTTTCTGAGCGATCCGCCCGGCAAAATCGTCGTCGAAATAGGTCACAGACTGACCCAAGGTCCACCGGTTCAGCTTGGCCAGAACCAGGGGCGGGATATTGGGCATGACAATATAGTTGTTGGAAAAGGCCGAAAGACCAAACAGCGCCGGTCGCAGCAGCATGAAAAATGCGGCGACCCCTCCAATTATCCAAAGATTGCCCGCCGTCAAAACCCCATCCGGCCCGCTTTCGTTTGCCATGTCGATCACCAGACCCAGCATCCAGGCGGTTCCGGCCTCCATCGCCCCGGCAGAGGCCGAAAACACGGAGGCGACAAGGATCATCGGCCAAGCTCCGGACAGGCACCAGCGAATGAACGCCCCCAGCCTTTGCGGCGGGGGCGTTTCGGTGGGTTTGAACGGATCTATGAGATCGGCAAGTTTCACTCAGCTGCCTCCGTGTTCAGGAAGCCCCCAGATTGCCGTGCCCAGAACTGGGCGTAAAGCCCGCCCTGTGACAGCAATTCGGAATGGGTGCCCTGCTCGACGATCCGGCCGCCATCCATCACCAGGATGCGATCCATTTGGGCAATGGTGCTGAGGCGGTGGGCAATCGCGATCACGGATTTGCCCTGCATCATGCCATAGAGCGTTTCCTGAATCGATGCTTCGACCTCGGAATCCAGCGCCGAGGTCGCCTCATCCAGCAACAGGATCGGCGCGTCCTTCAGGATCACCCGCGCCAGCGTCACCCGCTGCCGCTGACCACCTGACAATTTCACGCCCCGCTCGCCCACATGCGCATCATAGCCCGTACGCCCCTTCGGGTCCTGCAGGTCAAGGATGAACTCATGCGCCTCGGCCTGTTTGGCGGCGGCAATCATCTGCTCTTCGGAAGCCTCGGGGCGGCCATAGAGGATATTGTCGCGCACCGAGCGGTGCAGCAACGCGCTGTCCTGTTGCACCATACCGATATGGATGCGCAAGCTGTCCTGAGTGACCCGGGCAATGTCCTGATCGTCGATCAAAATGGCCCCCTGCTCCACATCGTAGAACCGAAGTAGGAGCTTAACTAGGGTCGATTTCCCAGCTCCCGACCGTCCGATCAGACCGATCTTTTCGCCAGGCTCGATGGTCAGGTTGATATGGTCCAGCCCGCCGGTTTTGCGACCGTAATGATGCGACAGATAACGAATCTCGATCTTGCCGTTGGACAGATGCAGGGGTTTGGCCTGCGGCGCATCCAACAGGTCGATCGGCTGAGCGATTGTCTCCATACCTTCGGCAACGACACCAAGCTGGCGGAAAAAACTGGTCAGCGCCCACATGATCCAGCCGGTCATCGCGTTCAGGCGCAGGGTCAGGGCTGTGGCCGCCGCGACCACACCGACCGTAGCACTGCCCTGCATCCACAGAGCAATCGCCCAGCCAACCACACCAACGATCAGCAGCCCGTTCAATGCAACCAGAACCGCATCCATGATGGTGAAAATCCGCATCTCAGCCTGAAAGGTACGGCGGGTTTCCTCGATCGCTTCGCGCGCATAATCCAGTTCCTGTGCCCCATGGGCAAACATCTTTACGGAATGGATATTGGTATAGCTGTCCACAACCCGGCCCGTTACGGCCGAGCGCGCGTCTGAGGCCGCCTTCGAAGCCGGTCCCACCCGCTGCACCGTCCAATGCACCAGAAACCCATACAGCACGAGCCAGATCAACAACGGCAACAGCAGCCGGGCATCAGCCGTCATCAACAAAATGGCTGCGCCGATCAGGTATGCCAGCGAGAAGGAAATCGCATCAAACACCTGAAACACGGCCTCACCCGCAGCGGGCGGCGTCTGCATGATCCGGTTGGCAATGCGGCCTGCAAAATCATTCTCGAACCAGCCCACCGATTGCCGCAACACGTGCTTATGCGCGCGCCAACGGATCAAAGTGCCAAAATTCGGCAGGATCGTGTTGTTCAGCAACAGCACGTCAACGACATGCAGCATGGGTCGCAGCAGCAGCACAAAAAGCGCCACCAGGATCAGTTCCGTACTATGGGTCTGCCAAACTTCGTCCGGCGGGGCGGACAGCAAGTCAACAACGCGACCCATATAATAGATCAGACCGACCTCAACCGCGGCCACCACGACCGAAATCAATCCGGCCCAGAAGAACACCCGCATAAAAGGGCGGGAATAGTTCAACATAAAGGGCCACAGCCGTGTCGGCGGCGTGTCGGTTTCTTCGTAGTCGACAAAAGGGTCGACGAGATTTTCGAAATAGCGAAACATAGAGAGTGCTCCGATTGAGCAGATAACAAGTCATGCGAAAAAAGATGGCGCCAGAACACCACCCCTACGGGTCAAGTGTTATGGCTTTAGCCGAACCAGATCCCGTAATACATTCGCATCCCTCCATTCATGTTACAGGCGCAAGAAAACACAAACGATCCGGCTTGTCATCCCCTTTTGAGACTTCAATTTACTCGACCAGCAACTCGGAGCGCGTCAGGGTGAAACCCGAGGCGATCCAGCGCGCCTCAAGCTCGGCCAGTTTCTTGCCCAGCGCCGGGCCGGTAAAGTCAGGGATCAGGTCAGCGGCCCGCACGGGAAAATCCGCTGCCGCCCCGTCCCGGAGCGCTTGCCGCTTATCCTCGGACCAGGGCTGTTCCAACAAAGCACAACGCAGCAGAACTTCGTGCAGGCCGTCCTCTTCGCCATAACGGAACCCAAGCTCGGCAGTGCCCGCGGTTCCCGCGGCCTCATCCCGCATCCGTGTCAGGCGTTGCATCTGGGCCTTGCTCAGACGCAGGGTCTGGGCAATCTCGGGCGTGGCGATGGAGGAAAGCCGCCGGACCGGCTCGGGCTTTGCCCCAGCCTGCCGTTCCAAGGCGATCAGCGGGGCAAGTGATCGATCCTCAACCCCCGGCAATATCTGTGCCAGAACGCCCGTGCTGCGCATGGCAGCGACCGAAGGCGCAGGGTCAGGCGCGGTCAGCAATTTCATAAACTCGGCCCCAACCCGTTCGCGCGACAGGCTTGCCAATCCGTCCAGATTGGTTGCAATGGCCGACAGCGCTTCGGGATCAAACCCGGCTTCGGCATCCCCATACCAGGCGTGGAACCGAAAATAGCGCAGAGACCGCAGATAGTCTTCGCGGATGCGATGCTGGGCGTTGCCTATGAACCGAACCTTTCGGGCCTTTAGATCGGGCAGTCCGTTCAGCGGGTCCAAAAGCGTCCCATCCGGGCGGGCATACAGCGCGTTCATGGTGAAATCGCGCCGGCTGGCATCTTCATCAACATTGTCCGAGAACGCCACAACAGCCCGGCGGCCATCGGTTTCGACATCTCGCCGGAAGGTCGTGATCTCATGCGGGATGCTTTGGCTGACAACAGTTATCGTGCCATGCTCGATCCCAGTTGGAATGGCCTTCAACCCCGCCGCCCGCATCAAATCCAGCACCTGCTGGGGCGGAGCGTCCGTGGCAATATCCAGATCCGAGACCGGCGCCCCCAAAAGCGCGTTGCGGACGCAACCGCCGACGAAAAGCGCCTGAAAACCGGCATCGATCAAAACGGCGCAGACTGTCTGGGTTGCCGGGTTTGTAACCCAGCTTTCTGATAGCTTCATCATTCACTCACCCGCGCAGCCAAGCCCCGCAACATCCGGGCCGTAGCCCCCCAGATGTAATAAGGGCCATAGGGCACGGTGAAATAATACCGCCGCTGGCCCCGCCAGCGACGCGACTCAACGATATAATTCGCAGGGTTTAGAACATGCGCAAGTGGGACTGAAAAAACTTCGTCAACTTCACCCGGCTCAGGAATTGGGTCGAACCCGTCTCGTAGGATCGCGACAACCGGGGTTACGACAAAAGACGTCACGGTTTCATGGGTAGGCAAATGCCCGAGAATTTCAGGCAAATCCGAGGAAAGGCCAATCTCTTCCTGTGCTTCCCGCAGGGCGGTTGCGGTTACATCCGGATCGGTCTCATCCTGTTTTCCGCCAGGAAAGGCGATCTGGCCGGGATGGTGTTTCAGCGCCGATGAGCGCTTGGTCAAAAGCAGGCGCGGGGACTCATCCGTTACAAGAATCGGAACCAGAACCCCGGCTGGACGTAGCTTGCGCCCCGCTGGCAAAACCGCATCAGGGTTCAGATCGAAATCACTGGACCCGTTGCCGGGGCGGCTCAGGGCCGCCCGCAGCTGTTCTGTTGGATCAGGCCTCACCGGCATCGAAGCCAACGGTGACGGGGTCCAATACGTAATGGGCACCACAGAACTGACAATCGGCGGTGACCTGGCCTTCGGGAGTTGTCATCTTTTCGATGTCGCGCGCCGAATAGATCGACAGGCTTTGGCGCACGCGCTCTTCCGAGCAGGTGCAGCCGAACTGAACCGATTGCGCATCATAAACCCGTGGCTGTTCCTCATGAAACAGCCGGATCAACAGGTCGGTTGGCGCAATCGAAGGGCCGATCAGTTCAAGGTCATCAATAGTATCCAGAAGGATATTGACGCGCCCCCAATTTTCACCTTCTTCACCGTCAACCAGATCATCCGCTGACAGAATCTGACCGTCACCCTCTGCATTGGCTACAAATGGTGACGCTTTGGGCATGTGTTGCAGCATGATGCCGCCTGCGCGCCAGTGCTCACCGACGCCAGGTTCAGTTGATTTGCCGAAACTCAGTGAAAACCGCGTCGGCAACTGTTCGGACTGTGCGAAATACGCCTCTGCGCATGCGCTGAGAGAGCCGCCAGCCAGCGGTGTGATCCCCTGGTAAGGCTGCGTGCCCTCGCCCTGGTCAATCATGATGGCGAAATAGCCCTCGCCCACCTGATCAAACGGTGTGGAATCGTTCAGGCGGTCCGGGTCAAAACTGGCATAGGCGCGGATGCGGGCCGCTTCGCCCTCGGCCTGCGGAGCGTAGTAATCGGTTGCGATCATCCGAACGGCGCCTTTGGACTGAACCTGAAGCGACAGCTTCCAGCGCAACGCGACGGTCTGGCCGATCAGAGCAGTCAGCAAGGCCATCTCGGCCACCAAAGCCTCGACCTTTTCGGGATAGTCGTGCTGTTCCAGAATGCCGTCCAACACTCCGTCCAGCCGCGCCACACGTCCGCGCATATCCGGTATATCAAGTTGAAAGGGCAGGACGGTGTCGTCCCACGCGATTTTTGTTCCAAGAGACATGGGGTTTCCTTAAACGCCACAGATTGGCATACCGCCAGCATATAGGTCGAAGATTTCGGGTTGTAAGGGGCCATACATGATCAGACGGTTCGGTGAAACCCCACAAGCGGGGCGCAAATACACACGACGTGTGGGTGTATACGCATTGTTGCCTCGAGGACGACATCTGTTGCTGACCTGCCAGACCGAGCCCGGCCCTGATCTGCAGTTGCCGGGTGGCGGTATTGACCCGGGCGAATCGCCCATCACCGCCCTGCATCGCGAAGTCTTTGAAGAAACCGGCTGGTTGATTGCCGGCCCGCGGCGGGTCGGCGCCTTTCGCCGTTTCACATACATGCCCGAATATGACCTGTGGGCCGAAAAGGTCTGTTTGATATATCGAGCCCGCCCTGTGCGCCGCATAGGTCCACCTTCAGAGCCATTCCACGAAGCCCTTTGGCTGGACAGCGCGGATGCCGCGCAGATGCTGGGCAACAGCGGTGACCGACATTTCGCTTCGGGACACCTGATGGGGCTTTAAGGCCCGCTGTATTCAAAGAAAACCGCAGATACGTCATCATCCATACCCTGGTCCGGATCCATGGCCTGTGTCAGCCGCCAGAACATATCGTCCAGAAATTCGGGCCCGCTGAGATCGGTGGCACAATCCGTCACCATTCTGCACAGCCCCTCTTCTTCCAGCAGGGATCCATCCGCCATCCGGCATTCCGTGAACCCGTCTGAATATAGCAACAGCTTGTCACCGGGCTTCATGTAGGTATCGGTTCGCTGAAACGTGACATCCGGCAACAGTCCGATGGGCAGGCCACCTTGCCCCAGATACTCGGTCCCACCATCCTGTCGCAACAACAGCGGATGCGGATGCCCTGCTTGCACCATCTTGAGATGTCCGTTTCGCAGGTCGATAATGGCATAGACCATGGTAAAATACTCTTCGACGCCAGCATCGGCCATAAGGCGGGAATTGAGCATCTCTGCCACCTGATCAGGTGGTAGCAATGCGTAAAATTTATCGAACCGCTTTTCCATCGCCACGTTCTGATCGAAATGTTTGCTGGACAGATACCCGCCCAGCCGTGCTGTCATCATCGCCGAGGTGATGCCGTGGCCGGACACATCGATGCTGTAAAACCCCACACGGTTGACCCCCGGTGAAAACATTCCCACCAGATCGCCACCGATATGCCCACAAGGTTTCAGCAACATGCTGATACGCGATCTACCGAAATCACGCGTGAGTTCGGGGACCAGAGATTCCTGTATCTTACGCGCCTGAATCAGGTCCTTGTCGATCGCATCATGGACCACTTTCAGTTCTTCGAGCGCGGTCTCGATCATACGGTTCTTATCAGACAGCTCACGCTGCATATCCAATATCCGCGCGCCCGCAGATATGCGCGCCCGCAATTCATCGGCCTCAAGAGGTTTGATCAGAAAATCATCCGCCCCGGCATCCAGTCCGCGCGCAACCTCCTGCTTTTCGCTTTTTGAAGTCAGAAGGATGAAATAGCTGTATTCGTCATTCTCCAACGCCCGAAATGCCTGACAGAATTCCAGCCCGCTCATCCCCGGCATGACCCAGTCGCTCAGGACCAGGTCGGGGGACATGGCCGCACAGATTTCGATGGCGGCCTCTCCGCTGTCTGCCTCGAGCACCTCAAAGCCCCATTTCTTCAGCGAGGCCACAAGGATGCGACGTTGCAGACGACTGTCATCAACGACCAGCACCTTGCGAATCGCACCAAAATCCAGCTCTGCCTTTGTTTCTGCCTGACTGACCTCTGCCACCTGACCCTCAGCTCTGCCATATAATGCGGAACGGGACGACCCTAGCGCACGGCTATTTAACATCCTGTGAAGGTCGTAAATACATCCATCTTAACCACGGATTTACCAACGGCCTGTAGTGATAATCGGGTCGTTATCTTTAGGGAAAGGATGGCCATGATCGACTGGTCCAGGGTCAGACAGCTGCGGGACGAGGTCGGCGCCGACGAGTTTGACGAGGTAGTGGAAATCTTTCTCGATGAGGTGCAACAAGGCCTGGAGCATTTGCAGGTCGATGATGATCGGTCTGACTTCGAACAGCATCTACACTCCTTGAAGGGCAGCGCGCTTAGTCTGGGATTCAGGACATTGGCCAGGCTCTGCCAGGATGGTGAGCGCCATTCGGCACAGGGTCAGGCCGCAACCGTCGATATCGCCGAAATAGACGGCACATTCCGGACCTCAGCAACGGAGTTTCAGGCAGGATTGAACGAGCTCTGAGCGGCGCCGTACAGGCAGCAAACAGGTACACTAGCGATGGGTGACAACCCGGCCCTGTATATTGTCTGTTTCAGTTGCAGCTGATCTATCACTGCGACAGACAACATTGCAGTCTGGTCATTTGCTCAGATCACAAACTGGGCGAGGGTCTCGTCCTCGGTGATATCCGTAAAAGTGAACCCGGCTTCATCCAGATGCGCGAACAGACGGGCAAAGTTTTCGGGCTTGCGGGTTTCGATACCAATCAGAACCGAGCCGAAGTTACGTGCCGATTTCTTCATGTATTCAAACCGCGCAATGTCATCCTCGGGGCCAAGGATGTTCAGGAACTCTTTCAATGCGCCAGGGCGCTGTGGCAAGCGCAGGATGAAGTATTTCTTCACCCCCAGATAGCGCTGCGCGCGTTCCTTGACCTCGGGCAGGCGTTCGAAATCGAAGTTGCCACCAGAGGTTACGCAGACAACGGTTTTCCCTCGGATAAAACTCTGAATATCGCTCAGCGCCTCAATCGCGAGGGCCCCGGCGGGTTCCAGAACGATGCCTTCGACATTCAGCATCTCGATCATGGTTGTGCAGATGCGGTCTTCGGACAGCACCAGAGCATCCGACAGATGACGGGATTTCAGCAATTCGAACGGTTTTTCACCGATCCGACCAACCGCAGCACCGTCAACGAAATTGTCCACCTGATCCAATGCCACCGGATGTCCTGCTGCCATTGCCGCGTGCAGACAGGCACCGCCTTTGGGTTCCACAAACAGGCAATGGGTTCGATCGCCAAACCACGTAGCCACGCCCGCAGACATGCCGCCACCGCCTACTGGCAAAAGGATGTGGTCCGGCAACCCACCCAACTGCGCTTCGATCTCAACCGCAAGCGAGGCTTGCCCTTCGATCACATCAACATCGTCAAAGGGCGACAGAAAATGGCCGCCCTGTTCGGTGCACCACGCCTGCGCGGCGGCCAACGTGTCATCGAAATAGTCGCCGGTCAGATGAATCTCGATATTGTCGCCGCCGAAGATACGAGTTTTCTGGATTTTCTGCTGCGGCGTCGTCACGGGCATGAAGATCACACCCTTCACATCCATGTGCTTGCACATAAAGGCCACGCCCTGCGCATGATTTCCCGCGCTGGCGCAGACAAACAGGTTCTGCCCCTGCTGTTTGCGCATGGCGTTGAACGCACCGCGGATCTTGTAGGACCGCACCGGGCTGAGGTCCTCACGTTTCAGCCAGATATCGGCCCCGAAACGATCAGACAGATGGGCATTGCGCTGCAGAGGCGTCACCGGAAACACAGAGCGCATCGCCTGTTCGGCAGCGCGGGCGCGGGTCATGAAATCACTCATGCCGGTTTCCCTGCCCCATCATCGCTGAAAGAGCAAGGAATACATATGTGTACGAGTTCAGGTCAGCTGGCGCTTTTCAACGAACACGCCGTACATGGTGGTCAAGATACTGACATTGATCAGCGGCAAAACCAGAACCCCAAAGAACAGTGAGAGCAAAACACCCAGAACCGGGATGAAAGCGAGCGCTGTAAAGACCAACTGGACCACGACCTGGAACACAAAGCTTACAAGCAAAAGAACGATGATCGCACCACCCGCACCGGCGGTGTTGTTCCAAGCTTGCCCAAGTGTCAACGGTTGCCCAATCGCTGCTGCAGGCAGGATTATGGACAAACGGTAGAAGCCGATGATGAGGAAGACGACAAGGACAATGACAAACACAACTGACAATGCTCCACCGCCCAGCGCTGAAAGTACCGCGCCCGCCGGCAGGAACGCGATGGCCATCAGGATACCCAACAGAAGAACCCGCCCGAAATAGGCCAGAATTCTATCGAACCGGAAGGTTGGGAAAATACCTCTTGGATATTCCTCAAGCAGGACAAAGCGGTGCCACGACACCACAATCCAGAACATCGTCACAAATATCACGACCATAAAGCCCACCAGGAAGCCAATCGCCGATCCGCTCGAAACACCTGCAGGCAACTCTCCGGTGGTTGTATTGAGTTGATCCAGCGGAACGTCCAATACAAAAAACAGGGCGACAATCACCGCTGTCGCAACCAAAGATGGCCCGAACGTAATCTGCAAAACCTGTTTGAGATTCCCAAAAACCATCCGCACCGAATGTGCAAAAATCTTCCAACCCAACATCTGAAATCTATCCCTTCAACCAATCCTTGTTTTCTTTCCTTCTGTTTCACCCCAAATCCCGACCTGCGTCAACGCAGATAACTTGCCCCCGCGTTCAAAACCCGCTAGGGGCCAGTCGTTCTACGCATAAAGGGAAGTCAGATGTCCGCGCCCAAGAAAGTTGTTCTGGCCTATTCCGGTGGCCTTGATACCTCGATCATCCTGAAATGGCTGCAGACCGAGTATGGTTGTGAGGTCGTAACCTTCACCGCCGATCTGGGTCAGGGCGAGGAGTTGGAGCCCGCCCGCAAGAAGGCCGAGCTGCTGGGGATCAAGCCCGAAAACATCTATATTGAGGACATCCGCGAGGAATTCGTCCGCGATTTCGTCTTTCCGATGTTCCGCGCGAATGCGCAGTATGAGGGCCTGTACCTGCTGGGCACCTCGATTGCGCGCCCGTTGATCTCGAAACGTCTGGTCGAGATTGCCGAGGCGACCGGAGCGGATGCCGTATCTCATGGCGCGACCGGTAAGGGCAACGATCAGGTACGGTTCGAACTGGCCGCTTACGCGCTGAACCCTGACATCAAGGTGATTGCCCCGTGGCGCGAGTGGGACTTGTCCAGCCGCACCAAGCTGCTGGAATTTGCCGAGGCGAACCAGATTCCGATCGCCAAGGACAAACGTGGCGAGGCGCCGTTCTCGGTTGATGCCAACCTGCTGCACACCTCATCCGAGGGCAAGGTTCTGGAAGACCCCGCCGATATGGCGCCCGATTACGTCTATCAGCGCACGGTCCACCCCGAGGACGCGCCGAATAAACCAGAATTCATCGAGATCGGGTTCGAAAAAGGTGACGCGGTCAGCATCAATGGCGAGGCGATGAGCCCGGCCACCATCCTGACCAAGCTGAACGAATATGGCGGCAAGCACGGCATTGGGCGTCTCGATCTGGTCGAAGGTCGCTTTGTTGGCATGAAATCGCGCGGTATCTATGAAACACCGGGCGGCACAATCCTGTTGGAAGCACACCGTGGCATCGAATCCATCACCATGGATCGGGGCGCGATGCATCTGAAAGACCAGCTGATGCCTCAATATGCAGAGCTGATCTATAACGGTTTCTGGTACTCGCCCGAGCGCGAGATGCTGCAGGCCGCCATCGACAAATCTCAGGATCATGTCACCGGCACCGTGCGCGTGAAGCTGTACAAAGGTCTGGCATCGACCGTGGGCCGCTGGTCGGAACACTCGCTGTATTCCGAGGCGCACGTGACCTTCGAAGAGGATGCTGGTGCCTACGATCAGAAAGACGCTGCGGGATTCATCCAACTGAACGCCCTGCGCCTGAAACTGCTGGCAGCACGCGACAAACGGCTGTCGAAGTAAGACAGCTGAGATTTTGACCTGAAGACCCGGCAGCCCCTCAGGATGCCGGGTTTTTTATGCGTCCATTTTTGCCACCTCCCGTCAGGTCACTCTTGCTCCACCGCAGGATATGTCTTTACCCAAGTCACAACACTGAAAGGATAGGGCATGTTGCAGGATATCGCAGAAGGTATTCAGAACGGTCTGAATGGCAAGAACTTTGATGGGTCGTTGAAATTCGATTGCGGTGATGCCGGTGTGGTTGTTCTGGCCGACAATCAGGCGACGACGCAGGATCAGGACACTGATTGCACCATCCGTATCTCACAAGAGAACCTGACCAAGCTGCTGACCGGCAAGCTGAACCCGATGACCGGTATTGCTATGGGCAAGCTCAAGATCACGGGCAATATGGGTGTGGCGATGAAGCTGGGGCAGTTGCTGGGCTAAGGCGATAAACTCGTCTCACCAGCGCGTGAGAACAGATGTCAGCGCGTTGCGCCCGGGGGTTTCCCAAGGCAGTCTGATCATGGAAGGAGACCCACCATGATCCGAACCACATACATTGACGCTGTCAAACCTTGGCTTCTGTTTGCGCTGATCCTCATCGTCGCAATGCTGCGCGCCGCGCCTGCACCGGCTGCCGGAACCGAGACGCTGACCGTGGCCGGGGGGTGTTTCTGGTGCGTTGAATCCGATTTCGAATCCGTGCCGGGCGTGGTTCAGGCGGTCTCGGGCTATACCGGGGGCGCGACCGCCGACCCAACCTATGGCGAGGTGTCCAAAGGCGGCACAGGCCATTACGAGGCGGTTCAGATTACCTTTGATCCGGACCGTGTTTCCCGTGAAACCCTGCTGAACCTGTTTTTCCGCTCGGTCGACCCTACGGATGCGGGCGGTCAGTTTTGCGACCGTGGAGAGAGTTACCGCACAGCGGTTTTCGTCTCTAATACAGGCGAAAAGGCGTTGGCCGAGGCTGCAAAATCCAAAGCACAGCACGCCCTGCGTCAAACGATTGTCACCCCGATCCTGCAACAGGACCGGTTTTACCCGGCCGAAGCCTATCATCAGGATTACTATAAGGGCGAAAAACTGGTCTTTACGCGGTTCGGTCCCAAACGCCAGCGCAACGCCTATAAGGCCTATCGCAAAGCCTGCGGTCGCGACGCCCGCGTCAAACAGCTGTGGGGCAGTGACGCGCCCTTTGCCGGGTCTTAATCAAAGCGCGCTTCGCGCACCTCTTTCAGATCAGGAATGACATCCGCCGTACCGTGCCGTGTCACCATCAACGCGGCAGCCCGGTTTGCCTGCAATATGGCCTGCTCCATCGGCATGCCACGATCCATTCCTGCCAGAACGTAACCTGTGAACGTATCGCCCGCACCAGTTGTGTCCACCGCCTGAACCTTGTGAGCCAAAAAATCCGAGGTCGTCCCCTTATGATGATATCGCGCGCCCTTTGATCCGAGGGTCACAATGACATGCTCTATCCCCAACTCGGACAGGCCTTGTCCGGTTGCCTGCCGCAGCTGCTCGGCCTCGACCTCATTTAGGATCAGGAAATCCAGATACGGAAGAACCGCCCGCACTGCATCGGCTTGAAAAGGGGCCGCCGCGTAACAGACAGTCAGCCCCATTTCGCGGCCCATTTTTGCGGCTTCGACCTGCAAGTTGGTTTCGTTTTGCGTCACAATCAGATCACCCTGATCCGCCGATGACAGCGCCTGGCCCAGTTGATCTGACGTAATTGCATGATTTGCGCCTTGAAACAGGATGATGTTGTTTTCACCCTCGGCGTCTACGGCGATAATGGCGTGCCCGGTAGGATCTGAAACTTCGGCAATCCACCGGGTATCGACGCCATATTCGGTCAGCCTGTCACGCGCCCAGCGCCCGTCGAGCCCTATGGCCCCAATATGCGCCACCCGCGCGCCGGCCCGCGCGCCGGCGACGGACATATTCGCGCCCTTACCGCCCAGAAACCGATCCAAACGGTTGGCCGAAAGCGTCTCACCCGCGCCAGGCAGGTGTGGCACATCATAAATCATGTCTGCGTTGATCGAGCCTAGATTCCAAATTGTCATGGCTTAACCAATATCGCAGGAGGCCAGAATGGCCATGTTCAGAATGTCATTGGCCGTCGATATGGTCGAACAGATCTGAATCGGCTTGTCGATGCCCGACAAGATCGGGCCGATCACCGTGGCCCCACCCATTTCCTGCATCAACTTGGTCGAGATCGAGGCCGAATGCCGTGCTGGGACAATCAGGATATTCGCCGGTCCGGTCAGTCGCTGGAACGGATAGTTTGCCTGCTGGTCGACATTCAGCGCCACGTCCACCGTCATTTCACCTTCGTATTCGAAATCTACGCCACGCTGATCCAGAACGGCAGGAGCGCGGTGCATCTTTTCGGCCCGCTCCGACACCGGGTAGCCAAACGTCGAAAAGCTGACAAAGGCAACGCGCGGCTCCAGCCCCATATGGCGGGCAACGGCTGCTGAGCGCTCGGCGATATTGGCCAGATCGTTTTCGTCCGGCCATTCATGGACTAGAGTGTCGCCGATCAGCACGATCCGCCCCTTGTGCAACAGCGCCGTCACACCCGCCGCGCCACGCGCCGCATCTGCATCGAATACATGGTTGATCCGATCCAGCACATGCGCCGATTTACGCGTCGCGCCCGAGACCAAACCGTCGCCATGCCCATGCGCCAGCATCAGCGATGAAAACACATGCCGGTCGCGCGCGGCAAGTCGATGAATATCCTTTCGATCAAAGCCTTTACGCTGCAGGCGATCGTACAAAAAATCAGAATAGGTATCGAGATGCGCAGTGTTGGCGGCATTCACGACCTCCAGCTCACGCACAGCATCGCCCAGCCCGGCCTCTTCCAGCTTTTGCTTGACGTCATCCGGGCGGCCTACGACCAGCGCCTTACCAAAGCCCGAGCGTTGATACATCACCGCAGCCCGCAGCACACGCGGATCGTCGCCCTCGGCAAAGATCATTCGGCTTTGCGCCTGACGGGCCCGCGCGTTCAGGCCGCGCAGAATGCTGGCGGTCGGATCCATGCGGGATTTCAGGCTCAGCTCATACGCGTCCATGTCGATAATCGGGCGCCGCGCCGCGCCGGTATCCATCCCGGCCCGCGCAACGGCGGGTGGAATGCGGTGAATCAGGCGCGGATCGAAAGGTGTCGGGATAATATAATCGCGCCCAAAGGTCAGCGACTTACCATAGGCCATCGCGACCTCATCCGGGACATCTTCGCGCGCGAGGTTGGCCAGGGCGTGGGCACAGGCAATTTTCATCTCGTCATTGATGGCGCGGGCGTGGATATCCAGCGCACCGCGGAACAGGTAGGGAAAGCCCAACACGTTGTTGACCTGGTTCGGATAATCGCTGCGCCCTGTGGCGACGATGGCATCTACGCGCACCTCATGCGCCTCTTCCGGTGTGATCTCGGGGTCGGGGTTTGCCATCGCAAAAATCACCGGGTTATCGGCCATGCTGGCTACCATATCTTGCGTCACAGCCCCTTTGACCGACACGCCCAGAAAGACGTCTGCGCCTTTCATGGCATCTTCCAGCGTACGCAGATCCGTGGTGATCGCATGGGCCGATTTCCACTGGTTCATGCCCTCGGTCCGGCCCTGATAGATCACGCCTTTGGTGTCACACACGATGCAGTTTTCATGCCGCGCGCCCATGGACTTGAGCAGTTCGATACACGCTATCCCAGCAGCCCCAGCACCGTTCAGAACAATCTTCACATCTTCAATCTTCTTGCCCGAGATACGCAGCGCATTCAGCAGGCCCGCTGCACAGATCACCGCCGTGCCATGCTGATCATCGTGGAAGACGGGGATATCCATTTCTTCCTTCAGGCGCTGTTCGATGATGAAACACTCGGGCGCCTTGATGTCTTCCAGATTGATGCCACCAAAGGTCGGGCCCATCAGACGCACGGCGCGGCAGAACTCATCCGGGTCTTCGGTGTCCAGCTCGATATCGATCGAGTTTACGTCAGCGAAACGCTTGAACAGGACTGACTTGCCCTCCATCACCGGTTTTGAGCCCAGCGCGCCCAGATTACCAAGACCCAAAACCGCCGTCCCATTTGAAATCACGGCGACCAGATTTCCCTTGTTGGTATAGTCATAGGCCGTTTCTGGATTTTCCGCGATTGCTTCACATGGAACAGCCACGCCGGGGCTGTAGGCCAGCGACAGGTCGCGCTGCGTGGTCATGGGAACGGTGGCTTGTACCTCCCACTTGCCAGGAGTTGGATCCAGGTGAAAGGCCAGCGCCTCTTCGTTGGTGATCTTCGCTTTGGGCATTTGATACGTCGTTTCTCTGCAACTACGGGGCTTCTGCCTCATAGCGCAGGCACGCGCGCGCCTCAACGAGAATACTTTTGCCTTTCGCACCAGATGGCGGATTTGTAAGGTCGCGACCGAACGCCGTCAAAAGGGATCAGCCTTGTCCACAGTCACGCCGATGATGGCGCAATATCTCGAAATCAAAGAGGCCCATGCCGACGCCCTTCTGTTTTACCGGATGGGCGACTTCTACGAGATGTTTTTCGAGGATGCCGTCAACGCCGCTGAGGCGCTGGACATCGCCCTGACCAAACGCGGCAAGCACAACGACGCAGACATCCCGATGTGCGGTGTGCCGGTCCATGCCGCCGAAGGATACCTGCTGACGCTGATCCGAAAAGGCTTTCGCGTGGCCGTTTGCGAACAGATGGAAAGCCCGGCTGAGGCCAAGAAGAGAGGCTCTAAATCAGTGGTAAAGCGCGGTGTTGTCCGGCTGGTGACACCCGGAACACTGACCGAGGACGCGCTGCTAGAGGCGCGCCGCCACAACTTTCTGGCCTGTTATGCCGAGGTGAGGGATGAAGCGGCGCTTGCCTGGGCCGATATCTCAACCGGGGCGTTTCACGTGATGCCTTTGACCTCTGTGCGCCTAAGCCCTGAACTGGCACGGCTGGCCCCGTCGGAGCTGATCGTGGCGGACGGGGCCGAACAGGTCCTGCACGAACCTGCCCGCGATCTGGGCATCTCACTGACGCCCATCGGCCGTGCCAGTTTCGACAGCACGGCGGCTGAAAAGCGCATCTGCGCTTTGTTTCACGTGGGCGCGCTGGACGCGTTTGGAAATTTTGGCCGGGCCGAAGTGTCCGCTATGGGCGCATTGATTGACTATTTGGAGATCACGCAAAAAGGCAAATTACCACTGCTACAAACGCCGCTGAAAGAATCCGAGGACCGCGTGGTGCAAATCGACGCCGCAACGCGCCGCAATCTGGAGCTGACCCGGTCGCTGTCTGGTGGGCGCGCCGGATCGCTTTTGTCGGTGGTTGACCGTACGGTGACGCCGGGCGGCGCGCGGCTGTTGGAACAGCGCCTGTCCAGCCCCTCGCGCAATCTGGATGTGATCCACGGGCGGTTGGATGCGGTAAGTTTTACAGCCGATGACAGCCTGATCGCCCAAGATCTGCGCGATGCCTTGCGCAAAACCCCCGATTTGGACCGCGCCTTGTCGCGCCTGTCGCTAGATCGTGGCGGCCCTCGCGATTTGGCCGCCATCCGCAACGGGCTGGCGCAGGCCGCAGCCATCGCCGAACTGTGCAATGCCGGAGATCTGCCGGTATTGCTGGCCACTGCAGTGCAAAACCTGACGGGGTTTGATGATCTGCTGACCCTGCTGGATGAGGCGCTTGTGGCCGAACCGCCCCTGATGGCGCGCGATGGCGGCTTCATTGCCCCCGGCTATGACGCGGAACTGGATGAGGCGCGCACCCTGCGCGACGAAGGTCGATCCGTCATCGCCGGGTTTCAGCAGAAATACTCCGAGCACACCGGCATCACCTCACTGAAGATCAAGCATAACAACGTGCTGGGCTATTTCATTGAAACCACGGCAACCCATGCCGAAAAGATGTTGAACCCGCCGTTCTCCGAAACCTATATCCACCGGCAAACCACGGCCAATCAGGTGCGGTTCACCACTGTCGAACTCTCCGAGATCGAGACCCGTATCTTGAATGCGGGCAACCATGCTTTGGAAATCGAAAAGCGGCTCTATCAAAGGCTTTCTGATGAGATTCTTACCCGTGCTGCGCAGCTGAACCAAGCCGCGCGCGGGCTGGCAGAACTGGACTTAACCACTGCGCTGGCCGATCTGGCACGGGGCGAGAACTGGTGTCGCCCGCAGGTCGATGCCTCTCGTGCCTTTGATATTCAGGGCGGGCGGCATCCGGTTGTTGAACATGCGCTGCGCCAACAAAGCCGTGACGCGTTTATCGCCAATGATTGTGATCTCAGCGCGGAAGATGGTGCTGCAATCTGGTTGCTGACCGGCCCAAACATGGCGGGTAAATCAACCTTCCTGCGGCAGAATGCGCTGATCGCCTTGCTTGCACAGATGGGCAGCTATGTTCCAGCCGAACAAGCCTATATCGGTGTGGTCAGCCAGCTGTTCAGCCGTGTCGGGGCATCTGACGATCTGGCCAGGGGTCGGTCGACCTTTATGGTTGAAATGGTCGAAACCGCCGCCATCCTCAATCAAGCCGACGATCACGCGCTGGTCATCCTGGATGAAATCGGACGCGGGACGGCCACCTATGACGGGCTTTCCATCGCCTGGGCCACGCTCGAACATCTGCACGCCGCCAATAAATGTCGCGCGCTGTTTGCAACGCATTATCACGAGCTGACCGCGCTGGCCGGAAATCTGGAAGGTGTCGACAACGCCACCGTTGCGGTCAAGGAATGGGAGGGCGAGGTGATCTTTTTGCACGAGGTTCACAAAGGCGCCGCGGATCGATCTTATGGTGTCCAGGTGGCGCAACTGGCTGGCCTGCCGGCATCCGTTGTCGAACGTGCCCGCGTTGTGCTGGACCAGCTGGAGAAAACCGAACGCGAAGGCGGCAAGCAAAAGGCTTTGATCGACGATCTACCGCTGTTCTCGGCTGCCCCGCCGCCACCGCCTCCCCCAAAAGCTTCACCCGTTGCGGATATGTTGGGTGAGATCTTGCCGGATGAGCTAAGCCCGCGCGAGGCATTGGACCTGATCTATAAATTGAAAGAGGCGGCCAGATCCTGACCGCCTCAATAATTGATTGATATCTTAGGTGCTTAGCTTGCCGGCGTGGACGACACACCCACCTGCGCGGGGCGCAAGAGCCGGTCGTACAGCATAAAGCCTTCTGCAGATACCTGGATGATGTCACCAGCGCGTGTTCCGGGCACAGGGGCCTCGAACATCGCCTCATGCACATTGGGGTCAAACCGATCGCCAACTTCTGGCGTGATCACCTGAATCCCGTGTTTCTGAAACACGTCCTTAAGCGCGCGCATGGTCAGTTCAACACCTTCCAGCAAAGCGCCTGCGACCTCTTTCTGCTCGTCGGTTGCGGCCTCAAGCGCGCGTTTCATATTGTCATAGACCGGCAGCATGTCACGAGCCAGTTTCGAGCCGCCATATTGTTCAGCATCGCGCCGTGCCTTGTCGCCGCGCTTGCGCGCGTTTTCCGCATCGGCCAATGCACGCATGAATTTGTCTTTGTAGTCGTCGCGCTCGGCGCGCAGCTCATCCAGCTCCAGCGCTTCTTCGCTGATCTCAGCAAATTCATCAGCCAGCTCTTCGGCCTCGGCCGTTGCGATATCGTCCAGAAAATCTTCGTTCTTGGGCTCTGCCATCTCTTACCCTCTAGCTCCGGTCGGATATCAGTTTGCCGACCAGTTGCGCCGTATAATCCACGATCGGCACGATCCGTCCATAATTCAGACGTGTGGGCCCGATGACCCCAACCGCACCGATTATCTTACGATCAGCGTTCATATATGGAGACACCACCAAAGAGGAACCCGAAAGTGAGAAAAGTTTGTTCTCAGACCCGATAAAAATGCGCACACCTTCGCCTTCTTCGGTCAATTCCAGAAATTCGGCGATGTCGCGCTTGCGTTCGAGGTCGTCAAACAGGGTGCGAATGCGCTCCAACTCATCTGCTTCGCCACGTTCACCCAGCAGATTCGCCCGCCCTCGGACGATCAAACGAGCCGAGTCGCCATCATCCCCGTCCCATGCGGCCATGCCGCTGTCGACCATTTCACGGGCCAGCACGTCAATTTCCTGTTTCCGCACATCGATCTGGGTCAGCATCTGACGGCGAACCTCGCTGATGGTGCGGCCCTCGATCAGCGCGTTCAGAAAATTCGCCGCTTCCCGCATCGAGCTGGGCGTTTGCCCGGGTGGCGGCTTGAACAGCCGGTTTTCCACCTGACCGTCGGAAAAGACCAAAACCACCAGGGCCCTGTCATGCCCAAGCGACACAAATTCGATATGTTTGATTTCCGCTTCGTGTTTCGGCGTCAAAACCAGCGAGGCCCCTTGTGTCACGTGTGACAAGGCCGCGCCGACACGATCAAGCATCCCGCCGACATCCCCCGAGTTAGCGCCCAGTGTGTCGTCCAGCTTCTGCCGGTCATCCGCGCCCAGATCACCGACCTCCAGCAATCCGTCCACGAACATCCGTAACCCGTGTTGCGTCGGAATCCGCCCCGCACTGACATGAGGGCTGTCGAGCAGGCCCAGAAACTCAAGATCCTGCATCACATTGCGAACCGTCGCCGCACTGACTTTTTCCGACAAAGTGCGCGTCAGGGTACGGCTGCCGACAGGCTCACCGCTATCCAGATAGCTTTCGACGATCAGGCGAAACACCTCGCGCGACCGGTCATTCATCTCGTTCAGAATTTTGCTTGCGTCACTCATCGGCAATCCTCTGCTGGATGGCCATTAAATAGCAGGTAGGCGAAAGGTCAATCAGGGTTGCATCCTGACGCTGCGGGGCGGTATCCCCAAACCAGCAAACAAAGGAATTCCCATGCGACCCTCAGGACGTGATCTAAACGAAATGCGCGCCGTTTCAATCGAAACGGGATTTACCAAACATGCCGAAGGTTCCTGCCTGATTAAGATGGGCGATACCCATGTGTTGTGCACTGCCACGATCGAAGATCGCGTGCCACCGTTCATCAAGGGTTCGGGCCTGGGCTGGGTTACCGCTGAATACGGCATGCTGCCCCGTGCGACCAATACACGGATGCGGCGCGAGGCTGCCAGCGGTAAGCAGGGTGGTCGTACCGTGGAAATCCAGCGTTTGATTGGCCGTGCCCTGCGCGCAGGTGTCGATCGGGTTGCCTTGGGTGAACGCCAGATCACCGTCGACTGCGATGTGATCCAGGCTGATGGTGGCACCCGATGTGCCTCGATCACAGGCGGTTGGATTGCGCTGCGTCTTGCGGTCAACAAGCTGATGAAAACGGGTGACGTGATCTCGGACCCGCTGGTTGACCCGGTTGCAGCCGTATCCTGCGGTATTTACGCCGGTCAACCGGTGCTGGATCTGGATTACCCCGAAGACAGCGAAGCCGGCGTGGACGGCAACTTTATCATGACCGGGTCCGGCAAATTGATCGAAGTTCAAATGAGCGCCGAAGGCTCGGTCTTTAGCCGCGTTCAGATGGATCAACTAATGGATCTGGCTGAACAGGGCGTTAGTGAACTGGCTGCTGCGCAAAAGGCCGCCACCGCATGACCCGCAAGTTCGACGGCGACAGGTTGCTGGTGGCCACGCATAACAAAGGCAAGCTTGAGGAGATGGCACATCTGCTTGAACCCTTTGGCGTCACTGTTATCGGCGCCGCGGACATGGACCTGCCTGAACCGGAAGAGACCGAGGATACATTCGTCGGCAATGCCCGGATCAAGGCCCATGCCGCCGCCAAAGCCACCGGCCTTCCTGCCCTGTCGGACGATTCCGGGATCACCATCGACGCGCTTGACGGGGCGCCGGGCGTCTACACCGCCGATTGGGCAGAAACCGGCAATCGCCGCGATTTCCTTGTGGCGATGACACGCGCACATGAGGAGCTTGAGGCGAAGAACGCCGCCCATCCCCGCACTGCACAATTTCGTTGCACGCTGGTTTTGGCCTGGCCCGACGGGCATGATGAGGTGTTCGAAGGCATCGCCCCCGGTCACTTGGTCTGGCCCATTCGCGGTGCGGACGGCTTTGGTTATGATCCAATGTTTGTGCCCGAGGGTCATGACATTACCTTTGCGGAGATGGATCGCTGGGAAAAGAACAAGATCAGCCATCGCGGTCGCGCGGTTGAGATGTTCGTGAAAGGCTGTTTTGGCGGATGATTGGCGCAATGGGGGCTTTGGCCTGTATGTGCATTGGCCCTTTTGCGAGGCCAAATGCCCCTATTGCGATTTCAACAGCCATGTTTCCAAAAATATTGATCAAAAACAATGGCTTGATGCATATCTGGTCGAGCTGCGCCGTAGTGCTTCCGAAACCCCGAACCGTGTCCTGAACACCATCTTCTTTGGCGGCGGCACCCCGTCTCTGATGGATCCCGAAACCGTCGCCGCAGTGATTGATACCGCCCGCGCCCTTTGGCACCCCGCCAATGACATGGAAATCACACTTGAAGCCAATCCCGGCTCGGTCGAGGCGGGACGGTTCGCTGCCTACCGGGAAGCAGGCGTCAACCGTATCTCAATGGGGGTTCAGGCGCTGAATGATGACGATCTGCGCCGGTTGGGCCGCATTCACAGCGTGGCCGAAGCGCGGGCTGCTTATGACATAGCCCGTCATTGTTTTGAACGGGTCAGCTTTGACCTGATCTATGCGCGACAACATCAAACCCTTGATGCCTGGCGCGCAGAGTTGACCGAAGCCCTGTCGATGGCGGTCGATCACCTGTCGCTGTACCAACTGACCATAGAAGACGGAACCGCCTTTGGTGATCGCTATGCCGTGGGCAAGCTACGCGGCCTGCCCTTGGATGATAGCGCCGCCGATATGTATCTGGCCACGCAAGAAATCTGCGAGGCTCATGGTCTGCCCGCCTATGAGGTATCGAACCACGCCCGCCCCGGCGCGGAATCACAGCACAATCTGATCTATTGGCGCTATGGTGACTATGTCGGCATTGGCCCCGGCGCCCATGGGCGGATCACTCAGAATGGCCAGAAATACGCGACTGAAACCTATCTGAATCCGCAGCGGTGGTTGGACGCGGCTTCCTGTGGTAGCGGAGAGAAAGAACGCGCCGCATTGTCGCGTGAAGATCAGGCAAGTGAATACCTTATGATGGGTCTTAGGATTGCCGACGGGCTAGATATAGATAGATATATGGGAATATCAGGCCACCCCTTACCACAAGACCCATTGGGCCATCTTCAGGATATCGGCATGGTTCAAATGCTGGATGGTAAACTGATGGCCACAACCGACGGGCGGGCCGTCTTGAACGCGGTGATCCGCGAACTTTTGGGATAGACCATGCAATATCTGTGGGCAGGGCTTGGATTGTTATGTGTCGGGCTGGCCGCTGTTGGGGTGGTGCTTCCCCTACTACCAACGGTTCCATTTCTGCTTCTCGCCGCCTTCTTCTTTGCCCGCTCGTCTTCACGGCTGCATAGCTGGCTGATAACGCACCGACTGTTTGGCCCAATGATCGTCGATTGGCAGAGTTCAGGCGCGATTCGTCCGGCCGCAAAAAAGGCGGCCACCCTGTCGGTCACCGCCGTATTTGGACTATCGGTCATGATGTCTGCGCCGTCTCATGTCCTGATCATCCAGGCGATTGTACTAGGCGGCGTGATGTTCTTTATCTGGACCCGCCCTAGCGGCTGAGCTTGGAACAAAGATCATCCAGTTGATCTAGGTTCTCATAGGTCAGGACCACCTGCCCCGTTTCCGAGCCCGCTTTGTGATTGATCGCCACTTTCATCGCCAGAATCGCGGAAAGATCCTTCTCCAGCGCCCGGGTATCCGCATCTTTACCCGCATTCAGATCCCGAGACCTTGGTGCCGGTCGGGCCGCATCCCCCTGCTGTTGCTTCTTCACCAGCGCTTCCGTTGCCCGCACCGACAGCCCGTCTTTGACAATTTGCTTTGCAAGATCCGAGGCATTCTCGGCCGTGATCAGCGTCCGTGCATGGCCAGCCGATAATTTTCCTTCTATTACAAGGGTTTGTACATCCATTGGCAGGGACAACAGGCGCAGCAAATTGGCAATATGACTGCGGCTTTTGCCCAATGCTTCAGCCAGCTTTTCTTGCGTATGACCAAAGCGGTCCATCAGCTGCTTATAGCCGGCCGCCTCTTCCACCGCATTCAAATCCGCGCGCTGAATGTTTTCGATAATGGCGACTTCCAGAACCTCAGTGTCATCAAAATCGCGAACGATAACGGGGATATCATGCAACTGCGCCATTTGCGCCGCGCGCCAGCGGCGTTCACCCGCGACGATTTCATAATCGCCTTCGGCAATCTCGCGGACGATCAACGGCTGAATGATCCCCTTCTCTTTGACCGAAGCGGCAAGCTCATCCAGATGTTCCCGGGCAAAGGTGCGGCGCGGCTGATTTGGGTTTGCGTGAAGCTTTTCGATTGGAATCGTCAGGTCCGGCCGCCGTGAATCAGTTGGCACGCGTCCCTGGGGCTCTTGTGTGACATCTGCCATCAACGCCGAAAGCCCGCGACCCAACCCTCTTGGTTTTGATTTTCTGGCTGTCACAGGGTCCTCCTAGTACCGCTCAGACTGCGGTTTTATTGTTCTTATGCATGACTTCCCGGGCCAAATGCCGATAGGCCATCGCGCCCAGAGACCCCGAGTCATATTGCAAAACCGGCAACGCGTATGACGGAGCCTCACTGACCCGCACATTTCTGGGTATTTTGGTTTTAAATACCATCTCGCCCAGATTGTCACGTGCGTCTTTTTCGACCTGACGGGACAAGTTGTTGCGGTTGTCATACATAGTTAGCACAACACCTTCGATTCTGAGGTCTGGATTCGCAGTCTGTCGCACCTCGCGAATGGTCAGCATGAGCTGGGACAAACCCTCTAATGCGAAGAACTCGCTTTGCAATGGCACCAGTACGGAATGCGCTGCGACCATCGCGTTTACCGTCAGAAGATTCAGCGATGGCGGACAGTCAATCAGGACGAAATCCAGATCGTACTTATCAATAGCAGTCTGGCGTAACGCATCATGCAGTAAATAGCTGCGTTTTTCGTT
The DNA here is from genome assembly GCF_059611825.1 of Ruegeria sp. CDSA221. NCBI lineage: Bacteria > Pseudomonadati > Pseudomonadota > Alphaproteobacteria > Rhodobacterales > Roseobacteraceae > Ruegeria > Ruegeria sp. CDSA221. The sequence goes on from NZ_JBXWPK010000009.1 coordinate 106,408, forward strand.
CGAAATCAGTTCAATATCGGCGGAACTGAGGTCTACCGTAGCGGGGACAACGAGAATGCCTTCAATCTCCGAGTCCTGAACGACCGCATCCAAAGGCGCATCATCCAGAATCAGGTCATAAGTTGTCCAATCTCGATCCTCGACACCTAAACCGGTTGAAGCATTCCCCTGTGGATCCAGATCAACCACTAAAACCCTGCATCCGGCCTCGGCCAGGCCTGCTGCCAAGTTTATGGCTGTTGTCGTCTTCCCAACCCCGCCCTTCTGGTTGGCTACCGCTATGATCCGGGGGCCTGAGGGACGAGATAGATCAACCACGTGATACTCCTTTGACCTTGAGGATGACGGCTTGGGGTTCTGTTAAACTTGTAATCGGATCACAGGTGAAATTCCATTCTTCCTGCGCATCCTGTACCTCTTTTTTCCAGCTTACACCTTTCGGCAACAAAGCGACGCCAGAATCGCCTAAATGTCTGTCACAAAAAGATAATAATACCCCGAGATCTGCCAAGGCGCGGGCAGACAAAACATCTGCATTCAGGGGGTCCACCGCTTCAATGCGTTTCGCCACCACTTTACAGTTTGCGCCACATTCCCGGGATACATTGCGTAAAAACGCAGATTTTCGCTGATCGCTTTCAACAAAGGTGAATTTTGCGCCTGGCGCTTCTTCGATCGCCATAATTGCACAGACCATACCGGGAAACCCACCACCACTTCCAATATCAACCCAATGCGAAAAGTTCTCGGCACATCGAAAAACCTGAACGGAATCCAGAATGTGCCGTGTCCAGATTTCGGACAAGCTTTTGCGCGATACGAGGTTGATTTTCGGGTTCCAGCGCTCGACAAGGGCAACATATGTTGCCAGTCGATCAAATGTTTCACGTGAAACATTCAGACCGTCAAACAGCTCTTCCTTCATGCTTTGCGCACCCTCTGATCGCGGCGAAGCTTGGCCAACACCAGAGTCAGCGCAGCCGGTGTCACACCCTCTATCCGGCTTGCCTGCGCTACATTCTCGGGACGGGCGTTGGACAACTTCTGCTTCATCTCTGACGACAGCCCATCCAATGCGAAGAAGTCAAAATCACGCGGAATCTCATAGGCTTCATCGCGTTTCATCGCTTCTACATCACGTCTTTGCCGCTCGATATAATTCGCATATAGCGCATCGCGTTCCACTTGCTGCCGAATGCCTGAATCAACGTCCTGCAACTCAGGAATCAAGGGAACAAGGTCCTCAAAGCTCACATCAGGAAAGGCCAAAATCGCCATACCATCGCGGCGATTGCCATCCTGATTGACCTCGATACCAGCTTCTCGCACTTCTTTCGGAGTATAGGTATGATCTGTGAGCTTCTTTTTTGCAGCCTCCAACTTCTCCATCTTTTCAGAGAAGTGCTTGCGGCGTGTCTCGCTTACGCAACCTAGGCGTAGGCCAATAGGTGTCAGTCGTTGGTCGGCATTATCGGCGCGCAAAGACAATCTAAACTCTGCCCGTGAGGTAAACATCCGATAAGGTTCCGCCACTCCGCGAGTGGTCAGGTCATCGACCATGACGCCAATATAACTGTCGGAACGCGTGAAATGGATTGGATCCCGACCCAAGACCTGAAGGGCAGCATTGAGGCCAGCCACCATTCCCTGAGCTGCAGCTTCCTCATATCCTGTGGTGCCGTTAATCTGACCCGCAAGATATAGTCCTGGCGCCTCAGGCAACGACAGTGATGATGTCAGAACGCGAGGATCTACGTAGTCATATTCGATGGCGTAGCCAGGTTGGAGGATCTCTGCCTTTTCCAGCCCCTTAATGGATCTGACATAATCGACCTGAACATCCTGTGGCAGTGAGGTAGAAATTCCATTCGGATAGATTGTGTGATCATTCACACCTTCTGGCTCGAGGAAAATCTGATGAGATTCCTTATCCGCAAACCGCACAATCTTATCTTCGATCGAAGGGCAATATCTGGGGCCTATACCGTCAATATGCCCCCCATACATCGCCGATCTGGAAAGGTTCTTTTCAATGATCTCATGTGTTCTGGCATTGGTATGCGTAATCCCACAAGAAATCTGCGGCGCCACCACCCCCATCGAGAGGAATGAGAACAGCGTAGGTTCATCATCGCCGTCCTGACTTTCGAGACCTGACCAATCAATCGTCCGACCATCCAGCCGGGGCGGTGTCCCCGTTTTCAAGCGTCCTAGCGGCAGGTTAAGGCTATCCAAACGCTCGGCCAGCTTTACCGAGGGACGATCCCCCATACGTCCGCCAGGGCGCGATACGTCACCAATGTGAATAACGCCTCGCAAAAATGTCCCAGACGTCAGGATCACAGCGCCGGCCCGTATTTCAGACTCATCCGCCAATCGAATTCCGGTAACAGCAGGTCCATTCACCAGGAAATCTGTCACCTCGCCGACTACGACGCTGAGGTCCGGCTGTGCCGTGGTTTCTCGCTGCATCGCAGCTCGGTACAAAGCCCTGTCTGCCTGCGTTCTGGGCCCCTGCACAGCGGGGCCTTTACGGCGATTCAGTAAACGAAACTGAATTCCCGCCTGGTCTGCGACGCGCCCCATCACCCCGTCCAACGCGTCAATTTCGCGAACAAGATGCCCTTTCCCGAGGCCCCCAATAGCCGGGTTACAGGACATTACGCCGATATCAGTGGCCGACAGAGTCACAAGGGCGGTAGTCGCACCCATCCGGGCGGCCGCATGGGCCGCCTCTGTTCCGGCGTGGCCCGCTCCGATAACGACGACGTCAAAATCCGAATGTTTCACGTGAAACACTCCTTACTTTCCCAGGCAGAAGCTTGAGAATATTTCATCCAACAAGTCTTCTACACCAATTCTGCCAACCAGAGCTTCCAAAGCGCGGATCGCGGTCCTCAGTTCCTCGGCTGCAATATCATACAGGTCGGGACCTGATTCCAGAACAGCGATTGCAGCACTAAGTGCGTCGCGCGCTGTGATCAGCGCTATACGATGCCTTTCACGCGTGGCGATACCATGGGTAGTAGTACGATCACCCAAAACACGCGATATGTTGGAAATCAACCGATCCACACCCTGCCCGGTTTTCCCTGAGATTCCTTCATCAGAACTGTTTCTCAGATCGGACTTCGGAAGAACCTGAATATCTCCTTCCAACATCTGAACGCCCAGCTCTTTTGGATCATCAGTCAGAAATACGCGCAGATCGGCGGCCTCGGCGCGCTTTTTGGCCCGCTCAATTCCCAGGCTTTCGACGTGATCGTCGGTTTCCCGCAAGCCCGCTGTATCCAACAAAGTAACGGGAAGTCCCTCAAGGTCCATTCGAACTTCAATCACATCGCGCGTTGTGCCGGCATATTCCGACGTGATCGCTGCATCGCGACCGGCCAGAGCATTCAGCAATGTCGACTTTCCGGCATTTGGCAAGCCAACAATCGCAACCTCGAACCCGGTTCGAATGCGTTCTGCAATACGAACCCCTTCAGCTTCACGTTGTAAATCTGCAATGACATCTGTGATCAACTGGCGTACTTCAGGGGTAACATCGGTTGGCACCTCTTCATCGGCAAAATCAATCACTGCCTCAAGCAGCGATGCGGCGCGAATCAAATCGCGCCGCCAGCGTTCAGCCAAATTTCCAAGCTCTCCGGCCAGAATGATCTGTGCTTGCTTGCGTTGAGCTTCTGTCTCAGCGTCGATCAGATCGGCAAGGCCCTCGACCTGTGTCAAATCCATTTTGCCGTTTTCCAAGGCACGGCGGGTAAATTCCCCGGGATCGGCTAGGCGCAAATCGTCCATGTCCGCAAGGCAGCGCATGACGGCGTTGACCGCCGCTGTACTGCCGTGAATCTGTAGCTCTGCCACGTCTTCGCCAGTAAAGCTGGCCGGGGCCTGGAAGGTCAGAACTACCCCATCATCCAGGCGCGATCCGTCTTTGCCATACAGGCTGCGCACCCGAATTCCGCGGGAGGGCAAAGCAGCACCGGAAAGAGCAGCCGCGGCAGGATGCGCCAAGGGGCCCGAGAGACGGATGACCGCCACCCCTGCCTTGCCTTGCGCGCTGGCCAAGGCGAATATCGTATCCATTCGACCGCCTCGCTTGCGTCCGGGACCTGTGTCAGGTGTTCATCGAATCGAAGAACTCGCCATTTGTCTTGGTCTGTTTCAACTTGGACAACAGGAACTCGATCGCGTCGGTGGTGCCCATCGGGTTGAGGATGCGGCGCAGAACGAAGGTTTTCGCCAAATCGCCTTTGTCGACCAGCAGGTCCTCTTTCCTTGTGCCAGATTTGAGGATGTCGATGGCCGGGAACACACGCTTATCTGCGATCTTACGATCCAGAACGATTTCCGAGTTACCAGTGCCTTTGAATTCTTCGAAGATGACTTCGTCCATCCGGCTGCCGGTATCAATCAGCGCAGTGGCGATGATGGTCAGCGAGCCGCCTTCTTCGATATTCCGTGCCGCACCAAAGAACCGCTTAGGCCGTTGCAGAGCGTTTGCATCTACACCGCCGGTCAGAACCTTACCCGAGGATGGAACCACGGTATTAAATGCCCTACCAAGTCTTGTGATCGAGTCGAGAAGAATAACAACATCTCGTTTATGTTCGACCAAACGCTTGGCTTTTTCGATAACCATCTCAGATACGGCAACGTGGCGGGTGGCGGGTTCATCAAAGGTCGACGACACGACCTCGCCCTTCACCGAACGCTGCATGTCAGTCACCTCTTCCGGCCGCTCGTCGATCAGTAGGACGATCAGATAGCACTCAGGGTGGTTCTTTTCGATCGAGTTCGCAATATTCTGCAGGATCACCGTCTTACCGGTCCGTGGCGGTGCCACAATCAACGACCGCTGACCTTTACCGATCGGCGAAACCAGATCGATGACACGGGCGGACTTGTCCTTGATGGTTGGATCTTCGACTTCCATCTTCAGGCGCTCATCCGGATAAAGCGGTGTCAGGTTGTCGAAAGCAACTTTATGCCTGGCTTTCTCGGGATCTTCGAAATTGATCTTGGTGACCTTGATCAGTGCGAAATACCGTTCGTTCTCGTCCGGCGCCTTGATATCACCTTCGACCGTATCACCGGTGCGCAACGAATGCTGGCGGATCATTTCTGGCGAGACATAGATATCATCAGGACCGGGCAAATAGTTCGCCTCGGGCGAACGCAGGAACCCGAACCCATCTTGCAGAACCTCAAGTACGCCATCGCCGCCCACGGTCCAGCCTTCATCTGCGCGTTCGCGCAGAATCTGGAACATCATCTCGCCTTTTCGCATGGTCGAGGCGTTTTCGATCTCAAGCTCTTCGGCCATCGCCAGAAGGTCTTTGGGGCTTTTGGCTTTCAGATCGGCCAGATTGAGGGATTCATTAGACATGATGATAAGAACCTTGGCCGCATGGATGCGGCTCGGACTGGAATTTCAATACGGAAGATACGCCGCCCGGACGGGCGTGTTACGCGATAAATAAGCACTTACCTACAAAGAGTCAAATAGCTGCTCAGAACTTCAGAACGACCGCCAGAACGATGATAACCATCAAAATAGTGGGCACCTCGTTCATCATGCGATACTGCCGCCCAGTGAGCGTATTTCGGCCCTCTAAAAAGTCCTTTCGACGTACCATCAGCCAGTAGTGGAACCAAGTCATCGCAATCACTGCTGCGCCTTTGACCCAGGGCCAGGCAAAATCCCAGCCGACTATGCCTGGTGTGAATACCATGATCAGGCCGCAGGCCCAGGCCACGTACATCGCCGGGCGCATGATCACCCGCAGCAGCTTTTCTTCCATTTCAAAGAAGATCTCCTGCGCCCCGTCAACGCCTTGGGCTTTTTCTACGTGATAGACGTACAATCTAGGCAGATAGAACAAACCGGCCATCCAAGAGATCACGGCCATGATGTGCAGGGACTTCACCCAGGGATAGATGGTGAAAAGAAGATCAGTCATTCCAGCTCCGGGCGTGGTTTGGATCTCTCCCTATAAAAAAAATAGGAAAAGAGAAAGGATGATGGTTTTGTAGGGAGATTAAATTCCGTGGATTACTTATTTACCCATCTGTTTTCCCCAGGTGGATAGTTTCACCCGAGAACTGGGTGTTTCTGTTGATTTCATAAAAAACTACAATAAAACAATATGTTATGAATATGTAATGCGTAGACTTCCGGGGATAACTTGATGAATAAGCTGGGATATCCCGCTTGTCCCGATGTTCAAAGTTATCCTTGTCCAGACTGGACAGGGTTCGGGCGACTCATAGAAGTTTTTCGCGAAAACACCGGGCTTGCGTGTCAACAGGAAAACCATACAAACCATCCTTGAACGATCAACCATTTGCTCAGGGGGTTTTCCACATTTCTGTCCCCATCATATTGGCCTCGGGGTCATCCATTCGTGCGCAGTTGCTAGAGAATGCGGGCGTGCGGTTTACCGTTCAAACTGCACGCGTGGACGAAGAGACCGCCAAACGGGCTTTGCTGGCCGAAGAGGCATCTCCACGTGATATTGCCGATACTCTGGCAGAGATGAAAGCCCGCAAGGTCAGCGACAAGGTGCCGGGGCCGATGGTTCTGGGATGTGATCAGGTGCTGGATTTCGAAGGTCAGCTTTTGTCCAAACCGCAATCGCCCGAGGATGCGCTGGCGCAGCTCAAAGCGATGCGGGGCAAGCGGCATATGCTGTTATCCGCAGCCGTCATCTATCAGAATGGCGAGCCGATCTGGCGACATGTAGGTCAGGTGCGCCTGCGGATGAGGATGAGTTCGGACGCCTATCTACGCGACTATGTTGCGCGCAACTGGGACAGCATCCGCCACGCAGTCGGGGCCTATAAGCTTGAGGAAGAAGGCGTGCGGCTGTTCGCAACCATTGACGGTGACTATTTTAACGTTTTGGGTATGCCCCTATTGGAGCTGTTGAATTTTCTGGCGGTCAAAGGGGTGATTGATCAATGAGTGGCAAGCAGATCCCGCTGGCGGGTGTGATCGGGCATCCGATTTCCCATTCGAAATCCCCAATACTGCATGGCCATTGGCTGAAAACTTATGGCCTGGCCGGTCACTATATCCCCATGGATGTCGCACCGGATGATCTTGAGGCTGTTCTACGAACTTTGCCCAAAGCCGGATTTGTCGGGGCCAACATCACAGTGCCCCATAAAGAGGTGGCCTTGGATCTGGCGGATACGGCTTCGGACCGGGCCAAGCAGATCGGGGCTGCTAATACGCTTGTGTTTCAGCCCGACGGTTCGATCCATGCGGATAACACCGATGGGTACGGGTTCATGCAGAACCTGCGCAGCGGCGCCCCAGATTGGATTCCAGCGGATGGTCCCGCGGTTGTCTTTGGTGCCGGAGGCGCCGCGCGTGCTGTTCTTCAAGCGTTGGTCGATGCAGGTGTGCCCGAGATTTTCTTGACCAATCGGACGCGCACACGTGCAGATCGCCTGAAGGAAGAGTTTGGTACGACCATAACGGTGGTGGATTGGTTGAAAGCGGGCAACGTGGTTGAAGATGCGGAACTTGTGGTCAACACAAGTTCGCTTGGGATGCACGGCCAGCCCGAGCTGCGGGTGCCTCTGGACGGGTTACAGCCCGGTGCCATAGTCACCGATCTGGTCTATGCGCCACTTAAGACACGCTTGCTGGAAACAGCAGAACAGGCGGGATGCACACCCGTAGATGGCCTTGGCATGTTGTTGCATCAGGCCGTACCTGGGTTTGAAAGCTGGTTTGGGGTGCGCCCTGAAGTCACTTCTGATTTGCGTGCTGCGGTGCTGGGATGAGCTTTGCACTTGGCCTGACCGGTTCTATCGGCATGGGAAAAAGCACAACTGCCAGCATGTTCGTCGACGAAGGCTGTGCGTTGTGGGACGCAGATGCCGCCGTGCATCGGCTATACGCGCGTGGCGGGACAGCGATCAAGCCGATGCGTAGGGCGTTTCCTGAGGCCATTATCGACGGCGCGGTTAGCCGGGAAGTATTGAAACGGCTCATTTCAGCAGACCCGGCAGCGCTGAAAGCGATTGAGGCCGTTGTTCACCCGCTGGTGGCGGCGGATCGAGCGGCGTTCCGGGAACAAGCCACCGCAGATATTCTGGTTTTCGATATTCCCCTGCTATTTGAAACCGATGGAGATGCGGCGATGGATGCGGTCGCCTGTGTCTCGGTCCCGGCTGACGAGCAGAAACGCCGCGTGATGGCGCGCGGTACCATGACCGAGGCGCAGTTCGAGCAGATCAAAGCCAAGCAGATGCCGAATGACGAAAAATGCGCGCGGTCTGATTTTGTGATCGTCACGGACAGTCTGGACCACGCCCGCGCGCAAGTGCAGGATGTGGTTAGACAGATACGGGCAGGGCTGACAGATGCGTGAGATCGTACTCGATACAGAAACCACAGGCTTTGATCCTGAAAGCGGCGACCGGATTGTGGAAATCGGTGCGGTTGAGCTTTGGAATCACGTCGCCACGGGCGAAACCTATCACGTCTATATCAACCCCCAACGGTTCATGCCCGAAGAGGCGTTTGGCGTGCATGGCATTGGCCCGGACTTGCTGGAACCGCCCCGCCCGGTGGAAAAAGGTCAGGTCACGCTGAAGGACAAGCCGGTTTTTGCCAAGGTTGGTCAGGGGTTTCGGGATTTTGTCGCTGACTCGAAACTGGTGATCCACAATGCGTCATTCGACATGAAGTTTCTGAATGCCGAGCTGGGCTGGATGGGACTGCCGCCGATCCCGATGGATCAGGCACTGGACACGCTGGCGATTGCGCGCAAACGGTTTCCGGGCTCGCCCGCCTCGCTGGATGCATTGTGCCGGCGGTTCAACATAGACAACTCGAACCGGGTCTTGCACGGGGCGTTGCTTGACTCTGAAATTCTGGCTGAGGTCTATCTTGAGCTGATCGGCGGACGTCAGCCAGATTTCGGGCTTTCGACCTCTGTGTCGTCTTCCGCTGGCGGAGCAGAAGAGTGGCGGCCATCGCCGCGCAAAGATGCCTTGCCGTCCCGGATCACCCAAGACGAGCGCGCGGCGCATGAGAAATTTATTGATAAACTGGGCGAAAACGCCCTTTGGTCCCGCGCCTGAGGTCACTCCGGCGCGGGGAGGCCTGATTAGGCCTGAGTCTTTTGCGTCTCGGCCTGGCGACGCATCAATTCATTCCGGTACAGGCTGACAAAATCAATATTGTCCAGGTTAACCGGCGGATACCCACCGTCGCGCGTGATGTCGCTGACGATGCGGCGCAGGAACGGGAACAGCATGCGCGGGCATTCGATCATCAGGAACGGATGCAGCTGGTCTTCGGCGACACCCTCCACATGGAACAGGCCGCAATAATCCAGCTCGCACAGGAACAGGATGTCTTCCATGCCCTTGGCTTTGGATTTGAGGTTCAGCTTGATCGACACCTCGTATTGATGCTCAGCCGGGCGCTTTTTGGCGTCCAGATTGACCTGAACCGCGATCTCGGGCTGGACATCGCCAGACACGCCTTTTTGCGCCATCACGTTTTCAAAGGACATATCGCGAATGAATTGTCCCAGAACGCGCATCTGGATCTGGGGTGCGGTCTGGGCCGCGGTGTTTTCTTGGGCGCCGTCTTCGGCCATGGGTCTACTCCGAAACTGAAATTCGCCACTGCTTAGCAAGTTGGGCGAGGCACCTCAATGCTGGTGCGGCCCTTCGACCCATTTCGATGGCTTTGACGGGTTCTGACGGGGGCGAACCTCGGTGTATTCACCGTCGATCACATCGCCCTGGGTCGATGCTTGGGGCTCGGTCCTGAACTGCGTCCCGCCGCCCATCTGAAACTGCGTGATTGTGACCTTCGAGCGGAGATAACGGAATACAGAGACCCGGACGCCAGGGATTAACAGCGCAAATCCAACGGCATCGGTGAAAAACCCCGGTGTCAGCAGCAAGACACCAGACAGCAAGATCATCGCGCCATGGGCCAAAGGTTCGGTCGGGTCGTCAAGCTCTGCAAAGGATCGTTGCAGGTTTTCCAACGCCATGCGACCTTGTGTCCGCACCAAGGCGGTACCCAGAACGGCCGTTAGAACCACGACCGCAAGGGTTGGCCACAGTCCGATTAGCCCACCAACCTGAATGAACAGGCCGATTTCGATGATCGGAACAAGTAAAAAAGCCAGGAACAGGTACATTTGCATTATCCTTTACTGCAGGTCGGGCGGTAGACTTGTCCCGAACTGTCACCTACATAGTGGCAAGAGGCCGTGTATACAAAGTCGCGGTCTGACCAAGAGGATGAAATGAACGAACCAATGATCCAGTTGCTGGTCCTGGCCGGAATTGCCGTTTTCCTGATCCTGCGCCTGAAAAGCGTACTGGGTACACGTGAGGGTTTTGAGAAACCCCCGCTTCAACAACAGTCCGAAGCCAATAAGTCGCGCCGTGATTTTGAGGTGATTGAGGGCGGGCCAGATCACGACATTACCGATCACGTGCCCGAGGACAGCGAACAGGCGCAGACCCTATCCGCTATGAAACGGATCGAGCCGGGCTTTTCGGTGGGTGAATTTGTTCAGGGCTCTCGCGGCGCTTATGAGATGATCGTCATGGGGTTCGAAAAGGGCAATCTGGATGAAATCCAGCCCTTCCTGTCGGAAGAGGTATTTGAAACCTTTGTTTCGGTCGTTGCCGCGCGCGAGGATCAGGGGCTGACCATCGAGGCCGAATTTATCGGTGTGCGCGAAACCACACTGGCAGATGTGAGCTTTGACAAGGATACCAACCAGGCCGAAATCACCATGAAATTTGTTGGTGAGCTGACTTCGGCCGTGCGGGATCGTGGTGGCGATATCATCGAGGGCAACCCAAACACGGTTAAACGTCAAAAGGACAGCTGGACCTTTGCCCGCGTTATGGGCTCGGACGATCCGAACTGGCTGCTTGTTGCCACGGACGCATGATTGCAGCGTTTCGGTCGCTTTTCCTGGTGGCTGTCATGACCACCTCTGCCAGCGCCGAGGTGACACGATCCATACTGTCGTATGATGACCTGAATGGTTGGGCCGCCGATGATCACGGGGCGGCCCTTTCGGTTTTTCTGAACACGTGCGGTGATCTGGATGATCCGGACTGGCAGGCATTGTGTGGCGTGGCACGCACCTATAAGCCCGATGCGGCCCGGTCATTTTTTGAGCTGTTCTTCCGTCCCGTACTGGTCGAAGACGGGAAGGATGGCCTGTTCACAGGCTATTTTGAACCCGAACTGGACGGGTCCAAAACCAGATCGGAGCGGTATAAATACCCGATCTATAAAATGCCTCCTGAGGCGCGCGGAGCCGAAAAATGGTTATCCCGTCGCGATCTGCTGACCGGTGATGTCATGCAGGGCCGCGGTCTTGAAATCGCCTGGGTGGACGACCCAGTCGAGCTGTTCTTTCTGCAGATTCAGGGCTCAGGCCGTATCCGGTTGCCCGATGGGAGGGCGCTGCGGGTCGGTTATGGGGGCGCCAATGGGCATCCTTATCGTTCGATCGGGTCCGAACTGATCCGGCGCGGTGCCCTGGGTGCGCATCAGGTCAGTGCGCAGATGATCAAATCCTGGGTCCGCAAGAACCCCGAGGCGGGTACCGAATTGCTGTTTCACAACCCGTCTTATGTGTTCTTCCGCGAGGTGAATCGTGTTGCACCCGAATTTGGCCCTCTGGGTGCGATGAACCGTTCGGTTACAACCATGCGCAGCATTGCCGCCGATCCGGCATACACACCGCTGGGTGCTCCAGTCTGGGTCGAAAAGGACGGCAAGGACCCTTTGCGCAGGCTGATGATCGCTCAGGATACCGGGTCGGCCATCAAGGGCGCACAACGGGCTGATATTTTCTTTGGAACCGGCGATGCCGCAGGGGCCGCAGCGGGGCGCCTGAAAGATCCGGGTCGCATGGTGGTTCTGCTGCCGATTCAGCGCGCATATGCTCTTTTACCGGACGAGTTCTGATGTCGCGCCGCAAATTGACCCCTGACGAAATGGATCTGTGGCGCAAGGTGACCAAACAGGCAGATCGCCTGCATCCCGAACTCCCGCAGTCGGTGCACCCCACCTCATTGCCCAAGCCGAAACCGACAAAGACATTTAAGCCCCGGATCGAGGCGTTTGAAGTCGGGCAGAACGCGGCTGGCAGGGGTGTGCGGCATGTGTTGAAACCATCCGTTACCGAAGGGTTACGCGCCAACCCGGTGCAAATGGACAGCAAGGCTTTTGCCCGGATGAAACGTGGCAAGCTCCGGCCCGAGGGCAAGTTGGACCTGCATGGCTTGCGGATGGACACGGCCTATCCGGCGCTGGTGCGCTTTGTGCTGGCGGCGCAGGCTTCGGGCAAGCGTCTGGTTCTGGTGGTGACGGGAAAGGGCAAGGACCGGGATGAGCCCGGCCCCATCCCCACTCCGCGCGGCGTCTTGCGTAATCAGGTACCGCAATGGCTGTCACTGCCGCCCTTGGCACAGGCTGTGATGCAGGTGACGCCCGCGCATATCAGCCATGGTGGCGACGGGGCCTATTACGTCTATCTGCGTCGCAGTCGCTAAAGCGTGCGTGCGGCGCGGCTGATGCCAATCCAGGTCAGCAGACAAACCAGCAGGAAGAATACTCCGATCCACAGGAACTGCGTGTCCAGCGGAACCCCCTGATCAATCAACACGCCGGTCAGTCCGGGGCCAATCGCCGACCCAAGGACCATGACCGCAGTGGCCATGGCCTTGATCGCGCCAATATGACGGGTTCCATAGAATTCCGCCCAGAACGCACTGGGCAAGGTGCTGTTTGCGCCGACGGTAAGCCCCAGAAAGACCAATGCAGCAACCGCACCCCCAATCGAGGTGCTTGCAGACGCCAACATGAAGCCGATAGCTATTGGCACCTGATAAAAGGGCATCATCCGGGCGGTTCCCCATTTATCCAGCGCCCATCCCGCGACAAACATCGAGATCAGGGAAACACCTGTGTAGACGGGAAACAGCGCCACCAACTCGATATGTTGCCAGCCTTTGACCTCGGCCAGATGGACCTGATGAAAGAAGAAGGCGGTGATAAAGGCAGAAGGACCCAGCAAGGCGGGGGCCATGAACCAGAACAACGGGTTCAGCAAAGCGTCGGTGCGTGTCCAGTGCCGCCCCTGCATACCTGATGCCGAATACTCGCTGGCCAGACTTTGCGGTGTGCGCTCTTGCCGAAGCAAGCGCAGCAGAATCGGAATGCCGGCCACACAAATACCTGCCGAGATGATCCAGAGCAGGCGCCAATCCAAAATCACCATCGCAGCGACAAAGATTACCGGCAAAAGCGCTTCGCCAACCGCAAATCCGACCGAGGCGATCGACAAGGCCTTGCCGCGCGTTGTGGTAAACCAACGCGCCATCGCGACCAAGGCAAGATGGGTGCTCATCCCCTGCCCGAACAGGCGCAACAGGAAGATCACCAGCGGTAGCAGGATCAGCCAGCGGTTCAACGCCATCGCTAGCGCCGCCACGGCTAGCCCAGCCAGGACAGCGGGGCCGAGCACACGCACCCGGAAGATATCCGTAAGCCCGCCCGCCCAGATCATGATGATGGCAGATGCGGTCGTACCCAGCGAATAGATCCCACCCCAAGCCCCATGACTCAACCCGAACGTCGCACGAATTTCGCCGGAAAAGATCGAGATGAAGAACGTTTGCCCAAAACAGGACAGAAAGGTCAGCAGAACTCCGGCGCCAAGCCATGAGGCATTTGCTTTCAGATAATGCCTCAGGTGAAAGGACATTACGGAGAGCTGACCTTGGCCTGCCCGGTCTCGGTCAGCTCAATCTCTGTCGCCCCGGTCGGGTTGCGGACCTCGGCGGGGGCGATCACGTCAATCCCGCGTTGCCTGCCAAAGGTAGTGCTGACCCGGCGGGCGGAATTGATAATCGCCAAAAGCGCCGGAGAGGTTGCAGCCACGAAATGAGACGACCCGGCATCGCTGTTGAAGGCGGTCGTATCCAGAATACTGATCTTATATTCGGACAGCGCATCGGCCGAGCTGATATTTCCCAGACGTTCGCTTTTGGCGGTACCGCGCAGGCGTGCGGATATACTCAGCAGCCTGTCTTTGCGTGAGATCATCACAATGAACGGGTCAGGCAGCGTTTTGATGCTGTCCATCTGCGACCGGAACAGATCGACATCCAGATCCGGTGCGATCAGAACAACCCCTTCGATATTCCGATGCGACCAGCCCGGTTCGCGCAGCTCGGCCTGCCGCATCATCTCCATCGTCAGGGCGGTGCCCATGGAATGCGCCACAAGGATAACCCGATCGACCCCCATTGATTTCAGCTGGCGAACAGTTTGTTCCAGACCATCACGGGCGAACAGCATGCTGTCGATGTCATAGGCATAGCCATAACCCGTTGCCTGGCTTGGCCAGGAATAGACCATGGTTTCACCCGGTATTTCCAGATCATGTTCCAACTGCGCGGCGCGGAACACTGTTTCCGACTGGGTCGTGTTATAGCCGTGGATAAAGATCGAAACCTCGTCCACACCTCTTAGTCGCGAGGCAAGGCCCTGGGGTCCGGCAAGCTCGTCTTCATCAGCCATCACGAACTGATTTTCCGGGTCCGGGTCGGCATAGGAAAAATCCAATGTCCCGGGTGTGTGATTGGGTGGAATCGAGACCGTCATCTCGAGAAACTGCAACTGATCGCTGCGGCGGTACCCATAGGATCCGTCCGCTTCGCGCGCGCGGGTGGTTGCTGCGTAAATGGTTTTGGGCGTGCCAATGTCCAGTGCCGAGGGCACGGTTTGAGATACGGTCCGGTCGACACATGCGGCAAGCGTTGCCGCAGTCAGGACAAAAATAATATAGCGCAGCACCTGTCGCCCCCTAAGGAATTTGCGCACACGCTACTCTATTCTGATCCCAGGTCCAGCGGGGTCAATGACACGGACCGGCAAAAAACCGGCTGGGGATATTACAGAACGTAACGGCTGAGGTCTGTAGACTTTGTCAGCTCACCCAGATTGTCGTCAACGAACTGTGCATTCACGGTGATTTCCAAACCGGCCTGATCGGGGGCTGTGAAAGACAATTCCTCGAATACGCGCTCCATCACGGTGTAAAGCCGACGTGCGCCGATATTCTCGACGCTTTGGTTCACATCCGCTGCGATTTTCGCCAGGGCTGCAATGCCGTCCTCGGTAAAGCTGACCGTGACATCCTCGGTGCCCATCAAGGCAGTGTACTGGCGGGTCAGCGCGTTGTCTGTCTCGGTCAGGATGCGGACGAAATCCTCTTCGGTCAGTGCGCGCAGCTCGACACGGATCGGCAGGCGACCCTGTAGTTCCGGCAACAGGTCGGACGGTTTGGCAATATGAAACGCGCCTGAGGCAATGAAAAGAATGTGGTCGGTTTTGACCGGCCCATGCTTGGTGGAGACGGTTGTGCCTTCGATCAGAGGCAACAGGTCACGCTGCACCCCCTCTCGGCTGACATCACCGCCGCGTGCGTCCGAACGGGCGCAAACCTTGTCGATCTCGTCCAGAAACACGATGCCGTTCTGTTCAACCGATTCCAGCGCCGCGCGGTTTACGGTTTCGTCATCCAACAGTTTGTCGGCCTCTTCCCCGATCAGCATGTCATAGCTTTCGGCGACGGTCAGGCGTTTCTTGACGGTGCGCCCGCCAAAGGCCTTGCCGAAAATATCGCCCAAATTCATCATCCCCATCTGACTGCCGGGTTGGCCAGGGATATCGAACATCGGCATCTGGCTTGAGGTATCCGTCAGTTCCAGCTCGATCACTGTGTCGTCCAGCTCTCCGGATTTGAGCTTTTTGCGGAACATCTCGCGGGTGCCCTCACGTGCGTCTTCCCCGGCAATGGCAGTAATCACCCGGTCTTCGGCGGCCTGATGGGCCTTGGCTTTGACGTCCTCACGCATGAATTCACGGGTCTGCAGGATCGCGGCATCGGCCAGATCACGCACGATTTGTTCCACATCGCGGCCAACATATCCAACCTCGGTGAATTTGGTGGCCTCGACCTTGATGAAGGGTGCGCGGGCCAACTTGGCCAAACGCCGGCTGATCTCAGTCTTGCCAACGCCGGTGGGGCCGATCATCAGGATATTCTTGGGATAAACCTCATCCCGGATGTCATCAGCCAGTTGCTTGCGCCGCCAGCGATTACGCAGCGCCACGGCGACCGCGCGCTTGGCATCCTTCTGCCCGATGATAAAGCGATCCAGTTCCGAGACAATCTCGCGCGGGGTCAGGTCGGTCACGGGGGCAGTCCTTTCGGTCGGCATAAGTTGGCTGCGGTCTAGGTAATCACCGCAACGGCGAAAACAACAGCGGCAGCGTTGGTTAGCAATGCCCCACCCGGTTTGCAAATGCTTTCCATAGGTAAAGCGCCCGGCCTCTGGTACAGTGGCTTCAAAGCGTTGAGGGCCTAGAGCGCGGAAATGACCAAGATTGCCAAGATCACCCTGCTGTTTGTCGTGTTTGTCGACCTGATCGGGCAAGGGTTGGTCTTTCCGATCATCAACTCACTGATCATGGAGACGAAATCGGGGTTCCTGCCTGAAAACACGGCCATGGGCACCCGGCATTTCTACTACGGCTTGGTGATTGGCTGTTTCTTTCTGTCCTGGTTTCTAGGCGTGGTCTATGTCTCTAAGGTTTCAGATTCCATTGGTCGCAAGAACGCGCTGTTAGTGTGTCTGGGAGGGGCATTGATAGGTTATGCGCTGACCATCGCTGCGCTGTATCTCAACAGCCTGCTGCTGTTGATTGTCGGCCGGTCGATCACGGGGTTTACGGCTGGCAACCAGCCTATCGCGCAGGCGGCAATGATTGACGGCAGCACCGATGCCGCCGACCGCGACCGCAACATGGGCTATATCGTGACAGGTGTCAGTTTTGGCCTGGTTGGCGGTCCCATTATTGGCGCGGTCCTGTCGGACTCGGCCCTGCTGGGCAGCGCGGCGACGCTGAAAACGCCATTCTACGGCGCCTTTGTTCTGGTGTTGATCGCCATTTTCCTTGTCGCCGCGTATTTCAAGGATACCCGGACCGAGCGTGAGTCCTTTGTCTTTCGCCCCCGCGATATCACCGACAGCCTGATAGCGGTGCGCGAACATCCGATGGTTCTGAAAATCATGCCGGTCTATGGCCTGTTCATGATCGCCAATGTGACCTTCTATGTGTTTGTCGACAACTTCCTGACCAGCGCATTTGGATACGGGGTCATCGGCGGCAGCATGGCCATGGTCGTCATCGGGGTTGCGCTGGCCTTTTCCAGCACCTTCCTGGTCAAACCTGCGCAGGAACGGTTCAGCAAACACCAGATCATCTATGTCTCACTGGTTGTGATGGTGATCAGCGGCCTAGGTTTCGCCTTCAGCCCCAGCGGTGTGCTGAGCTATGTCCCGGTCTTTTTCTTCTATTTCTTCTTTGGCGTCTCATACCCGACACTGCTGGGCCTGTTTTCCTCCAGTGTCAGCGACACCGATCAAGGCTGGGTCATGGGGGTGACCACGGCCGTCTTCTGTTTGGCCGGGGGCGTCATGTCCCTGATCGGCGGCGGGTTGATGAGTATCGACATCCGCCTGCCCTATTACATCGTGATCGTCGCGGCGATACTGGGGCTGATCGGCATGCATCGGCGCTGGAAATCCAAGGAAATCTCGGCTCTATTGGCTTAGACGGATATTGTCCACGATTGAGAGCAGGGAAGATGAAGGTAATCCAATCCCTCAGGATTACGGGCGCGGCACTATTGATTGGGCTGTTGGCCACGGGCCCATTGCCTGCGCAGCAGGTGGCGCCGCCGCCGCCGTTTCTGGCAGATTCCTCTGATCTAGGCGGTCACGTTGTCAACAAGCGGGCAGCACACGAAAGTTCGAGTACAGTTTTGGGGCCGAGGAAACCGCCTGGTTCCCAATCCGGCCAATTTATGGGGCGCAAGTTTGATCCACTTGAGTCTGTTGGCCCAAATCTTGGAGCGCGATCTGGGCAAATCATGGGTCGCAGTTTTTACCCACTTGAGTCTGTTGGTCCAAATCTCGGCGCGCGGTCTGGGCAATTCATGGGTCGGCCAGGGTCTTCTCGGCAGATAAACCTGCCGGGTCCGAATATTGGCGCCCGGTCGGGAACGATTCTGGGGCCAAAACTGCCGTCGAAAAGGTAAGCAGCCGGATTAGCCGCCGATCTTCTCAACCGTGAGATTGCCATTGGTATAGACGCAGATATCGGCGGCGATGGCCATGGCTTCGCGGGCGACTTGTTCCGCCGGTTTGTCGCCATCCATCATCGCGCGCGCCGCCGCCAGGGCAAAATTGCCACCCGATCCGATGGCAGCCACGTTGTGTTCCGGCTCCAGCACATCCCCTGCCCCGGTGATCACCAGCAGATCCTTGCCATCAGTGACGATCAACATCGCCTCAAGCTTTTGCAGGTATTTGTCGGTGCGCCAGTCCTTGGCCAGCTCGACCGAAGCGCGGGCCAGTTGGCCGGGCGTGGCCTCAAGCTTGGTTTCCAGACGTTCCAGCAGGGTAAAGGCATCGGCGGTTGATCCGGCGAAGCCTGCGACAACCTCGAACCCGCCGGGTGACAGGCGGCGTACCTTGCGCGCGGTCCCTTTGATCACGGTCTGGCCCAAGCTGACTTGCCCGTCTCCGGCAATGACCACCTGCCCGCCTTTTTTGACGCCAATAATGGTTGTGCCGTGCCAACCGGGAAAGTCGCTGTCTGCCATGGGGGCCTCCGTTTTCGCCTGCTGTTCTATATGGGCCGGTCTCATCCGCAGCGCAACAGTTCACAACTTGCTTATAAGATATGCAAAAAACGCAAATCGGGGCTGTAAAACCAGCAATTGTGGGACTCAGTTGAAAATCCTACATGAGGCTCACAACCGACAACGGGTCGGCTGTTTCTGTTTATAAGGAATGCGCAAATGGCAACTACCGCAAATATCCATGCGCCGCTCGGAGCAGCTACCATCCTGCATGTAGTGGACGCGTTTTTTGGCGCTTTTGAAAAAGCCGCCGATTGGAATGAATCCCGCAAAACCCGCAATGCCCTGTCGGCTCTCAGTGATGAACAGCTGGACGATATCGGCCTGTGCCGCGCGGATATCACCACCCTCTGATCCACGAGAATTCGTGAATTCAAGATAAGCCGCCCGGGTCTGGGCGGCTTTTTCTTTTTCTGCGCAGCTTTTTCCAGTCAGACAATTCAGGCGGAAGCGCTTTGCCCCAGATACGAAAAAAGGCGCCCCGAATAAGGCGCCTTCAAACGTTGTTTCCCGAACCGGATCAGAGCGCTTCTTCGATCCAGCTTTGCAGCGCGGCTTTCGGCGCGGCGCCTGCGCGGTTCGAAACGACCTGACCATCCTTGAAGATGAACAGCGCCGGGATGCCACGTACGCCCATGGCGGCGGCAGAGTTCGGGTTGCTGTCTACATCGACTTTGGCGATCTTGACCTTGTCGCCATATTCAGCCGCCAACTCTTCCAGAGCGGGTCCGATCTGTTTACAGGGGCCACACCATTCGGCCCAGAAATCGACAACTACGGGGATGTCGGAATTCTTGACTTCGGCGTCAAAAGTATCGTCGGTAACAGCTACGGTCGACATATTCTGTCTCCTGAATGGGGAATGCTTGGTCACTGAAACTAGGTGTCGGGTATGCCAAGGTCAAGGCGTCAGCGCACGGGTTAGCGCAGCTTTCACCAGATCGTGTGGCAGCCACATCAGCTGGGCTGTTCGGGTCCACAGAATTGCAGTTCTGACTTCGCGGTCCGGATAGATCTGCGACAATGAATCAGCATAGGCACCCATCTGTCGCAGCAGTCCTTCGGGGCAGGTTGCTGCATTGTCTGGAACTGTCATATTAGATTTAAAATCAATTACTTGGACGTCCGTTTCAGTGACGATCAGCCGGTCAATGACACCATGGATACGCCGCCCGCCCAGATCGGCCGTTACCGGGACTTCGGCCAAGATATCGGGGGCGAACACTGCCTTCAGGTGATCCGCCGTCAACACATTTTGCGCCTCGGCCAGCAATCCTTGCCGCTCGGCCTCACGCATATCGGGAAGAACCCGTGCGCAAAGCTGCGGCCAGTTCTCAGGAAGGACCCGCGGCAAATGCTCCAGCAGCAGGTGCAGGCGGGTGCCGCGCAGCTTGGCGGCCTCTTCATCCAGGCCCATGTCCCCGGGCAAGGCCTTGGCCCCGCCCAGATCAGACGGGCTGAGGGTTTCCGGCGCCGCATCAACCGCGGGGGCGGAATTCAGGAAGGTCGGCGGCAATTCGCTGTGGGCATGAACGGCGCCTGTGTGTTCGATAAATTCCGGATCATGCCAATCTCCGTGCGACAAGCGCAGGATCTCACTGTTGGGCAGAGCTGTTGCCCCTGCCCGCGCCATAGCCGCCTGCACCAGTTGATACCAACTGGTTCCGTCCTTGCCGACATCCCCTGCCGCACCAACGATTAGCCACTTCTCTGCACGGGTCAACGCCACGTATAACAGGCGCAACCGCTCATTCTCTTCCCGTTCGCGCGCCTCGGCTCGCGCCTGCGCGATCAGCGCCGGGGACGCGTCTGCCGGTACTTTCCATAGTGGCTTAGCATCCGTCACCATGATCTCGGCATCGCGCGGGGCTTGCCGTCTGCCGGTATCCGGCAGGATCACGATGGGGGCTTCCAACCCTTTCGATCCGTGCACGGTCATCACGCGGATCATGTTGCCGACACCGCTCATCTGCCGTTTGATCTCCAGATCGTCCGTCTGCATCCAGACTAAAAAACCTGTCAGGCTTGGAATGTCGGTGCGTTCATAGGCCAGCGCCTGTGACAACAGCGCGTTGATGCCGTCTTCGGCCTCGGGGCCCAGCCGACCCAACAACAGGCGTCTCCCGTGATGACGGGTCAGAATCCGCTCGATCAGGTCATAGGGGCGCAGAAAGTCGATTTGGCTGCGTAGGTCATTCAGAATGGCCAGCGTCTCGGGAAACTCCTCGGCCCGATTTCGCAGCGCTGCCCAAAGGAATTGCTCTTGTCGCCGATGTGCCAGATCAAAAAGCCGCTGTTCGGACCAGCCAAATAGAGGCGATTTCAGTACCGTGGCCAGCGACAAGCTGTCCTCGGGCGTGGCCAAAAAGCTCAGCAGAGCCGCCAGGTCCTTGACCGCAAGCTCGGCTCCGACCTTCAACCGGTCAGCCCCTGCAATCGGCAGTTCGGCAGCCTTGCAGGCGCGGATGATCTCAGCAAACAGGTCCGAGCGGCGCTGGACGAGGATCAGAAAATCCCCCGGCTGTACCTTTCGCCGGACGAAACTGCCCGGTACCTCGCCATCTTCGGGGATGGTTTCCCCCTGTTCGATCATATCCCTGATCGACTGTGCAACCTGCTCGGCCAGAACAACGGTATGGTGGCGCGCTCCAGGGCGGTCCACCGGGTCGGTCCATTCGGTATCTTCCTCGTCTTTGACTTTTTCGACCACCGGCCATAGGTCGACGCGCCCTGGCAGATCGGACTTGAAGGCGCGGTGCTGGCTTTCTTTGTGAAACCCGGCCTCGGCATGGTTTTCGAACAGAATATCGACCAGAGACAGAATGGCGCTGGAGGAGCGGAACGAGTACTCCAGCGTAGAATCCCACAGTTTAGAGCCTGATTCTTCCAGTTTCCGCCCAAATTCGGCCTGCATCCTGTCAAAGGCCTGAGGGTCGGCCCCCTGGAAGGAATAGATCGATTGTTTCTTGTCACCCACCACGAAAATAGTGCGCTCAATCCCGGACCGGGCCCCCTCCCCGCTGGTGAATTCCTGCGCCAACTTTTCGACGACGTCCCATTGGTCCGGGCTGGTATCCTGGGCCTCATCCACAAGGATATGGTCAATCCCGCCGTCCAGCCGGTACAATACCCAAGACGCTACCGCCGGGTCGTTTAGTACGTTTCGGGCGCGCAGGATCAGGTCGTCAAAGTCCAGCCAGCCGCGCAGTTGCTTGCGCCGCTCATATTCCGGCAGAAAGGCCATTGCGAACCGGTGAAGTGCCAGCGTTTTGCGGGCTGCAACCAGTGCAAGCCGCTGTTCACGCGCGGCTTCAATGCGCAACATCAACGCATATAGCTGTGGCATCTGACCCGCCAGAACACCTTCGCGCAGGGGTTTGGTCGGGAAAGCGTTAATCTTGGCGGTAAACGGGTCCTTGGCCGCCTTTCCGGTCAGAAATACATCTTCAAGCACCGGCAGCGCACTGATATCGGCGCGGGTGAAGGCCGCAAGCCTGGTGGCTGCCTTGGCGTTATTCCCACCGCTTTCGGTCAGTGCGGGCAGGACGCTGCGAATAAGGTCGACCTCGCCCCCCAAAAACGCCTGACCCAGCAAGAGCTCTTCGTCAAAGCCGGCGGGCAGATTGAATTGCTGCAAAACCTGCGTCCAATCGACGGCCTGCGCAAACAGATTGCGCTTTTGCGTGATGGCGGCGGTCAGTTTGTCGAACCCTGTGTCAGTCACAAAACGGGCGACATCCCCGATCAGATTGGCCATCGGCCCTTGGGCAAAATCCTCGACGATTTCTTCGCGCAGCAAGGCGGCGGCGCGATCCTCCATCTCGGTGAATTGCGGGCTGACCCCGGCCTCAAGCGGGAAACGGCGCAGTAGCGAGGCACAGAAAGAATGGATGGTCTGAATTTTCAACCCGCCGGGCGCTTCGATCGCACGGGCAAACAATGTGCGGGCCTGCGCCAGGCGGCCCGGGTCAATCGCACCCTGAACGCCGAGATCGGTCAGCTGCGCCAAAAGCGGAGCATCCCCCAGCATGGCCCACTCACCGAGGCGTTTGAACAACCGGTTTTGCATCTCGCTGGCGGCGGCCTTGGTGTAGGTCAGGCACAGGATGTGTTGCGGCTGCACCCCGTCCAGCAACAGCCGCGCCACCCGGTCGGTCAGAACCCGCGTTTTGCCAGATCCTGCATTGGCCGCCAGCCAGGTCGAGGCATCGGGTCGTGCGGCCTGCACCTGTCGTTCGGTTGCGTCGTTGCGGGCGCTCATTTCAGGTCCTCGGGGGCGCTGTTGCTGGTTCGGTCCCACTCACCGAAACGTGCCAGATGGTCATAGTCCCCGATATCGGTATCCTTGTGCAGCATGCGGCGCGAGGTGAAGCCTTGATCAGGCTCTAAATAAGAGGAAACCAGCTGTTTCAGCTCGGCCAGGACCTTGTCGACCGGCTCTTTGGTCAGAGGCGCGGGCACCTCTTTATAGCTGCCGCCCATGCCGATAAAAATTGCTTCGGCCACAGGCAGCGGGTCAAACCCTTCGATCCCGCCCTGCTCGGCCATTGCGGCTTCGATCAGCAACTGTTTGTCAAACTTGGCCTGCTGACTTTCGGTCGGAGGCGCACCGGTTTTATAATCGAGAAGCCGCAACGCGCCACGACTGTTGAGGTCAATGCGGTCGGCGCGCCCGACTATGGTGAAATCCAGCGGACTGAGCGCCAGTTTCATCGCGGCCTCAAAAGCCACAGGCCCACCATCGCTGCGCCTGGTGGTCTCGGCCCGCAGGAAATCATCCGCAATCCGTTCCAGCCGCGCGAGCCATGATTTGCGCGCTGTGGGCCATGGGACATGCTGGACCAACAGGCTTTCGGCGCGTTTCAGGAAGCTTTCGCGTGTCAGCAAGGCCGTGTCCAACACGCTGTCCTTCACGAACTGCTCCAAAATCTCATGGATTACAATCCCGCGCAGCAGCGCATCCGGGGCCTGAACCAAAGGGTCCAGAGGTTTCAACCGCAGCACATGTTTGGCGTAGATCGCATAAGGATCACGGATCAGGCGCTTGATCTCAGTGACGCTCAGGCGGCGCGGGCGCGACCCGACCGGAGGGCGCGGAGATGGGCGCGGTGCCGCCTTGATTTCTGGAGCGTATTCTAGTTGTTCGGACCACCCCAGATATTGCCGCCCTCGGCCGCGCATTTCTGCAAGGGCGGTTTGGCCACCCTGTTCTGCCAGGCCACTCAACAGGTTGGTTAACCGATTCAACCAGCGGGAAGGAACGGTTTCGGCATCGTCGGACCGGGTCGACCGGGTCAGCCAGACCTCGGGCGCGCCGATAGCCTGCTGGAAGTCATGTGCCGACAAGCCAATGCGCCGCTCTGGCAGCAACAGCCCGGCCTTATCGCGCATCTGCCTGTTCAACCAGGGATCGGGCGCGGGCGCCTCGGGCCAACTGCCCTCGTTCAAACCGCCAAGGATTAGCAAATCGGCGCCCTGCACCCGGGCCTCGAGCGTGCCCCAGATCATGATCCGGGGGTGTGGCGCGTCGCGGTCGCGGACTTCTTCTCCGGCCAGCAAAGCACCCAGCAGATCGGCAAAGTCATGGGCGGTCATAGTGCCGCCATGCTGAGCCTCATTTCGCAGCTCGGTCACAACCGCCAGGGCCTTTTGACCGGCGTTCTTGTCCCATAGGGTGCCGGAATCGCCGGTGTTGCCCGCGGAAATGGCCTGAGCCAACCCGCAGAGGCGATCAACCCAATCCGCCAGTGGCAACTCATCAGCGATTTGCTGGTCGCAGAAATGCTGCACCAACCACTGGACCCAGCCTTCGGGCACCTCTTTGCGGATGGCAAATGCCGTCAGGCTGGCGGCATCCGGGAATGGTGGCCCGTGGCGGCGCAGGTCCAGTTCCAGATCGCGGGTGTGCAACAGATGAGAGCCACGCTCGCCCCCGTCATGGCAGAGCGGATGTTTCAGCAGGGTCAACAGCGCTTCGCCGTCCAATCGGCGCGCGAACAGGGCCGCGACATGGCGCAGGAACCGTCCGGGCGGGGACAGCTGCAGCGGCAGGCCAGCACTGTCATCGGGCAGGATGTTCCACCGATCCAGCGCAGCGCTGACCTGACGGGTCAGCATGCGGTCGGGGGTGATCAGAGCGGCGGTCTGGCCGGTTTCAGCCGCCTCTCGCAAGCGGAGTGCTATGGCCAGGGCCTCGGCCCGGGGGGACTGCGCCTCGACCAGGGTCAGGTCCTTGGTTGCACCATGCAGATCGGTCAGTTGTGGACCTTCGGACATCCATGCATCCGTGATCGGGGCAGGGCGTAACGCAAGCGATATCAGTTTGTTACGGGCGGGTGAGGGTGGATTGTCCTGGGTCCAGGCTGTGATTTGATCCGGGTTCTGCCCAAGCTGGTTCATCAGCTTCCGGAACCGGTATTGCGGGTGATCCTCAGAGGTTAACGCCGCATCCAGCTGAGCCCAAACCTGATCGGGCTGGTCAAAGTCAAAACCCGGCAGGATCAATGCGCCCTGCGGCAGGCAGGCAACGGCTTGCATCAGCATCAGTGTCGTTCCCCGTGACCCCGTCGAGCCGGCAAGAATGACCGGGTGCTGAGGTGGATCCACTCGCCAATGTTTGATTAGGTTCTCGACCACGCGGCGCTGCCGGGCCTGCGTGTCCAGGATGTCGTCTTCTGAGTCGATGAACTGATCCGCAATCCCGATAAACGCCTGCGCGCGGGCCCAATGCCCGGACATGTCGGTGACATCCAGCCGCCGGATCGCTTCGGGTGAAACGCCTTCGCCCTGCATCTCATCTATCAATGCGGCCAGACTGTCTGACAGGTCAAACAAAGACGAGCGCGCCGCCAGATCCGGTTGTTGATCCAGCAGCTTCGAGACAAGCTGCGTCAATTCCAGCCGCCGTCGCAGGGGCGGGATTGCGGGTGGTATCTGCGCCAGATTCACGCTTTCACCCAGATCAGTCACCAGTGATAGGCGCGGCAACAAACAGGCAGGGCCCTGGTCGAACAGCTCACGCACCCTGCGAGCCATACGCCGCGTGTTAACAACCAGCTCCACTCGGGCCAAAGCCTCGGGCGGAAGAGCGGCACAGCGATTTCTCAACCCCCGGACCAGCGTCTTTGGAAAATCCACACCCGGAGGTACGGCAAAGACGCGGGGCAGGGGTGAGGGGTCAAACATCCGCCAACAGACCTTCAGCAAGGGCGATCCCTTCCGGATGGCCAACATCGCACCAGCGGCCGGGATAGGTCAGGGCAAACAGCCGGTCTTTCTTTTGCATCCGATCCCAAAGCAGGTTCAGCGAAAACACCTTGTCTGGAATTTCGACCAGCCCTTCCGTCTTCATGATCTGCACGCCTCCGTAGATCAATCCGGGGCCGCGGGTAATCCGGCCCGCTTCATCAGCAGTAAAGTCTCCGGCGCCGGCATGACCAATCGCCTGCGCGGTCGGGATGCACATTAGCAATGCGTCCATCAAATCAGGGTTCCAGGCGGCGCGCAGTATTGTCAGCGGGTTCGGGCCGGACCAAATGGCATCTGAATTCAACGTGAACACTGAATCAGACCCTAATAAGGGCAAAGCTGCCCGTAATCCGCCCCCAGTATCCAGAATGTCGGGCTTTTCGTGTGAAACAAGTACGCCTTTCGGTGCCAAATGCGCCTCAAGCTGATCCGGCAGATAGTGCAGGTTGGCCACTTTGCGAACCGGCCCAAGCGCGTCAACCAGATCCAGCGTATGGTCGATCAGCGGGCGCCCGGCTACCTCGATCAGCGGCTTGGGGCGGTTCAGGGTCAGGGTGCCCATGCGGGTGCCGAACCCGGCTGCGAACAGCATGACGGCATTGGGGGGCTGGGTCATCTCTTTCTGAGCCTGTTCAGGTTTTCGGGTGTCGGCGCGGGTAGAGCCGCGCGCAGCAGGTCGGCAACATTCACCAGCGCCGGGTGATCCAGATCCCGCATCAGATGGCCCCACGCAGCGGGGATCAAATCGACATAATGGGGTTTGCCATACTCGATCGCAAGCCGGGTAAACACACCAAGAATCCGCAGATTTCGCTGGGCACCCAGCACGGCATAGGCACTGCGGAAATCATGATCGTTGACGCCCGTAGCCGAGATATAGTGGCTGACCATCCGCATTTCCGTACCCGGCGTCACTTTGCGGCGCACATCCTGGAGCAAAGACACCAGATCATAGGCAGGATGGCCCAGCATGGCGGTCTGAAAATCCAGCAATCCAACGCGCTCAACCCCTTGGCGGTCAGGGAGCCAGATCAGGTTTTCCGCGTGGTAATCCCTTTGGACAACAACTTTGGTGCCGGATGTTTCTTGATGCAGGATATCAGCAAATCGGTGTTCGAACCGATCCTGCGCATCCTGGTCATAATCGTCAAGAACCCCTTGGGCGTATTTGGTGAAGGATAAGGCCGCCAGTTCGGTCATCAGTGCCGGGCCGTAAGATTGCAGCGACAGGGTCGGGGCCTCGTGCAACGTGATCAGGACATCTGTTGCGGCCTCGTATAATTCCTGCTCCATATCGGGATGTTTGACCAGAACCCGCGCGAACAGGTCATCGCCAAGGTCTTCCAAAAGAAGAAACCCATATTGCGTGTCTTCGGCGTAGATCTGTGGGGCGCTTAGCCCGATAGATTGTAAATGCCGGGCCATCCGTACGAAGGCTTCGACCGGTTCCGCCTGGCCCGGGGGCGAATCCATCAGAACAGCTGATTTGCCCGTGACCGGGTCGGTCAGGCGCTCGTACCGGCGGTTCGAGGCATCCCCCGCCAAAGGCTCTCGGCGGGCCTTGGACCACGGCGTGTGTGAAATCAGAGCTTCGGCAAGGACGGCGCGGTTTGTCATTCGCTGACCTCCAGTTTTTGAGCCCATTTTTCGTCGGTCCATGTGAGGGTGATGTGGCGCATATCCAGCATGTCCGGGTCTGTTTCAAATGTCATCGTCAGGGCAGAACCGGGTGTCAGCGGGCCCAGTTTCTCGGGCCACTCAATCAGGCAGATCGCTTGCTCCATCGCTTCGGCCAGCCCAAGCTCTTCGACTTCCTCCACCGCGCTCAGCCGGTATAGATCGCAGTGCCAAATCTCACCTTTACGGGTGTCATAGACCTGAACCAGCGTGAATGTGGGCGAGGGCACATCCTCGGGCCGGGTCATCAGCGATTGGATCAGACTGCGCGCGAAATGGGTCTTACCGGTTCCGATCTCACCCTGCAGCAGCAGGATGTCGCCCGGATGCAGAATCGCGCCCAGCCGACTGGCAAAATTTGTCGTATCTTCGGGCGAATTCAGGGTGATCCTGAGGGGTGGTAACGTCATGGCGCCACAATGGCCCCACGCTGGATTGGCTGCAACCCGGTTCAGGCGCTGATTTGCTGTATCTCGTGCTGTGGCAACGCATTGTGCGTGGCAAAGCGAATGATGGTGGCCCCGTTTTGCAATGGGCAGATGGTGCAGTTCAGATCGGTTCCGTTACGCATTTGGATTCTGGCTGACCACTCAGCCCGGCTGTCCCGCATTTCCACGAAATCCCGGATTTCACCCAAAATTGGAGTGGCCGTGCAATGTTTCTGCCAGTTGCGGGTCACGTCCAGAACCGTGTCGGGTTCAAATCCGGCACCATCGGCTTCACCCCATAATTTCTGATAGGCATAATTGGTGAAGGCCAAGGTACCGTCATCACCGAAAACGGCAACCGCGTCGGCCAGCTTATCCAGGATGGATTGCATCAAATCCATTTCCGCCCGAAAGCGGCGGGTCAACGTGATCTCGGCCGTGATATCTTCGAACAGAAAGGCCACCGCACCGTCCGGGTGCGGGCGGCCGCTGACGGAATAGACCGAGCCGGATGGCAGCGACCATGTTTCCTGGTAATTTCCGTCTTCTGCGGCCTCCAGCAGATCGTTCATCTGATTACGCCAGCTGCGATAGTTCTTGGGTTCCGGCATCATGTGCTGATCGCGCAGGCGGTCAAAGAAACTGGACAGGTTGGGGCGGCAGCTCAGGAAATCCGGGGGCAGGGTGGTCAGGTCAATCAAGGCGGGGTTGAACAGTGCAAGTTGGCGATTTCTGTCAAAAATGGCCAAGCCGATGGACAGCTGCGCAAAGGTTTTGGTCATCGTCTGTACGAATTTTCGCTGCGCTGTCTCGGCGGCGACGATGGCGTTGATGTCCACAGCGTAGCAAAGGCTGCCTTCCGGATGGTCCACCATCGTCAGGTCAAACCAAAGCTTGTTTGCACTGTCTTCGGACGAAATGAATACACGGGTCTTGGCGCTGATACGCGCGCCATTTTCGGGCCCGGGAAAAAGAGGTGCAGTCAGGTCGGTATCGCCACCGCGCACTTTGCGGACAAGCGAGACATAGGCGGCGTTGCACCAGCGGATCTTGTTTTGATAATCCAGATGCCAGACCGGGTAGGGCGCCAGTTCCATCGCCAGGCGGATCGGATCGCTATTCTCGCGCAATACGGTTCTGGGGTAATCAGAGCTTTCCCGCAGCTGTACGCGCACGACCCCGTCGATCCATTCGCACAAAACGTCCCGCTCGACCGAGCAATCAATGGCGGGGATGACTAGATTCCCTTCGTGCCTGACGCGTTCAGGGGTTTCAGGAAAGCCCGGAAAATCCCGCTGCAGCAGCCGACGCAGATCTGACCAGTCGCGCACAGCCTCAAACCCATCCAGAGCGATGTCTGTGTGGCTGATCAGGCGGTCACCGTCGAACAGAAACACGACATTGAACAACGAGGCCGGCTCGGACAGGCCGAAATTGTCACTTGTCTGCTGACGACGGGGCAAAAGCCATTGAACCGCCAGACTGGCAGACACCACACTGATGACGGCCAATATGATCCAGTCGACCATGTGCTCTCCCGCGGTGAATTCACGGGTATAGCTATGGGTGGAAATGGTTAACGGGGTCTTAACTCAGACTTGGATATGCTGATTTACACCTGAAGGAACGGGGGTGTCGCCGGTCTGTGCATCCACAAGTTTTCGCGGCCAGGATACCCGGACGATGGCCCCTATACGTTCGGGATTGTCCGACAAGGTCTGATATGGATCAGAGCCATTGGCGAAGTCCAAATGCGCACCGCTGCGTTCCAGCAGGGTTTTTGCGATGAACAGGCCCAGGCCCATACCTTCATATTCCGGCCGGGCCCGCTTTTCCGATTCTGCCCGCCGTCGGCGCATGAACGGATCCCCGATCCGGCCAATCATTTGCGAAGGATACCCGCGGCCGTCATCCATGATGTTGATCGTAATCCTTTCGGCTGTCCATTCCGCTTCGACCCAGACGTTGCTGCGCGCGAAATCCACAGCATTCTGGATGAGGTTGCGCATTCCGTGGATGATCTCAGGTTTACGCAGGATCGAAGGTTGTTGAACATCGCCATCCCCAACCGGACCTTCGGCAAAGTGTACCTGCTTGCCGCGGTTGATATGTGGCTCGGCGGCCTCATGGATGACAGTGGACAGGGGGGCCTGTCTCAGGTGGAGGTCGTCTTTGCCAGCCCGCCCCATGTCGCGCAGAATGTCGCGGCAACGATTGGCCTGTTCGCGGATCAAGGCGGCGTCTTCTTTCAGGTCCGGGCGGTCGTCCAGCTCTTCAATCAGTTCGGCACTGGTCAGTTTGATTGTTGCCAGAGGTGTTCCAAGTTCGTGCGCGGCGGCGGCGACAACTCCACCAAGATCGGTCAGTTTCTGTTCACGAGCGAGGGCCATATGCGTGGCCGACAGCGCCTGAGACATCGACTGCACCTCAGAGCTTACGCGGTGGGAATAGGCCCCCAGGAAAACGATCGCGATAACGATGGCAGCCCAGTTTCCGAACAGAAGGATATCAGGGATCTCAAGATCCACACCGCCATCCGTGTGCAGGGGAAGGTGAAATTCGGCTAGCAGCGTGGTCAGAATGATGGCCACCGTACCGATGATCAGGGTTGACCGGGTGCTCATGACATTGGCCGAGATAGTCACAGGACCCACCAACAGCAAGGCGAACGGATTATTGAGGCCTCCGGTAAGGTACAGCAGGATGGTCAGCTGCAACAAATCGAACAACACCATCAGAAAGTTCTCGAACTCGGACAGGCGTTTGTTGCGTGGAAAGACAAGAATAGCCGTCAAGTTGCCCATGACCGAAATGCCGATGGCCAGATAGCACAGCGTCACATCCAACTGCACATCATAGGTCTGTTGCGCCACGGTGATTGCGGTGATCTGGCCAAAAATGGCCACCCAGCGCAGCAGGATCAGCGTCCGCAGGCGAATCCAGCTGCGTTCCTGACCAGGCCAAAAAGTGATGTTGGAATCTGCCATTGGTCCATTATGTCCTGTTGCATCGGCTGTTCATCTTGATAGGTGTCCCGGCCGGAACGATCAACAACTCCTCTATCGTCAGGTAAGATGCCATGGTCCGTCTATACGCTATCCTTGCAACAGTTGTTTTGGCCGTAGGTCTGGGGGCCATGTGGCTGCTGACGCGCGGCGCAGGCTCGGACGACAAATTCGCGCAGTGCCGGTCCAGCCAGATCGCAGGGGGTACGGCCACCATTGGCGGGCCCTTCGAACTGATCAACGGCAAGGGCGAGACTGTGACCGACAAACAGGTGATAACCGAACCTACGCTGGTCTACTTCGGCTATACTTTCTGTCCGGATGTTTGCCCCTTTGACATGTCCCGCAATGCCGAAGCGGTGGATATTCTGGCCGAACGCGGGCAATCGGTGACGCCGCTGTTTATCTCGATCGACCCGGATCGCGACACACCCGAAGTTATGGCCGATTACGCCTTTAACCTTGGTGGTAAGACCATCGCCCTGACCGGCACGCCCGATCAGGTCAAGGCCGCCAGCAAGGCCTATAAGACCTATTATAAGGCCCATGACAAAAGTGATGAGTACTATCTGGTTGATCACTCGACCTTTACTTATCTGGTCACACCCCAGGACGGGTTTATCGAATTTTTCGATCGCAATGACACAGCCGAGCAGATGGCTGACAAGGTAGGCTGCTTTCTGGACAAGATCTAGAACGCAACGGTCTGTTTGACCTTTGCAATGGCGCTGCTATTACTCATGTTTAAGCCAACGGCGTGAATTAGCGGAAAGAATAGAATATGGCGGACAGCTCTGACCTCGACATCGGCCCGGATAAATCGCTGTTATTGGTGGATGATGACGAACCGTTTCTGAGACGTCTGGCCAAGGCCATGGAAAAACGCGGGTTCGAGGTTGAAACCGCCGGCTCTGTCGCCGCTGGCCGCGCAATTTCCACAGCACGTCCACCTGCATATGCGGTTGTTGACCTGCGGTTGGAGGATGGCAACGGCCTGGATGTGGTCGAAGTGCTGCGCGAAAAGCGCCCCGACAGCCGGGTTGTGGTTCTGACAGGGTACGGCGCGATTGCCACCGCTGTGGCTGCCGTCAAGATCGGTGCCACCGACTATTTGTCGAAGCCCGCCGACGCCACCGACATCACCAACGCATTGCTGGCCAAGGGCGACGAACTGCCCCCGCCGCCGGAAAACCCAATGAGCGCGGATCGCGTGCGCTGGGAGCATATCCAGCGGGTCTATGAGTTGTGTGATCGCAACGTCAGTGAAACCGCGCGACGCCTGAACATGCACCGCCGGACATTGCAACGGATCTTGGCGAAGCGTAGCCCGCGATGAGGTCGTGGGTTTAGCTTGCGCATAACAGACCAGAACTCATGAAGCCGAAAAACCGAATTGAGTCTCGACATGCGGCCACCAAACATATGCTTTGTCGCGGCTGATGGACCGCCACCCCTGAAGACTTTAATTTAGTGTCTGTTAACCAGTTTGTGTTGTCGTTAAGTTCAATAATTATATTTTCCGAACAAATAGTTGAGATGTATCGAAGTGTCGCCGCTCCCTAATACGCCATACGAGAGCCTCCGTATTTCCAACCCTGGCCTTAAAGTCATTGTCTCTGTTGTCACCTGGGCAGCAGAG
Organism: Ruegeria sp. CDSA221; assembly: GCF_059611825.1. Classification (NCBI taxonomy): domain Bacteria; kingdom Pseudomonadati; phylum Pseudomonadota; class Alphaproteobacteria; order Rhodobacterales; family Roseobacteraceae; genus Ruegeria; species Ruegeria sp. CDSA221. The sequence continues at coordinate 139,202 of NZ_JBXWPK010000009.1, forward strand.
AGATTTGGGTTTTGGGCGCGACCACGAAAGGGCGCTGCGGGTGAGCTTTCCGAAATGAACATTTTGGACAACCTGTACTGGGTCTATAAAAGTAAGAACCCCATTCAGCAGCCTGAAGCGGAGCTGGATCAGTCCGGCTTTATGACTAAAACGGCCGTACGACTTTCAACCGCTGACATCAGTGACACATCAAATTCGGTCACTCTGAGCTTTGCCGGGGACATTCTAAGAACCCACAGGGCCAGTGTCGCAAAAGACCAGGTATATGCTGAGATCGAAGATCTTTTGTTTCAGGATGATATTTTGGTCGCCAACTACGAGTCACCTGTAACGACACAGCCTTTGATTGACGAAGTGATCGGGGACGCCGGCCCGCCGATCGAATGTGCGTCGGAAGAACAGTTCGATGCTTTGACCAGCCATAACGAGAGGTTCATTGATGTTTTGAACCTTGCAAACAACCATATTCTCGACATGGGTGTTGAGGGGCTTGAGACGACTCTAAACGTCTTAAGTGACAGAAATATCATGCAAATCGGCGTGAATGAGAGTTTGACAGAAGCCACAGCCGTCAAAACGATCGAACGAAAAGGGATAAAGTTCGGATTTGCGTCCTGCGCTTTTGGTACCAACGGCCACGCGCTTCCTGAAGGTCAAAAGCAGAGCATCAATATCGCCAAGCTGACTTCAAAGCATCAAGCGCCGGACACCACCCTTCTAAAGACACAGATTTCGAACGCAAAAGCGGCTGGCTGTGATCTGGTTATTGCGATTATTCATTGGGGTCATGAGTTCGAGCTGTTCCCGCGCCGAGCGCAGCAAGAAGCCGCACAGGACTTGGCCGAATTCGGAGCTGATCTTATCGTCTGCCACCACCCCCATGTCCCTCAGCCGATTCAGCTGTATCGCACACAGACCGGAGATCGGACGGTGCCAATCGCCTATTCCCTAGGAAGTCTGCTGTGGGGTTTCGCCGATAGAGACATTGCCAGCAGCACGATTATGCAGATTGAAGTACAAAAGACTGAGGGCAAGGCCGAAATAACAAATCTGAAGGCGACGCCAGTGCGTTGGCATGCCCATGAGATTGACGGCAAAGTCTTTCAGAAGGTGGCGCGATCAGAAGGCTGATAGTGGTCAGGGCCCAATCTCGGCCATCAATGCCGAATGTCTATGCGTATAGGCACATCTTACTTCAACGGGTGGCCGCAATTTGATCTGCAGCCCTTCCATAATAACCCTGTCCGGGCGGCCGAAGAATTTTGTCGCCTCGGCCTCGGAAAAGCCCGCGATCTGGGTGGCTTCCATCCAGGCGCTGATCTTGTCGGCCTTTTTGATTTGCCGTTTTACCGTTTTAGGCACCACAGCGGGCAGGCCGAACCGGATGTGGATTGCCGCAGCCAGCCGGTCATCCAGCGCGCCATAGTCGGGACCGACAGCGGATTTGACCGGAGAGATCATATCTCCGATCACGTATTCCGGCGCATCGTGTAACAGGGCCGCCAGCCGCCATTTGACCGGTGCCTTGGGGGCAATACGACCAAAAAGCTCTTCGACCAACAGCGAATGCTCGGCCACCGAATAGGCGAAATCGCCATGTGTCTGCCCGTTCCAGCGGGCCACAAAGGCCAGCCCATGCGCGATATCCTCAATCTCGATATCCACCGGTGTTGGGTCCAGCAGGTCCAGCCTGCGCCCGGAAAGCATTCTTTGCCATGCGCGGGGTTGTGTTGCCATTCTGCCATGCCTTGTGAAGTGGGACACATTAAATTCGCATTTTTGTGGTAAGCTGTACCTGTCAAGATCACCAGCTGCCAACTTTTTCTTGAGCAATCGTGCTTTGAACAAGCGCGCGGTGATACCGACATTTGTACCGAGGGGGGCGCATGCTCCTCCCGGTGTGCCCCTCTCGGACGTAACTCGTATCGAAAGGAGCTTGCTATGTTCAAGCGTTTGTTAGGAATTGCTCTGGCCTTTGGTATGGCCGCCACTGCACCGCCTGCCTTTGCCCAGCAAAGCTGTGCGCTGCGTGATCAACTGATTTCAACGCTACAGGACAGTTATTCCGAGGAACTGGCCTTTGGTGGATTGCAAAAATCCCGTGGCTCGCAATCGGTGATGGAGGTCTGGACCTCAGAGGAAACGGGTAGCTATACCGTTTTGGTGACACGTCCGAACGGCATCAGTTGCATTGTCGCCGTTGGGACCGACTTTTTCCAAGCGATCCCCAAAATCAAGGTAGAGGGCATACCAAGTTGATTTTGGCGGCTTAGAACCCCGTTTCCGGCCATCTGCGTTGCCACGTCCCGAAAGGGATGCTAGGGCAACCCGGATTGAATTATACCGGAATGGAGCACCTGATGGCCGGGGACTATATCGTCAAAGACATTTCGCTGGCCGGGTTTGGCCGCAAAGAACTGGATATTGCAGAGACCGAGATGCCGGGCCTGATGGCCCTGCGCGCGGAATACGGTAACGCAAAGCCCCTGAAGGGCGCGCGTATTGTCGGGTCGCTGCACATGACCATCCAGACAGCCGTTCTGATCGAAACACTTGTGGCGCTGGGCGCGGATGTGCGTTGGGCGTCGTGCAACATCTTCTCAACCCAGGACCATGCGGCGGCGGCGATTGCCGAAGCCGGAATTCCGGTGTTCGCCATCAAGGGCCAGACGCTGGAAGAGCATTGGGATTATCTGGACAAATCCTTCCTGTTCACCGACGGCCCCAACATGATCCTGGACGATGGCGGCGATGCGACGCTGTATATCCTGCTGGGCGCCCGCGCCGAAGCGGGCGAAGACATTATCCCCGTACCGGGCTCGGAAGAGGAAGAGGCCATCAAGGCGCAGATCGCCAAGCGTATGGCCGCGTCCCCCGGTTGGTTCACCAAAATGCGCGACCAGATCCAAGGCGTGTCCGAGGAAACCACGACCGGCGTGAACCGTCTGTACCAGCTGGTCAGGGAAGGCCAACTGCCTTTCCCCGCGATCAACGTCAACGACAGTGTCACCAAGTCGAAGTTCGACAACAAATATGGCTGTAAGGAATCGCTGGTCGACGGTATCCGCCGCGCCACCGACACTATGATGGCTGGTAAAGTTGCCGTGGTCTGTGGCTATGGTGACGTGGGCAAAGGCTCGGCCGCGTCGCTGCGCGGTGCCGGTGCCCGTGTGAAAGTGACCGAAGTTGATCCGATCTGCGCCCTGCAGGCCGCGATGGACGGGTTCGAGGTTACGCTGCTGGAAGACGAAGTTGACAGCGCGGATATCTTCATCACCACGACCGGCAACAAGGACGTGATCCGCATCGAGCATATGCGCGCGATGAAGGACATGGCCATCGTCGGCAACATTGGTCACTTTGACAACGAAATTCAGGTGGCTAGCCTGAAGAACCACAAGTGGACCAACATCAAGGAACAGGTGGACATGATCGAGATGCCCTCGGGCAATCGTCTGATCCTGCTGTCCGAAGGCCGCCTGCTGAACCTGGGCAACGCCACCGGTCATCCGTCTTTTGTGATGTCGGCTTCGTTCACCAATCAGGTGTTGGCCCAGATTGAGCTGTTCACCAAAGGCGATCAGTACGAAAACAAGGTCTACATCCTGCCTAAACATCTGGACGAGAAGGTTGCACGCCTGCATCTGGACCGTATCGGCGTGAAGCTGACGCAGATGGACAGCGAGCAGGCATCCTATATCGGAGTGAAGCCGGAAGGCCCCTATAAGCCTGAACACTACCGCTATTAATTGCGGGTCAGGCATGACCAAACCTCCTGGACGCCGTCGGATATTGCATCTGGCGGCGTCTTTCGTTTTCTCAGCACTCGCCTTGGTGGTTTTGATGGGTGGGGGTGGCTGCTGGCTTTTGTCCCACCCGCAATCACCGGTTCCGGACCACTGGAACCCTTTGCGAGATCTGACCATTACGGCTCGGGTCACGCCGGTCACACCTGTGCAAATGCGACGAGCTTTGGCCGATGAAACGCAGTGCAGGGCCGCATTGGCCGGGGCGGGGGTAAGCTTTTCCCTGGTCGAGGATCTGATTGTCGACGAGAAATGCGGAATAGCCGGGCGCGGGGTTCTCTCGGGCTTAACCACGGCCAGCGTCAATGGCGTCGAGACCCGTTGTGCCACGGCTCTGCGATTGGCCATGTGGGAACACCATGTGGTCCAACCCGCCGCGCGCGAGATGTTTGGCAGCAGGGTGCGCAGCTTGCGCCACCTGGGCAGCTATAACTGCCGGCGAATGCGCACCGCGCAGGGAAAGGACAGCGGTTGGAGCAGTCATGCCACCGCTGATGCCATCGATATTGTCGGGGTCGAGTTGGCAGATGGGCGAAGCCTGAGCCTGCTGTCGGACTGGACAACACCCGGACCCGAAGCAGATTTTCTACACCGGATTGGCCGGGGTGCATGCGAATGGTTTCGGGTGGTACTTGGCCCAAACTACAACCGGCTGCATGCGGACCACTTCCATCTTCAGGGGCCGGGTTGGGGATATTGCAGATAACCACCGGTCGGTTAGCAGGTGCCATGTCGGCGCGCTGCACTGGTTTCAACATTTTCCCGCTGCGCCCTAAATCCAAACCACCTGACCCTTGCAGAAGGCCAGAATCAGGCATTGTGGTACGCGGAGTCTATTTGTGCTGCCATAATTTCGCTTACGGGGAATGACCTGAAATTTTCCCTTTGTGTAAACAGAACAACTGACTAACCTTCCGACACCTGTTCATAGGCGCATTGAAAATCGCAGCCAAAGCTGCTCAACGGGAGAAATATTCATGGGAAAACGCGACGAACTGATCGCCAAATACGCAGATGATCTGAAAAACAAATGCGGGATGGACCCCGACATGGACCTCTTGACCAAGGTCACAATCGGATGTGGTCCGGCGATTTATGACGCCGACGCGTCGACCGTGGCAGCAACTCAGTCAGGTGAAATTGAGACCGTCAAAAACAACTTCCTGGTCAAGAAACTGGGCCTTTCCGACGGCCCCGAGTTGATGGAAGCGATCAACAAGGCGCTGGAAACCTATGGCATGTCCGAGCGCAACAAGTATCGTGCTGTCGTTTACTATATGCTGACCAAGCATTTCGGCAAAGAGTCGGTCTATAGCTAAATCCGGGTTTCGACCAATCAGCGCCCGCCCGATCTGTGGCGGGCGTTTCCAATTTTAGGTACTTGTTGTTTGTGCCAAACCGGCCAAATGGGCTAATGTCAGTTTGTGACCAGGACGGTCAGAACCGAAATTCTATACGCGTGTGGTGAGTCGGGAGCACGCGGGGTAGGGAAGGTTTTGCATCTGTCAGGACCTTCCCTTTAATCAATCCGACTTCGTCTGCCCCAGATCGCAGATCACCTGCCATTCGGCATCGCTGACCGGTTGCACGGACAGGCGGGAGTTTCTGACAAGAACCATCTCGCCCAGACGTTCATCCATTTTGATCTGATCCAGCGTGACCGGCGTGGTGAAGGGGCGCACGGCTTTGATATCCACGCATTCCCAGCGGTCGTCGTCGGTGGTGCTGTCGGGATGGGCTTCGGCGCAAACCTCAACAATGCCGACAATCGCCTTGTCTTTTTGCGAATGATAGAAAAAACCACGGTCGCCCACGGCCATCTGCCGCATGAAATTGCGTGCCTGATAGTTGCGCACCCCATCCCATTCTTCGCCCTCTGCGCCCTTGGCGACTTGCTGGTCCCAACTCCAGGTCGAGGGTTCGGATTTGAACAGCCAATACGCCATCAGCCGACCACCTTTTTCCAGACGATCAGATCAACCGACTGGAACAGACCTGCCTTGGCATAGGGATCATTGTCGGCCCAGTTTTGCGCCGCCGTCATATCCTCGACCTCGAGGATGATCAGTGATCCGATCATCGCATCGCCTTCCAGAAGGGGTCCGGCCTGGGCAACAACACCAGTTTCCTCGATATAGGCCAGATGGGCGGAACGGTTATCCTGCCGGGTTTGCAGCGCGTCGGGTTTATCCTTGGCGATAAGGGCGATCAGCATGTTATTCCTCCTTCAGGGGTCGGTTCAGCAGCCAGCGCATGGCTTCACCAACGCTGCATTCTCCGGTGCTTATTTCTGACACGATGGTGCTAATGGGCATGTCCAAATCTTCTGCTTTGGCAATTTTGGCCAAAGCCTTGGCCGTGGCAACACCTTCGACGGTTGTGTTTGTGTCAAAAGCATCCTGACGCCCAAGCGACAGGCCAAATCGATAGTTCCGGGACAGTTCGGAACAGCAGGTCAGTACCAGATCACCCATACCCGACAGGCCCATCAATGTTTCAGGGCGGGCCCCGCGCATCAGCGCAAAGCGCTGCATCTCGGCAAAGCCCCGCGTCATAAGGGCGGCACGGGCGCTTTCGCCCATGCCTTCGCCAATGCAGGCCCCGCACCCGATGGCCATGACGTTTTTCAAGGCCCCACCAAGTTCGGCGCCGATAGTATCCGCGGTGCGATAGAGGCGCAGATTTGTGGTGCTCAATTCATGCTGCAGGTCACGACCAATCGCATCATCCGCACAAGCGAGTGTCAATGCGGTGGGAAGGCCGCGCGCGATGTCGTCCGCAAAGCTTGGCCCGGTCAACAACGCAGCGCGCGCCTCTGGGACGGTTTCACGGATAACGGAAACCGGCCCAAGGCCCGAGGTTAGCTCGATCCCCTTACAGCAGGCGACCAGCGTTTTATCTCTGAGGGTAGCAGAATGCGCACACAACGCGCTCCGCAATTTCTGCATCGGCACGGACAGGAGGATGATTTCGCTTTCTGCCGCCAGATCAGCGTCCGAAGTAACCGTAATCGCCTTGGGCAAAGGTGCATTCGGCAAGCGCGCGCTGTTTACGCGATGGTTCTGCATCATCTGAGCCTGTTCCGGATCCCGAGCCCATAGCGTGACGGGGCCTTTCCCGGCCAGCGAAATCGCCAGAGCTGTTCCAAACGCTCCGGACCCCAGAACCGACACGCTCATGCTTTGGCTCCTTTTTTGCCGCTGCCCAACATGGCCGGGCTGGTTTGATCCAGAGGCCAACGCGGACGCGCGGTCAGGGTCAGATCATCGCGGGCACCCGTGCGGAAACGTTCAATTCCGGCATAGGCGATCATGGCGGCATTGTCGGTGCACAGGGCTAACGGAGGGGCGGTAAATCTGGCACTTTTTTCGGCGCAGATAGACTTTAACACGGTACGAATGGCCGTATTTGCCGCTACGCCGCCCGCAACAGACACAACCGCCTCCGCAGGGCCTTCCAATAGGTAAAGGTCGATTGCGCGGCGGGTTTTCTCGGCCAAAGTGTCCACGATGGCCTGTTGGAACCCGGCGCAAAGATCGGCGCGGTCCTGACGCGTCAGGCCACCTTTTTCGGCCACGATCTGGTCGCGCATTCGCATCAGCGCGGTCTTGAGCCCGGAAAAGGACAAATCGCAGCCCGGACGGTCCAGCAGTGGCCGCGGAAACCGGAACCGCTTGGGATCGCCCGTGCGGGCTTCTACCTCGACCGAGGGGCCACCGGGTTGCGGTAGGCCCAGCAGGCGGGCTGTCTTGTCAAAGGCCTCTCCCGGGGCATCGTCGATGGTGCCGCCGAGACGGGTGAATTGCTCGGGCCCATGGGCAATCAGATATTGGCAGTGCCCGCCCGAGACCAGCAGCATCAGGTAGGGAAACGCGATCCCGTCCGTCAGGCGTGGCGTCAGCGCGTGACCGGCCAGATGGTTGACTCCGATCAATGGCAGGCCCGTGGCGGCACTGATCCCTTTGGCGCACATGACGCCTGACATAACCCCCCCAATCAGGCCGGGACCGGCGGTTACGGCAATAGCGTCCATGTCGGCAAGGCCCAGACCCGCGGCCTCTAACGCCTGCATCACACAGGTATCCAGCTTTTCCGCATGGGCGCGGGCGGCAATCTCAGGCACCACGCCACCAAATGCGCTGTGCAATTCGGTCTGGCCATAGACAACCGAGGACAGCACTTCGGCGGCTGTATCATCGGATTGGCGCACGACTGCGGCGGCCGTGTCATCACAGCTGCTTTCCAACCCGAGGACAGTAAGTGTTTGCACCATTGGCCTGATCCGTTACACCTTGGTTGCCAAGCGGGGTATCACCCTGCGCGGATGCAAACAATCCCAAGGCCGAAGGCGCCAACTGTTGTATTTGTTGATGACCCGCCCGCGCGCTGCGTCTGAAAGGTTCGTCGCGCAGTTGCCAACCCGCATCAGAAGCCGGGTAGAGGTTATCCATTCGCCGATCCTGGAAATAAAACCTTTGGCGGTGCAAGTGCATGCGGATGAAGCAAAGGGGCTGATCTTTACTTCGGCCAACGCCGTAAATGCGGCGATGTCTTTAGATGTATCTCGAAAGATGCCGGCCTTTTGTGTCGGTCCTGTTACCACCGGAACGGCCAAAGGCGCGGGCTGGGATGCCCAGATGGTGGGTGCTACTGCCGAAGAGCTGATTGCAAACCTGCTAAAGCACCGGCCCCAAAGTCCGCTGCTTCATCTTCGGGGGGAACACAGCCGGGGTAACATTGCTGAACGGTTGACCGAATCCGGTCTGGCTGTGCGTGAACAGCCTGTCTATAAACAGCACCTGTTACCGCTCACAGATCGGGCAGGCGCCGTTGCTGAGGGCAATGAACCGGTGATTGCCCCCATATTTTCACCCAGAACAGCGCGACAATTTGCCGACATCTGGGTGGGTTCGGCACCACTTTGGCTGGCTGCAATCAGCGAGGTCACGGCTGAACCCCTTTATTCCTTGGATTATGTCCGCCTGAAGATTGCCAAAGAGCCGACACCGAAGAAAATGCGGAAAGCCGTTAAAAAGCTTGTGAAACATGCGATGCGGGTTGAGGGCGGCGAGGCCACAGATTAACTTAGTCTGGTTAGTTGTTCAGGTTGTTTTGGATTCGAAAAGGGGAACATTGCGGTGGCTGGTAAGAAGAAAACCGATCAAAAGCCGGAAGATGACCCCAAGGCTGACGCAGTCGAGGACATTGTCCAGACCCCGGATGAGGCACCTGTTGACGATGCTGACCCTGTAGAAGAAACGCCTTCCGAAGCCGAAGCCGAAGCCGAAGCCGAAGCCGAAGCCGAAGCCGAAGCCGAAGCCGAAGCCGAAGCCGAAGCCGAAGCCGAA